>NZ_ASAC01000026.1:112500-356616 GCF_009834675.1 Cyanobium sp. Copco_Reservoir_LC18
TTTCGTGCGGGTCGGAACTTACCCGACAAGGAATTTCGCTACCTTAGGACCGTTATAGTTACGGCCGCCGTTCACCGGGGCTTCAGTCGCCAGCTTCGCTTACGCTGACCAGCTTCCTTAACCTTCCGGCACTGGGCAGGCGTCAGCCCCCATACATCGTCTTGCGACTTAGCGGAGACCTGTGTTTTTGGTAAACAGTCGCCTGGGCCTCTTCACTGCGACCACCTTGCGGTGGCACCCCTTCTCCCGAAGTTACGGGGCCATTTTGCCGAGTTCCTTAGAGAGAGTTACCTCGCGCCCCTCGGTATTCTCTACCACCCCACCTGTGTCGGTTTCGGGTACAGGCCGTCATGCCTTAACGGGTATAGGGCTTTTCTTGGAAGCTTGACATCACCCACTTCGCTGCCGTAGCAGCTCGTACTCACGCCTCAGCTCAAAGTGTTTTCGCCACTTCTCAACGCCTCGAACGCTTGAACCAGTAACCAACATCTGGCTGGGCTAGCCTTCTCCGTCCCCCTTCCCAAAACATGACAGGTACAGGAATGTTGACCTGTTGTCCATCGACTACGCCTTTCGGCCTCGCCTTAGGTCCTGACTAACCCTCCGCGGACGAGCCTGCCGGAGGAACCCTTAGGGTTTCGGGGCATGGGATTCTCACCCATGTTTTCGCTACTCAAGCCGACATTCTCACTTCCATGCAGTCCACGCCCGCTTACGCTAACGCTTCGCCCCACATGGAACGCTCCCCTACCATTTAACAAGTTAAATCCGCAGCTTCGGTACAACGCTTAGCCCCGTTCATTTTCGGCGCAGGATCGCTCGACCAGTGAGCTATTACGCACTCCTTTGAGGATGGCTGCTTCTAGGCAAACCTCCTGGTTGTCTGGGCAATCCCACCTCCTTTATCACTGAGCGTTGATTTGGGGACCTTAGCTGGCGGTCTGGGCTGTTTCCCTTTCGACCATGGAGCTTATCCCCCACAGTCTGACTGCCTAGTTTCACACAGGGTATTCAGAGTTCGTCTCGATTTGGTACCGCTCTCGCAGCCCGCACCGAAACGGTGGCTTTACCCCCCTGCTATAGCACTAGACGCTACGCCTCAACGTATTTCGGGGAGAACCAGCTAGCTCCGGGTTCGATTGGCATTTCACCCCTAACCACAGCTCATCCGCTGATTTTTCAACATCAGTCGGTTCGGACCTCCACTTGGTATCACCCAAGCTTCATCCTGGCCATGGTTAGATCACCCGGGTTCGGGTCTATAAACACTGACTAACGCCCTATTCAGACTCGCTTTCGCTATGGCTCCACCATTTCCGGTTTAACCTGCCAGTGCCTATAAGTCGCCGGCTCATTCTTCAACAGGCACACGGTCATCCTATGAGTAGGACTCCCATTGCTTGTAAGCTCACGGTTTCATGTTCTATTTCACTCCCCTCCCGGGGTTCTTTTCACCTTTCCCTCGCGGTACTGTTTCGCTATCGGTCACACAGGAGTACTTAGCCTTACGAGGTGGTCCTCGCGGATTCACACGGAATTTCACGTGCTCCGTGCTACTCGGGATACAGCTAGGCCAGTTTCGCTTTCGCGTACGGGGCTTTCACCCTCTATGGCGCGCCTTTCAAACGCTTCCACTAACGTCCCTGGTCCACGTTGCTGTCCCACAACCCCGATGGTCGAAACCATCGGTTTAGGCTCTTCCCCGTTCGCTCGCCGCTACTTAGGGAGTCGTTTTTACTTTCCTTTCCTCCAGCTACTAAGATGTTTCAGTTCGCTGGGTTGGCTCGTGCCACCCTATGGATTCAGGTGGCCGTTCTAGGGGTTGCCCCATTCGGAGATTCCCGGATCAAAGCGTGTTTCCAGCTCCCCGAGACTTTTCGCAGGTAACCACGTCCTTCATCGCCTCTGTGTGCCAAGGTATCCACCGTGAGCCCTTTGTAGCTTGACCAATTAACACTCCCAACGTTCAGGGTTGTTGAGACCCATTCTCCTGCTTTCACCTACTTTCGCTTTTCATGAAACCAGCCACCGCTGCGGTTCCCCGTCGCGGTCTTTGGTCCCCTTCAAGACCCAGCGGTTTGAAAGGCAGGATCTGACTCTTCCCTCCTCGGCGGAGCGAAAAGACGCTGGAAGCTCTCGGCTCTAAACTCAAGAATCTCCCAGTCAGCCGCAGCCTTCACCCGGGGTCACCGGGATTCATCCACGTCCGTCTGGGCATCCATGAGATGCTTTCTTTTCCAGACTCACCTATGCAGTTGTCAAGGTTCTTTGCTGGCTGCACTGATTCACCAGTTCACAGGCACATGATCACATGAACCTACAAATCGGTGATCAGCGAGTCCAGCTTCCTTTCAACCATCTTGGAATGAAAGGAGGCTGGAGTCCTCAGCTGAACATGTCCGGTCACTTCACCCATCAGAAGTCCTCCTGATGCAGCTTCATGTTGTGGTCTTAACCTAGCTGGATGGAGGTTAGCGGACTCGAACCGCTGACATCCTGCTTGCAAAGCAGGCGCTCTACCAACTGAGCTAAACCCCCAAACACGAATGGGCCATCCTGGACTTGAACCAGGGACCTCACCCTTATCAGGGGTGCGCTCTAACCACCTGAGCTAATGGCCCAGGAACAATCACTCTGACAGTGGTTCCTCCAATCACCCATGGCTCCTCCCCCTGCAGGGATCAGAAACGCTGGATGTCTGGCAAAACCCTTGGTGGGGTGACCTAGACAAAGTTTAGGAACTGAAAACGAGTCCATCACAAATTCCTTGGCTTTCCCCAGCCTGCCCTTTCGAGCTTTCCGGAGTCTGCCTTGGCTTTGATGGCTCACCTTGAGGTACCGATCGACCTTCGAGATGACAGGACCGTGGCCTGAGACAAAGGTGCTTCCCAAGCTTTCGCTTGTTCGGCGCTCAGACATCACGATCAGTTGTGTCTCCCTGTTAGGAGGTGATCCAGCCGCACCTTCCGGTACGGCTACCTTGTTACGACTTCACCCCAGTCATCAGCCCCACCTTCGGCGTCCTCCTCCACAAGGGTTGGAGTAACGACTTCGGGCATGGCCAACTTCCATGGTGTGACGGGCGGTGTGTACAAGGCCCGGGAACGTATTCACCGCAGTATGCTGACCTGCGATTACTAGCGATTCCTCCTTCACGTAGGCGAGTTGCAGCCTACGATCTGAACTGAGCCACGGTTTATGGGATTAGCTAACTCTCGCGAGCTTGCAACCCTTTGTCCGTAGCATTGTAGTACGTGTGTAGCCCAGGATGTAAGGGGCATGATGACTTGACGTCATCCACACCTTCCTCCGGTTTATCACCGGCGGTCTCTCTAGAGTGCCCAACTGAATGCTGGCAACTAAAGACGTGGGTTGCGCTCGTTGCGGGACTTAACCCAACATCTCACGACACGAGCTGACGACAGCCATGCACCACCTGTCTCTGCGCTCCCGAAGGCACTCCCTCGTTTCCAAGGGATTCGCAGGATGTCAAACCCTGGTAAGGTTCTTCGCGTTGCATCGAATTAAACCACATACTCCACCGCTTGTGCGGGCCCCCGTCAATTCCTTTGAGTTTCACACTTGCGTGCGTACTCCCCAGGCGGAACACTTAACGCGTTAGCTACGACACCGAGGGGGTCGATTCCCCCGACACCTAGTGTTCATCGTTTACGGCCAGGACTACAGGGGTATCTAATCCCTTTCGCTCCCCTGGCTTTCGTCCATGAGCGTCAGTTATGGCCCAGCAGAGCGCCTTCGCCACTGGTGTTCTTCCCGATATCTACGCATTTCACCGCTACACCGGGAATTCCCTCTGCCCCTACCACACTCAAGCCTTGTAGTTTCCATCGCTGAAATGGAGTTAAGCTCCACGCTTTAACGACAGACTTACAAGGCCGCCTGCGGACGCTTTACGCCCAATAATTCCGGATAACGCTTGCCACTCCCGTATTACCGCGGCTGCTGGCACGGAATTAGCCGTGGCTTATTCCTCAAGTACCGTCATGTCTTCTTCCTTGAGAAAAGAGGTTTACAGCCCAGAGGCCTTCATCCCTCACGCGGCGTTGCTCCGTCAGGCTTTCGCCCATTGCGGAAAATTCCCCACTGCTGCCTCCCGTAGGAGTCTGGGCCGTGTCTCAGTCCCAGTGTGGCTGATCATCCTCTCAGACCAGCTACTGATCGTCGCCTTGGTGGGCCATTACCCCACCAACTAGCTAATCAGACGCGGGCTCATCCTCAGGCGAAATTCATTTCACCTCTCGGCATATGGGGTATTAGCGGCCGTTTCCGGCCGTTATCCCCCTCCTGAGGGCAGATTCCCACGCGTTACTCACCCGTCCGCCACTAGCCCGAAGGCTCGTTCGACTTGCATGTGTTAAGCACGCCGCCAGCGTTCATCCTGAGCCAGGATCAAACTCTCCGTTGTAGATCCAACCCTCTTGGGCAGCTCTCGCTTCCCTCAGCTGAATTTGCCTCATACTGTCCCTGCAGACTGGCGTCTACAGCAACCTCAGGGCCACCATCGCTTGCGCGCTGGGTTCAAAGAGTGCACCTCTCGCTTTCCGGCTCGCTCTCCTTGCGGAGACCATCGCTTCCCTTGCGGGCAGCGCACCGGGCCACGACACGTGACTTTCCCGAATCTCAGATCCGGTTCGCAACCGGTCTCACCATCAAAGGGCCTTCCATCGCCACAGGGATCACTCCCGGGGAACGGCGCCACTCCGAACCTCGACGCGTCGTGAGAACGCACCTCAGCTCCTTGATCGCTTTGACCCGTCGCTTGTTTCTTTTGACGGGACCTCACACCTCCACCGCTCTTCGTCCATTGCTCCCCTTCTCAGGGGATCCCGCTCCAACCCTCCCTTCCGGGACGGCCTCCCTCCGCGGTAGCGAAGGACACAGGCGCTTCCGGAGCAACCACCTACGCTCTCGCGCAACTGATCCACTCCTTCCGCAGCAACCGACGCAGTGGAAGCGTCAGTTCCTAAACTTTTTTGGTTGTCCAGGTTCGACCGTTCCACCCCTTCCGGGGCTCTCGCGGCGCGTCGCCTCCCGGCGACTCAGAAAACTTACAACACCGTCGGCTCGCGCCTCTCGATCCCGTAAGCCTGCTCCCCGCTCGAGCTCTCGCTCTCTGGGGCGCAGTCCAAAATCATAGCACCAAGGGGGAGACCCCCCTCGGGGTGCGGCCGAGGGAACGGTTCCTTGCCTCCCCTCTCCGAGACCAGCACCGGGTCGCCAGAGCCTCCGCAGAGGCAAGGGGGTGCCAGCAGAGCCGTGCCCAGGCGGCACCCCCTATCCGGGTTGGGCTGGAGTTCCTGGCAGCTGGGCAAGGCCGTGCTGCCCCGCCAGGGTGCCAGGCGAGCGCGGCTGCGATGGGGAACCCTTCCAGGCCCGGCAGCACGGCAGAGATGGCCCATGGGTCCCTGCGGGCGACCCCGCCCCGGACAGATCGAGGCCCATGGGGAACGGGGGGCCCACCCGCACCCGTACAGACGGGCCCATGGACACAAAAAAAGCCGCGATGACTCGCGGCTTGAAGCAATGGGTTGGGAGGTCCGGCCGACCGTCGACTCAGAACAGACCCAGGGTGAGGGACTTGTCGATCGGGAGACAGGCGCCGATGCCCAGATAGATGGTGAAGACGGTGCCGAACAGGAAGGCACCCATGGCCACCGGGCGGCGGAAGGGGTTCTGGAACTTGTTGAAGCTCTCGATGAACGGGATCAGCATCAGGCCCAGGGGGATCATCGTCTGCAGGGCAATGCCCAGCAGCTTGTTGGGGACGACCCGCAGGATCTGGAACACCGGGTAGAGGTACCACTCGGGCAGGATCTCCAGCGGCGTGGCGAAGGGGTCGGCCCGATCACCCAGCATCGCCGGATCCAGAACGGCCAGGCCGACCAGGCAGGCGATGGTCCCGAGGATCACCACCGGGAAGATGTAGAGCAGGTCGTTGGGCCAGGCCGGCTCACCGTAGTAGTTGTGGCCCATGCCCTTGGCCAGCTTGGCCCGCAGCTTGGGATCGGTGAGGTCAGGCTTCTTGAGGATGTGCATGGTGGGGGCTCGGAGCGCTGGTGACCGGTAGGGGAAGGCTAAGGGGAGGAGAGGGGTTCAGAGCGGGCCGGAGATGCCCTGCTTACGGATCATCAGGAAGTGGATCAGCATGAACACCGCCAGCAGCCAGGGCAGCACGAAGGTGTGGAGGCTGTAGAAGCGGGTCAGGGTGGACTGGCCGACGCTCTCACCACCGCGGAGCAGCTCGACCATGAAGTCGCCGACCACGGGGACCGCGGCCGGGACGCCGCTGACGATCTTGACGGCCCAGTAGCCGACCTGGTCCCAGGGGAGGGAGTAGCCGGTGACGCCGAACGACACAGTGATCACGGCCATGGTGACGCCGGTGACCCAGGTGAGCTCCCGGGGACGCTTGAAGCCGCCGGTGAGGTACACCCGGAAGACGTGCAGGATCAGCATCAGGACCATCATGCTGGCGCTCCAGCGGTGGACCGAGCGGATCAGCCAGCCGAAGCTGACATCGGTCATCAGGTACTGGACCGAGCTGTAGGCCTCCACCACCGTGGGCTTGTAGTAGAAGGTCATTGCGAACCCGGTGGCGAACTGGATCAGAAAGCACACCAGGGTGATGCCGCCCAGGCAATAAAAGATATTGACGTGGGGGGGGACGTACTTGGCGGAGATATCGTCGGCAATGGCCTGGATCTCCAGACGTTCCTCGAACCAGTCATAGATCGGGGACGACTTGGCGCCGGTGGACGAGTTCGCCATGCAGCGTGGGGCTTGGGTTGCGAGAGTCTACCGATCGTTCTGACCCCCCCGTGAGAGACCCGGCCCGCCGCTCCCTGCCGGCTCAATGGTTTGCAACAGGGCTGCGCCGCCTGCTGGCGCCCCTCCGGCTGCTGGTGGGGACAGGACTCTGCCTGCTGCTGTGCCTGCAGCTCGGCCTGCCAGCGGCGGCGCTGGCCCTCAACGATGCCCAGCAGCTGGTGGTGGAGGCCTGGCGACTCGTGAACCAGAGCTACGTCGATCCGGCGCAGCTGGAGGCGGTGCAGTGGCGGCGCCTGCGCCAGAAGACCCTGGAGCAGCCGATCAGCAGCTCGCTCGAGGCCTACGCGGCGATCGAGGCGATGCTGGCCCCCATCGACGACCCCTACACCCGGATGCTGCGCCCGGAGGAGTTCACCACCCTGCGCTCCAGCACCCAGGGGCGGGTGACCGGCGTGGGACTGCAGCTGGGCCGGCGGGCGGGGGACCAGCGGATCGTGGTGATCGCCCCCCTCGACGCCTCCCCCGCCGCCGACGCCGGCATCGTCACCGGCACCGAGATCCTGCGGGTGGACGGCACGCCGGCCGAGGAGCTGGGGCTGGAGGGCACCGCCGCCCGCCTGCGGGGACCCGCCGGCAGCGACGTGCTCGTGGGCCTGCGCGCCCCCTCGGGACAGGAGACGGAGGTGCTGCTCGATCGCCGCGAGGTGGATCTGCAGCCGGTGCGCAGCCACCGCCTGCTCAGCGACGGACACAGCCTCGGGTACCTGCGGATCACCCAGTTCAGCGAGCCGGTGCCCCAGCAGGTGCGCTGCGCCCTGGCCAGCCTCACCGCCCCCGGCGGCAGCGGACCGATCGAGGGACTGATCCTCGATCTGCGCAACAACTCGGGCGGGCTGGTGGCCGCCGGGCTGGCGGTGGCCGATGGTCTGCTCGACGGGGACCCGATCGTGGAGACCCAGGACCGGGGCGGCATCGCCGACCGGCAGCAGGCGGGTCCTGGACAGCTGTACGGCGGCCCGCTGCTCACCCTGGTGAACGCCGGCACGGCCAGCGCCAGCGAGATCCTGGCCGGGGCCCTGCAGGACAGCGGCCGTTCCCGCCTGGCCGGCAGCCGCACCTTCGGCAAGGGGCTGATCCAGACCCTGATCAACCTGAGCGACGGCAGCGGCCTGGCGGTGACCGTGGCCCGCTACCTCACCCCCAGCGGTCGCGACATCCAGAACCAGGGGATCGAACCGGACGTGCGGCTGAGCCAGCCCGAGCCCCTGGAGCCCGACGGGGACGGGGACAGCTGGCTGCAGGAGGCGGCCCGGCTGCTGGTCGCCGGTCTGGCGGCCCCGGCCCCATGAGCCAGCGCACCTACCACGATCCGCTCCACGGGGCGATCCGCCTGGATCGCCAGGACCCGGCCGAGGCCCTGGCGATCGACCTGATCGACACCGCCCCCTTCCAGCGGCTGCGGCGCATCCGCCAGCTGGGCCCCGCCTTCCTCACCTTCCACGGGGCGGAATCCAGCCGCTTCACCCATTCCATCGGGGTGCTGGCGGTGGCGCGGCTGGCCCTGCAGCAGCTGGAACGGCTTGATCCCTCCCTGTCCCGGCACCGGGACGTGCTCTATGCCGCCGCCCTGCTGCACGACGTCGGCCACGGACCCCTGAGCCACTCCGGCGAGGAGATGTTCGGCCTGCGGCACGAGGCCTGGTCGGGCCGGCTGATCCGCGACCACCCCGCCCTGCGGGACCGGCTCGATGACGGCGCTCCCGGCAGGGCCGCCCTGGTGGCCGACCTGCTGGAACATGGCCGCCACCCCAGCCGGGCCATCAAGGCGCTGGTGAGCAGCCAGCTGGACTGCGACCGGCTCGACTACCTGCTGCGCGACAGCTACAGCACCGGCACCCGCTACGGCCAGCTGGATCTGGAGCGGATCCTCGCCAGCCTCACCCTGGCGCCCGACGGGGATCTGGCCCTCCACCCCCGCGGCCTGATGGCGGTGGAGCACTACCTGGTGGTGCGCCATCTGATGTACCGGAGCGTCTACAACCACCGGCTCAACATCGTCTGCAACTGGCTGCTCAACCGGGTGATCAGCGTGGCCCGCCGTCTCGGCCCGGGCCAGGTCTGGGCGGACGCCACCATGGCCCGCTGGCTCTGGGACCGGGACCAGCTCGATCTGGAGAGCTACCTGGCCAACGACGACATCCGCACGGGCTACCACCTGGTGCGCTGGCGGGAGGAGGGGCCCGAGGAGCTGGCCGACCCCTGCGGGCGGCTGCTGGAGCGGCGCCTGCCCAAGGCCACCGACATCAGCGATTTCTCCCCGGCGGGCCGGATCGAACTGCTGGCGGTGGCCCGGGGGCTGTGCGAACGGGCCGGTCTGGTGGCGGAGGGCTGCTGCGCCCTGGAACAGCGCCAGAGCCGGGGCTATCACCCCTATTCCGGGGGCCTGAGGCTCTGGGACGGCCAGCGGCTGCAGGCCCTCGAGCAGCGCTCGCCCCTGGTGGCCAGCCTCTGCCAGACCGTCGACATGGCCTGGCTGATCCATCCGGCCCGGATCAGCGACGCCCTGCGGGAGACCCTGGCGGTGCGGCGGCAGGACGACGCCGGCCGGCGGGACCTCTAGGTTCGCTGCACCCCAGGGCACCGTCGTGGCAGCCGCACTGATCCAGGCGATCGATGGCCAGCAGCCCCACCTGTTGCGGCTGCCGGCCCAGGAGGGGTCCGCCAGTGCCCTCGAGGAGGTGCGCTATGTCCTCGGCAGTCGCCAGCCGCCGCCGGGCTCCGTGGTGCTGGAGGCGGGCCGCTGGCTGCTGCGGCTGCCGGACCTGCGCCAGCTCCAGGAGCTGCTGGGTGCGCTGCAGCTGGACCTGGTGCGCGTCGCCAGCCGCCGGCCGGAAACCCTGGTGGCCGCCGCGGCCCTCGGCCTCGACACCGATCCGGGACCGGCCCGGCCGGCGCCTTCCGCCGCGGGGGCGCCGGCGTCCGATCTGCTCGTGCATCGCGGCACGCTCCGGGCCGGTGACCATCTCCAGGGGGAGGGTTCGGTGCTGCTGCTGGGGGATGTGAACCCCGGCGCCCGGATCAGCGCCGCCGGCAACGTGCTGGTGTGGGGGCGACTGCGGGGCGTCGCCCATGCCGGCGTGGGCGGCGAACGGGGGTCACGGATCGTGGCCCTGCAGCTGCGGCCCCTGCAGCTGCGCATCGCCGATGTGGTGGCCCGGGGCCCCGAAGGTCTGCCGCCGCTTGGGCTGGCCGAGCAGGCCACGCTGGTGGAGGGGGAGATCCGGATCGATCCGGCGGCGCCGGACTTCAGCGGTTGATCAGGCCGAAGGCCCCGAGCCCGCCGGCCACCGCCATGAACCACAGCGGCGAGATGCGGGTGCGCAGCATCAGCACGCACACCAGCAGCGACACCATTACCCCGGGGGCATTGGTGTCGGCGGTCTGGAGGATCTTGACCCCCACGGCGAACAGGATGCCGAGGGTGATGGGCCCCAGGCCCCGCTCGAAGGCCACCCGCCAGGGGGAGTTCCGCAGCCGGTTCCAGCTGAGGCAGGCCACCACCATCAGCAGGGTGGAGGGCAGCAGGATGGCGATCTCGGCGCCGTAGGCGCTCAGCAGGGCCCAGCCGGGGCCTTCGGGCCAGCCGGCCCCCATGCCCAGCAGCCCCACGATCATCGAACTGGGGCCGGGGGCCGCCTCGGCCAGGGCGTAGAGGTCGGCGAACTGGGAAGGCCGCAGCCAGCAGTACTGAACGACGCTGAGGTGGTGGTACTCGGCCAGCAGGGTGTTGCCGCCCCCCAGGGAGAACAGGGACAGGCCGAGAAAGGTGCCCATCACCTGCAGCAGGTGACCGAGATCGTTGAGCCGCATGGGGGCGCAGCTGGCCGCCTCGGCGGCGGCCGCCAGCAGCAGGGGCGGCATCAGCGCGGCTCTCCGGCCGGGGGCCCGGGCTGGGACCGCCGCGGCCAGTACCAGGCCATCGCCAGGGGGCCGGCCACCAGCACCAGCGGCACCAGGCGCACATGGAAGAACGTCATCAGCACGAAGGTGACGGCCGCCAGCAGCAGGGCCACCGGATCCTTCCAGTACTCATCGAGGATCTTGAAGCCCATCGACAGGGCCATCCCCGCCGCCGCCGCCACCACCCCCGCCAGCACCCGGTCGAGGGCGGGCAGGCTGTGGAACTGGAAATACAGCAGCCCGACCGCCATCAGCAGGGTGAAGGGCACCAGCAGCATCCCGGCCAGGGCCGCCAGGGCCCCGGGCAGACCCCGGAAGAAGGTGCCGACGTAGACGGCCATGTTGATCTGGTTGGGGCCGGGGAAGAGCCGGGCCACGGTGAGCCCGGTGAGGAACTCCTCGTTGCTCATCCAGCGGCGCTGCTCGACGATGATTCGCTGGCTCCAGGCCGAGAGACCACCGCCGAAGGCGGAGAGGGCCACCATCAGCATGCCCGTGAACAGCTGCCCCAGCCCGGGCGGAGCGGCCGTCGGGGCGGGGGCGGGGGGCTCAGTCATGGACGAAATGGGGGTCCGGAGGCAGTTCCCCCTCCTCGTGGTACCTGGGGTCGAGGGGATCGGGGGCGTTGTACTTTTCGGCGTTCTCCCAGTCGGTCTCGAACATCTCACGCAGCCGAGCCACCACCTCGGGGGCATCGCTCTCGATGCCCAGTTCGCGGCGCAGATCGAAGGCACTGCGGTCGATGTTCATCGAGCCGGTCTGGGCGAAGGCCCCATCCACCAGGATCAGCTTGGCGTGCAGCTTGGGCCGCTGCTGCCTGCGCACCTTGACACCGAAGCGCTGCATCACCCGCAGCGAGGAGAAGGTGTCGTAGATGTCCCAGTCGCTGATGCCGTGCTTGCCGCCACACAGCACCCGCACCTTCACGCCCCGCTCCCGGGCGCTGATGATCCGCTCCAGGATCACCGCATCGACGAACTTGGGGTGCTGGATCCAGAGCGTGCGGGTGGCGGCATCGACGATGCGGGCCATCTGTCCGCGGCTGTGGGCGCTGCTCCACACCAGCCCCACCCCCAGGTCGGGCTGGAAGAAGACGCGCTGCCAGTCGGCCTCGAAACCGGCGGTCACCTGGGCCACCACGGCGGGGTTGTAGGTGAGCACCCCGTAGTCGCGGGTCTCGGTGAAGTACTTGTCGGCCAGGTTGAAGGTGGCCACCAGGGCGGTGTGCCGGTCGACCACCATCGATTTCTCGTGGGTCACCGGGAAGGCCTCGCTGGTCCAGGCGGTGTCGATGCCCCAGCCCTGGAGGCGGGCGAAGGCCTCATCGTTCCAGCGGTCGCCGCCGGAGGTGTGGGGGTTGAGCATGACCCGCACCTCCACCCCCCGCTCCCGGGCCCGCCGCAGGGCCTCCTCCACCGCCACGGACTGCAGCTTGAACTGCTTGAGCAGCAGCTGCTCGCTGGCGGTCTCGATCAGCGCGATCACCGCATCCACACCGTCGTCGGGCATCACCAGCAGCCGCTGGGGCCGGTGGGGGACAGAGGTCATCACAGCGAGGAGGGGATGGGCCTTTCTAGCGGCAGTTCAGGGCCTTGGCACAGCCGTTCCGCCGGGTGGGATTAGCCTGCCCCGACGCCCGTGGATGCCGTGACGTCAGCCCCCGCCCGCATCATCCTCATCTGCTCCGGCAAGGGGGGCGTCGGCAAGACGACCCTCACCGCCAACCTGGGGATCGCCCTGGCCCGGCTGGGGGAACGCACCGTGGTGCTCGATGCCGATTTCGGCCTGCGCAACCTCGATCTGCTGCTGGGCCTGGAGAACCGGATCGTCTACACCGCCCAGGAGGTGCTGGCCGAAACCTGCCGGCTGGAGCAGGCCCTGGTGAAACACAAGCAGGAGCCCAATCTGGCCCTGCTGCCCGCCGGCAACCCCCGCATGCTCGAGTGGCTGACCCCCGAGGACATGCAGCGCATCGTCGCCAGGGTGGCGGAGCGGGCCGATTTCGTGCTCATCGACTGCCCGGCCGGGATCGAGGACGGCTTCAAGAACGCGGCCGCCGCAGCCCGTGAGGCGATCGTGATCACCACCCCGGAGGTGTCGGCCGTCCGGGATGCCGACCGGGTGATCGGCCTGCTCAACACCCGCGGCGTGGCGCCGGTGCAGCTGGTGCTCAACCGGGTCCGGCCCAGGATGATGGCTAGCCAGGAAATGCTGGGCGTTGACGATGTCACCGACATCCTGGCCCTGCCCCTGGTGGGCCTGGTGGTGGAGGACGAGCAGGTGATCGTGTCCACCAACCGGGGGGAACCGCTCACCCTCAACGGCAACGGCTCCCCCGCCGCGAAGGCCTACCAGAACATCGCCCGGCGCCTCCGGGGTGAGGACGTTCCCCTGGAGGATCCCTCCAAGGTCCGCAGGGGCCTGCGGGCCCGGCTGATGAACAAGATCCGCAAGACCACCGGTCTCTTCTGAGCACCATGACCCTGTTCGATTTCCTCCAACGGTTGCTGGGGCGCCAGAAGCCCAGTGGGATCCTGGCCAAGGAGCGGCTGCAACTGGTGCTGGCCCACGACCGCAGCGATCTCAATCCCGAGCTGCTTGAGCAGATGCGCCGCGAGATCCTTGAGGTGGTGCAGCGCTACGTGGAGATCGACCTGGAGGAGGGGGACGTGAGCCTGGAGACCGAGGACCGGGTCACCGCCCTGGTGGCCAACCTGCCGATCAAGCGGGCCCGGCCCCTGCCTGCGCTGGTGGCGGCGGCCGCCGCCGTGGGCAAGGCCCAGGCGCCCGCCCCGCCCCAGGACGACGCCAGCGCCGGGGAGCCGACCATCCCCTCGGCCGCCGAGCCGCCGGGGACGCCGTCCTCGGGCGACTTGCCCTCGGACTGACGGGACGCCCCCCGCCCGGCCTGCCAGGGGAACCCTGGAAACAGCAACGCGATGGCACGGCATGACGGACCCCTTTCCTGTGGGCATCACCCCGGCTGAGCAGCGGGTGCTCGACCTGCTGCGCCGGGGCGACAGCAACCGCCACATCGCCGCCCAGCTGGTGCTGAGTCCGCGCACCGTGGAGTGCCACGTCTCCCATCTGCTGGCCAAGACCGGCTGCCGCAGCCGCACCCAGCTCCTGCTCTGGGCCCTGGCCCAGGGATAGGCTGGGCCAGGGCCCGGGGGCCCATGCCGGCTTAGCTCAGTGGTAGAGCAGCGCTTTTGTAAAGCGAAGGCCATCGGTTCAAATCCGTTAGCCGGCTTGCCAGGGGAAGGCTGCAGCCGCCGCCCTTACCATCGGCCCAGCACAGCGCACGGGAGGCCATGGCGTGCCCCACCTGGCTGGTGGCAGGGCTGATCACCCTGCCAGGGGCCCTGGCCCAGGCCCCCCCGGGCCCGCCACCGCCGCTGCCGCCGGTGTCACCGGTGTCACCGGCCCGCTCCGGTGCCGAGATCCTGGGCCGCCCCGGCATCCGCACCCGTTACGGGGATCCCGGCGGACCATCACCCGGAGCCGGGGGCCAGGGGCTGCCGTCCGTCGGTCCACCGGAGCGTCCCCTGACCGTTCCCGTCAACGAAAGGGTGGATTTCACCCCGACGATGGAGGAGGGCCCGTTCCAGCAGCCCACCCTGCGGGGTCTGTTCCGCTGGGACCTGCAGCAACCGGCGTCCCGCTGAGGGGACTCAGCCGATCGCCTGCCGGATCGACAGGAGGCCGAAGGCCAGGAACAGGCCGCCGCTGAGGCGATAGAGGACCTTCTCGCTGATCCGGCCGCCGATCCACTGGCCCGCTCCCACCGCCAGCCAGGTGACCAGGGCGTGGCCCAGCAGCGTGCCGGCCAGCAGACCGGCGAAGCTGAAGGCCGGGGCCGCCGCCAGGAAGATGGTGGCGAACTGGGTGCGATCCCCGAGCTCGGCCAGGAACACGAGCACGAAGGCTTCCCAGATCACGGCGCCCGGCCCCCGGACACTGCCGTCGCTTTCGGCGGCCTCGATGGCCGCCTCGGCCTCGCTGGCCTCCTCCGTCGCGGCATCGGCCGGAAGACGGGAGGCGTCGACCAGGAGCTTCACACCGAATCCCAGGAACAGGACCGCCGCCAGCCACGGAACCACGGCCTGGGGCAGCCACTCCCTGAGGCCGAATCCCATGCCCAGGGACAGCAGGGTGACCAGAGTGAGGGCGGCGAAGGCCCCCAGGAACACCCAGCGGGGGCGATGGCGGGCCGCCAGGATCAGGGCCATGAAGAAGGTCTTGTCGCCCAGCTCGGCCAGGGTGATGGCCGTGAGGCTGGAGCCGAAGGCGGCCAGGCCGGGATCACCGGCGGGGGGAAGGGTCATGGGGCGTCGGGCACGCCTCCATCGGCGCTGGACAGGGGAACGGCCGCGGGCAGGGGCGGTGCCGGGGAGTCGGTTGGGAGGCTAGGTGCCGGCCGGCCCCCGGCGGCCGGCGGGCAGGCGGCGCGTCAGCAGGGGGCCATCAGACGCCGGCGAACAGCCAGAGACTGAGGGCCAGCAGCAGCCACCCCAGCCAAGCCAGCTCGAACACGGGCGTGGCCAGATGGACCAAGGGCACCAGCAGCCAGTGGCAGAGGGACACCCCCAGCACCACCACCAGCAGCAGCGGCAGCATCAGGCCCCTCCCGCTCCGGGCGCCGGCGGTGCTCCGGCGCGGAGCACCGCCCAGGGGTCGTCGCTGCGCTCCTCCCCCCGCCAGGCCAGGACGGTGCTGGCCTGCCCCGACCCCGCAGGCCAGGGCAGGGGCTCCAGCAGGGCCAGCCCGGGGAACTGGCAGGCGGCCTCCGCCGCTGAGGTGGCCGGGGGCTGGCCGGAGAGGTTGGCGCTGGTGGTGGCCAGCGGACCGCTGAGGCGCAGCAGCTCCCGGGCCGGCTCGCAGGCCGGAACGCGCAGGCCCAGGCTGGAGCCACCGGGGTGGAGATGGTCGGTGAGGGCGCCGGTGACCGGCAGCACCAGGGTGACGGCCCCGGGCCAGCTGCAGCGGGCCTGCTCCAGCCAGGCCTCCTGCCAGGGCACCGCGAGGACCGCGATCAGCTGGGGCAGGTCGGCCCCCATCAGGATCAGCGGCTTGTCGGCGGGGCGCTGCTTGAGGCGCCAGATCAGGGACGCCGCCTCCGGCCGGCAGGCCAGGGCCGGCAGGGTGTCGGTGGGGAACAGGACGGCCTCCCCGGCCGCCACACGCCTGGCCAGATCGGCGGGACCGTTCATTGGGCCACGGGCCTCCAGGCGCTGGCGAAACGGGCCCGGCCCTCGAGGTCGGGGTGGACCCCGGGGCGCTCCAGACCGGCGGCCCGCAGCAGCTCGCCGACCGCCTCGCTCTGGTCGTGGTGGTGCTCCAGCAGCAGCAGGCCGCCAGGGGCCAGGGCCTGCAGGGCACCGGCCACGATCGACCGGATGGCCAGAAGCCCATCGGGGCCGCCGTCGAGAGCCAGCCTGGGTTCGTGATCCCGCACGACCGGCTCCAGCCCGGCCAGGGTGGCGCTGGGGATGTAGGGGGGGTTGCTCAGCACCAGCTCCAGCCCGCCCCACCAGGGCTGCAACGGCTGCCACCAGTCGCCCGCCAGCAGCGAGACCTGGCCCTGAAGCTCCCAGCGGCTGAGGTTGGCCCTGGCCTGGGGGAGGGCCTCGGCGCTGACCTCGACGGCGAAGCCGCGGCTGGCAGGAAGGCTGCGGGCCAGGGCGATGGCCAGACAGCCGGAGCCGGTGCCCAGGTCGGCCCAGCGGGTGATGGGGGGGGCCTGTCGTCGCAGCTCCAGGGCCAGATCCACCAGCAGCTCCGTTTCCTGACGGGGGATCAGCACCCCGGGGGCCACCGGCAGTTCCAGGTCGCGCCAGGGGCAACGGCCCACCAGATACTGGAGGGGCTCATGGGTGCGGCGGTGGCGGCGCCAGAGGGCTTCGAGCGCCTGCAGTGGGCGATCGAGCCGGACCGTGGCCTGCGGGTGGCACCAGAGCGACTGCAGCCGGCTCCAGCCCAGCCCGCCGCCCAGATCCAGCAGCCAGTCGAGGTCGGAGGCGGCGCCGCCTCGGGCCAGCAGGCGGCGACGCCAATCCAGCAGCTCCGATCCCGTGACCGTCAGGGCCTCGGACCCGGGCGGCGGGGCGGCGGGGATCGGGGCTGGGATCGTGACGGTGCCGGCCTGGGAAACCATGGGGGGAGCCTAATCAGGGGCGTCAGTCTCAGCAGGGACGCCAGCAGAGGCCAGCCTCGGCCCGCAGCCGCCCGGCCAGCTCCAGCTCCAGCAGCCGGGGCATCAGCTCGGCCATGGGGCGATCGAGCGCCAGGCTCAGCTGCTCGAGGCTGGCGCCGCCACCCACCGCCGCCAGCAGCCCCTCGGCCGCCATCGCGCCGGCGGCCGCCGCATCCCCCGGCGGGCCCGACCCGGGACCAGACCGGGCCAGGGGACCGGGACCCAGCTGGCCGATCAGGTCGGCGGGGAGGAGCAGGGGCGTGGCCCCCCGGGCCAGCAGCCGGTTGCTGCCCAGGGCGGAGGCGCGGCCGGCATCGGCCGGCACCACCCAGAGGGGCAGCTCCAGCTGCCAGGCCAGCTCGGCCGAATGCAGCGCCCCACTGACGGCCGGACACTCCACCACCACCACCGCAGCCGCCATGGCCACCAGCAGGCGGTTGCGGGCGGCGAAGCTGCCGGGGCGCACGGCGGTGCCCTCCGCCAGCTCGCTCACCACCAGGCCCTGACGGGCCACCTGGCTCTGCAGCAGCGCGCGATGGAGGGGATAGGCGCGACCCAGCGGTGTGCCCAGCACCCCGACCGGGGCTCCTCCGGCCTCCAGACACCCCTGATGGGCAGCCCCATCGATCCCCTCCGCCAGACCACTCACAACGGGCCAGCCCGCCTCGGCCAGGGCGGCGCCGATGGCCTGGGCCATCGAGAGGCCATGCAGGGAGGGACGCCGGGTGCCCACCACGGCCACGGCGCGGCGATCGCCCAGGTGCGGCCAGAGGCTGCCCCGCCCCTGCCAGCACAGCTGCAGGGGCGGCCGCTGCAGCCGCCGCAGGCCCGCCGGCCAGCCCCGGTCGCCGGGGACGAGCACGCCGCGGCCGAACCGGCAGCGGGGCGCGAAGCACTCCAGGGGCCTGGGCCCCCACTGGCGGCGGAAGCGCTCCACCGCGGCCACCAGCCCTTCCCCCAGGCCCGGCACCGCCGCCAGCTCGGCGGTGGAGGCCCCCCATGCGGCGGCGAGACCACCGCACGCCGCCTCGAGGGCCCGCAGGCGCTGCCAACCGAGACCCGGGCAGCGGCTCCAGAGCAGCCACCACAGGCGCTGCTGCCGGTCCCAGGTGGGGGTGGCCCTGCGGGGGAACATCCCCTGCACCAGATCTCCCATGGCCGGCGCCAGCTCTTGAACGGCAGTACAAGTGTACTATGGCTGGATGTCGGTGCCTGTCGGGCCTGCCCGCAGGATGGCCAGGGCCTGCTCCAGGTCCGCTGGCAGCCGCCGCTGCAGCCGTCGCCGGGAGCCCCCACCGGCGAGATCCACCAGCACGAGGTCGACGCTGGCCTCGGCCGCCACCCCCCCGTCGGGGCGCAGGAAACGGCTCTGCCAGGGAAGCTTGACCCCCTGCCGCGGCAGCACCCGGCTGTGGATCGCGACCGCGTCACCGTGGAGCAGGGCCTGGCGGTAGTCGATGCGCAGGCCCACCACCGGCAGCTCCAGCCCCCGGGACGACAGGTCGCTGTAGTGGAGGCCGGCCCGGGCCAGCGCCTCGACGCGCGCCTCCTCCAGCCAGGCCAGGTAGGCCCCGTGCCACATCACGCCGGCGTGGTCGGTGTGCTGCGGCAGCACCCGCCGGTTCAGACACCACCAGGCCGCTTCGGAGCGCTGCATCACGGTCTTCACCACAGGGGAGTGCGGAAACAGGATCAGCCATAGGCTGATTCAGAGCCTCTTTGACGACCGTGTTCCGCAACCTGCTGATCGCCGATTCCGGCAAGGGTCATGTGGAGGAGATGGTCCGCATCCTGCGGGACATCCCCCCCTGCCGTCAGGCCCGGATCAACCTGCTGCACGTGATTCCCGAGCAGGGGGGCCTGGATCTGGAGAGCCACCGCCAGCAGGCCGAGGTGCTGATCAGGGAGGCGATCGAGCGGCTCGGTCTCAGCCCCGGCGAAGTCAACACCCTGGTGCGGGAGGGCGACGCCAAGCTGACCGTGCTGAACGTGGCCGATGAGCTGGAGGCCGACCTGATCGTGATGGGGTCGCGGGGCCTGGGCCGGCTGCAGTCGATCCTGGGCAACAGCGCCAGCCAGTACGTCTTCCAGCTCTCCACCCGGCCCATGCTGCTGGTGCGGGACGACCTCTACGTGAAGGCCATCAACCGGGTCCTGGTGGCCATCGACGGCACCGGGGTCGGTGACGACGCCCTGCGGCTGGCCTGCGAGCTGGTGCAGGGCATCCCCGGCGGCAGCCTCACCGGCGTGCACGTGTCCCGCCAGGACATCACCCCCTCCAGGGGCGGGCGCACCCCCGGGGACGACGTGCTGCAGAAGGCGATCCAGCGGGCCCGCAGCTTCGGGGTGGAGATGAAAGGCCTGCATCGCACGGGCGACATCGCCCGGGGGGTCTGCGCCGCCGCCGAGGAGGCGAAGGCGGACCTGGTGGTGATTGCCTCCCAGGACCGCAGGCCGCTGGTGGCCCGGGCCCTGGTGGACCTCGACAAGCTTCTGGGCAGCTCGGTCAGCGACTACATCCGGGTGCACGCTCCGGCTCCGGTGCTGCTGGTGCGGGAGCCGGAAGGGCGGGCGCGCTGAGGGCGACTCAGCCCCCCTGGCGGCTGTTCGTCTGGATGTAGAGAATGATCAGAAAGACGGCGGGAACCAGAACGAACAGGAGGCTGGCAACGAAGCCGAGGTCGTTGGTTTCCATGACTGCTGGTGAGGTGCTGAGAACGTATCACCGCCCATCGGCGGGAAGGACGCCCCCTTCATCGCTCGTTGCGGATGGGGCGGCCTCCTCCTCCGGCTCCTCGGCGGCGGGTGGGACGGGCCAGGCGGTGGGCCCCTCCGGCAGGGGCTGGGCCAGGGCCCTGGCCAGGTCGCCTTCCCGGTCCGCGAGTCCCACCTGGGGCCTGGTGAGCACCATCAGCGATTTCTGCACCAGGGCCTGGCAGGCCAGCCGCCAGGTCTGGGGACGCCGTCTCAGCTTGAGCTGTTCCACCGCCGTCTGTTCCGTGAGGGCGTTGGCCGCCCCGCCCTCCACCACCTCCACGAAGCAGGTGATGCACTGGCCGCAGCCCCCGCAGTTGCCCAGCCGGCCCTTGAGGCCGTACAGCTCGATGCCTTCGCGCAGGGCGACCTCGCGGAGGTTCTCCCCCGGGTAGCACTCCACGTCACGCTGCTCGCGCACGAACCGGATCACGGGCATGGCGGAAGCCTCGGGGGAACAGGACGGCTCCCATTGTGAGGCGCGCCGTTGCGGTCCGTTACCTGGGCCCCGTGGCGTTGCCCGCAACCCTTACCATCGCCAGCACGGATCGGTAATCACCGAGCGTCTCCTTAGCCGCCATCGCCCCGGCGACCGGCTTCGGCAACTGTCAACCCAGACCTGACCCCCCAATGGGATTGCCCTGGTACCGGGTGCACACGGTCGTCATCAACGACCCGGGCCGACTGCTGGCCGTGCACCTCATGCACACCGCCCTGGTAGCCGGCTGGGCCGGCTCCATGGCGCTCTATGAGCTCGCGATCTTCGACCCCTCCGACCCGGTCCTCAACCCCATGTGGCGCCAGGGCATGTTCGTCATGCCCTTCATGGCTCGCCTGGGTGTGACGGGCAGCTGGGGTGGCTGGAGCGTCACCGGTGAAACCGGCGTCGACCCCGGCTTCTGGAGCTTCGAGGGCGTGGCCGCCGCCCACATCATCTTCAGCGGTCTCCTCTTCCTCGCCGCCATCTGGCACTGGACCTACTGGGATCTCGAAATCTGGCAGGACCCCCGCTCCGGGGAGCCGGCTCTCGACCTGCCCAAGATCTTCGGCATCCACCTGCTGCTGGCGGGCCTGGGCTGCTTCGGCTTCGGCGCCTTCCACCTCACCGGCGTCTTCGGGCCAGGGATGTGGATCTCCGATCCATACAGCCTGACGGGCCACCTCGAACCGGTGCAGCCCGCCTGGGGACCGGAGGGCTTCAACCCCTTCAATCCGGGCGGGATCGTGGCGCACCACATCGCCGCCGGCATCGTCGGCATCATCGCCGGCATCTTCCACATCACCACCCGTCCGCCGGAGCGCCTGTACAAGGCTCTCCGCATGGGCAACATCGAGACGGTGCTGGCCAGCGCCATCGCTGCGGTCTTCTTCGCGGCCTTCATCGTGGCCGGAACCATGTGGTACGGCTCGGCCGCCACGCCGGTGGAACTCTTCGGCCCCACCCGCTACCAGTGGGATCAGGGTTACTTCAAGACGGAGATCAACCGTCGCGTCCAGACCGCCCTCGACAACGGCGCCACCAAGGAAGAGGCCTACGCGGCCATTCCCGAGAAGCTCGCCTTCTACGACTACGTCGGCAACAGCCCCGCCAAGGGTGGTCTGTTCCGCGTGGGCCCGATGATCAACGGTGACGGCCTGCCCACCTCCTGGATCGGCCACATCTCCTTCACCGACAAGGAAGGCCATGACCTCGAGGTCCGGCGTCTGCCCAACTTCTTCGAGAACTTCCCGGTGGTGCTCCAGGACGAGCAGGGCATCGTCCGCGCCGACATCCCGTTCCGTCGGGCTGAAGCGAAGTACTCCTTCGAGCAGCAGGGTGTGACGGCCACCGTCTACGGCGGTGCCCTCAATGGTCAGACCTTCACCGATCCGGCTGATGTCAAGCGCCTGGCCCGCAAGGCCCAGCTCGGCGAGGCCTTCGAGTTCGACCGGGAGACCTACCACTCCGACGGCACCTTCCGCAGCTCCCCCCGCGGCTGGTTCACCTTCGGCCACGCCTGCTTCGCCCTGCTCTTCTTCTTCGGCCACATCTGGCACGGTGCCCGCACCCTCTACCGTGATGTCTTCGCCGGGATCGACCCCGATCTGGGTGAGCAGGTGGAGTTCGGTCTGTTCGCCAAACTGGGCGACCGTTCCACCCGGCGCCTGCCCGAGGGCTACGTGCCCCCGGCCGGTTCCACCCTCAGCTGACCGCCAGTCCCCCCGAGGATTCCCATGGAGAGCTTCGCCTACATCCTGATCCTGGCCCTGGCCATTTCCACGCTGTTTTTCGCGATCGCCTTCCGCGACCCCCCGAAGATCGGCAAGTGACCATCTGGCCTGATTGATGCCGAGCCCCCGGGAAACCGGGGGTTTTTTCATGCGCTACGCCCCCGACAGGGAGGCACCCCCTTCTCTTTGTGCGCGTAGCTGTTTACACTCCCAACAATTGGACGCGTGCCCGGGGATGCAATGTCCCTCCTGCCAACACACCGATAGCCGCGTTCTGGAATCAAGGGCCGCCGATTCCGGGCGCAGCGTGCGGCGGCGCAGGGAGTGCCTCAACTGTGATTTTCGCTTCACCACCTACGAACGGGTCGAGACCGTCCCGATCACCGTGGTCAAGCGCAACGGCAGCCGCGAAACCTTCAACCGCAGCAAACTGCTGCACGGTCTGCTGCGCGCCTGTGAGAAGACGGGCCTGGAACCGGCCCGGCTCGAGGCCGTCGTCGACGACATCGAACTGGCGCTGCAGCAGCGGGTCGGCCGGGAGGTGAGCAGCAACGAGATCGGTGAGCTGGTGCTGCAGCGCCTGCGGGAGATGAGCGAGGTGGCCTACGTGCGCTTCGCCTCCGTGTACCGCCAGTTCCAGAGCGTCAGCGATTTCGTGGCCACCCTCGAAGGGCTGGGCAGCCGCGCCAAGACCAAGAACCGGCTGGCGGTGGTGGGCTGAACCTGTCCCAGGCCCGCGAGCCGATCGGCCCGCCGGTCCATTGATAGAGTGATTGATCGGGTGTGCGCTGCAGGCGGGCAGCCACTCCGTTCCTTCGCACTGCCGCCGGCAGACCGCCCCAGCTCCATGACCCTCACTCCTTCTTCCGAAGCCGACACCCTCGAGGCCCTCGCGCCGATCAGCGGCGAGGAGCCCACCGACGTGGAGGCCAGCGCCGATCTCGATCTGGCGATCCCGGAAGAGGTGCCCAGCGCCGACGACTCCAGCAGCCGTGTCAGCGCACGGGACGGCGACGGTGTGGGCTTCACGCTGGACGAGTTCGCGGCCCTGCTCAGCAAGTACGACTACAACTTCAAGCCCGGCGACGTCGTCAACGGCACCGTCTTCGCCCTGGAATCCAAGGGCGCGATGATCGACATCGGCGCCAAGACCGCCGCCTTCATGCCCCTTCAGGAGGTGTCGATCAACCGGGTGGAGCACCTCTCCGACGTGCTCGAGCCCGGCGAGGTGCGCGAGTTCTTCATCCTCAGCGAGGAGAACGAGGACGGCCAGCTCACCCTGTCGGTGCGTCGCATCGAGTACCAGCGCGCCTGGGAACGGGTGCGGCAACTGCAGAAGGAGGACGCCACGATCTACAGCGAGGTGTTCGCCACCAACCGCGGCGGCGCCCTGGTGCGGGTGGAGGGCCTGCGGGGCTTCATCCCCGGCAGCCACATCAGCACCCGCAAGGCCAAGGAGGAACTCGTCGCCGACTTCCTGCCCCTCAAGTTCCTCGAGGTGGACGAGGAGCGCAACCGGCTGGTGCTCAGCCATCGCCGTGCCCTGGTGGAACGCAAGATGAATCGCCTCGAGGTGGGCGAGGTGGTGCTCGGCACCGTGCGGGGCATCAAGCCCTACGGCGCCTTCATCGACATCGGCGGTGTCAGCGGCCTGCTGCACATCTCCGAGATCAGCCACGAGCACATCGAGACCCCCCACACCGTGCTCAACGTCAACGATCAGATGAAGGTGATGATCATCGACCTCGACGCCGAGCGGGGGCGCATCTCCCTGTCCACCAAGGCCCTCGAGCCCGAACCGGGCGACATGCTCAGCGACCCCCAGAAGGTGTTCGACAAGGCCGAGGAGATGGCCGCCCGCTACAAGCAGATGCTGCTCGAGCAGGCCGAGGACAACGAGCCGATGGGTGTCTCCCTGGAATGAGGTCGCGCCGGATCCGCTGACGATGGTTCACCTTTCCCTGCGGGGCACCCCGCTGCCCTGCGGGGACCGCCCCCTGGAGGCAGTGCTGTTCGACAAGGACGGCACCATGAGCCACAGCGAGCCGATGCTCGTGGCCCTGGCCCAGGCCAGGGTCTTTCATTGTCTGGCCCTGGCCGGCCTGGACGAGCATGACCCGGAGCGGCACCGCGATCTGGGCGCCCTCCTGCATCGCGCCTATGGCCTGTCCGCCGAAGGCCTTCACCCGGCCGGCACGATGGCGGTGGCCAGCCGCGACCAGAACCTGGTGGCCACCGCCACCGCCCTGGCCCAGGTGGGCCTCGGCTGGCCCGAAGCCCTGGCCACGGCCGAGGCGGTGTTCGCCCGCACCGATGCCCTGCACGGCCAGGGGAGTGAGCAGCGGCCGGCCCCCACCCCGGGCCTGCGGTCCCTGCTGGAGGCCCTGCGCCAGGCGGGGGTGCGCTGCGCCGTGATCAGCAACGACCACGTGGAGGGCATCGAAGCCTTTCTGGCCGCCCACGATCTGGCCGCCTACGTGCAGGCCCTCTGGAGCGCCGAGCATCAGCCGCGCAAACCCGCCCCGCCGCCGTCCACGGCCTGTGCGCGGAGCTGGGCGTGGCCGTGGAGGGCTGCGCCCTGATCGGCGACGCCAACAGCGACCTGCGCATGGCGAGGGCCGCCGGGGTGCCGGTGGTCCTGGGCTACCGGGCGGGGTGGCGTCGGCCGGTGGCGCTGGACGGGTCCTTCCTGCAGCTGGACCACTGGCGGGAGCTCGCCGTCGTGCCGGGGAACGCCGCCGTACCCCCCAATGGCTCCAGCGCCACTGGGATGGTCGCCCCACGGGAATAAGCTCAGCCATCGACCGATCCCCTGCCCCTATGAGCCGTTTCGTCTTCACCTCGGAATCGGTGACGGAAGGCCACCCCGACAAGATCTGTGATCAGGTCAGCGACGCCGTGCTCGACGCGCTGCTGGCCCAGGACCCCTCCAGCCGGGTGGCCTGCGAGACCGTGGTGAACACCGGCCTCTGCCTGATCACGGGGGAAGTCACCACCAACGCCCGCGTCGACTTCAACACCCTGGTGCGGGGCGTGATCGAGAAGATCGGCTACAGCGGCGCCCGCGCCGGCGGCTTCGACGCCAGGAGCTGTGCCGTGCTGATCGCCCTCGACCAGCAGTCACCGGACATTGCCCAGGGTGTGGATGAGGCCGACGACCATGACGGCGATCCCCTCGACAAGGTGGGCGCCGGCGACCAGGGCATCATGTTCGGCTACGCCTGCGACGAAACCCCGGAGCTGATGCCGCTGCCCATCAGCCTGGCCCACCGGCTGGCGCTGCGCCTGGCCCAGGTGCGCCATGACGGCAGCCTCGGCTACCTGCTCCCCGACGGCAAGACCCAGGTGAGCGTGGTCTATGAGGACGACCGCCCCGTGGCGATCGACACGATTCTCATCTCCACCCAGCACACCGCCGAAGTGGAGGGGATCAGCGACGAGAAAGCGGTGCAGCAGCGCATCAAGGACGACCTCTGGACGCATGTGGTGCTGCCCGCCACGGCCGATCTGCCCCTCCAGCCCTCCAAGGAGAGCACCCGCTTCTACGTCAACCCCACCGGCAAGTTCGTGGTGGGCGGCCCCCAGGGCGACGCCGGCCTGACGGGCCGCAAGATCATCGTCGACACCTACGGCGGTTATGCCCGCCACGGCGGCGGTGCCTTCTCCGGCAAGGATCCCACCAAGGTGGACCGCTCCGCCGCCTACGCCGCCCGCTATGTGGCCAAGGCCCTGGTGGCCTCCGGCCTCGCCCACAAGGCCGAGGTGCAGCTCAGCTACGCCATCGGCGTGGCCCGGCCCGTGAGCATCCTGGTGGAGAGCTTCGGCACCGGCGCCCTCAGCAACGCCGATCTCACCGCCCTGGTGCAGGAACATTTCGACCTGCGCCCCGGCGCCATCATCGAAGCCTTCGGCCTGCGGGAACTGCCCCAGCAGCGGGGAGGACGCTTCTACCAGGACGTGGCCGCCTACGGCCACTTCGGCCGCAAGGACCTCGACCTCCCCTGGGAGGACGTGACCGCCATCGCCGCCACCCTCAAGCAGGCCACGGCCAGCCGTGTCAGCGCTGTACCTGGGGGTTGACCTCGGCAGCAGCGGCCTGCGCCTGGCCGTTCTGGCCGACGCTGGAGAAGCCGGTGGCGAGCCTGACGCCCCGGTGCTGGCACTGCAGGCACCGTACCCGGGCCGTTTCGAGGACCCGGAGGCCTGGAGGCAGGGCCTGATCCAGCTGCTGGCCGCCGTGCCCGAGCAGATCCGCCGGCGCGTGACGGCCCTCGCCATCGATGGCACCTCCGGCACCCTGCTGGCCTGCGGGCCCGGGGGCCGCCTGCTGCCGCCGCCCCTGGCGGCCGCCCTGCCTTACCACCAGGCCTGTCCGGAGCAGGCCGGGGCCATCGCCACCCTGCTGGCCGCGGAGGCGGGGACGGGGGCCGCGGAGAATGGGGCATGGGGCGACCATCCGGCCGCCAGCAGCAGCGGCAGCCTGGCCCGGGGCCTGCGCCTGCTGGCCCTGGCCCGGGAGGCCGGCCTCGCCCAGGGTCTGCTGCTGCGTCACCAGGCCGACTGGCTGGTGGGCTGGCTGCTGGACGACTGGCGCTGGGGCGAGGAGGGCAACAATGTGCGGCTGGGCTGGGACCTGCCGCAGGGCCGCTGGCTCGCGGGGGTGGCCGAAGGCCTGGGTGCCGGGGCCCTGCCCACGATCCGCCGCAGCGGCGGCCGCCTCGGCCCGCTGGCTGCGGAGGCGGCGGCCTGCCTGGGCCTGCCGGCGGACTGCCAGGTGGTGGCCGGCAGCACCGATGCCAATGCGGCGGTGCTGGCCACCGATCCCCAGGAGGGCGATGGCATCGCCGTGCTGGGCACCACCCTGGTGCTGAAGCAGTTCGTGGCCGCCCCCCTGGCCGGACCCGGCCTCATCAACCACCGGGTGGGCGGCCGCTGGCTGGCGGGGGGAGCCTCCAACGCCGGCGCCGGCATCCTGCGCCGCTTCTTCGACGACGCCCAGATCGCCGAACTGAGCCGCCAGATGACGCCGGACCGTCCCACGGGGCTGGCCCTGCGGCCCCTGAGCCGCCGGGGCGAGCGCTTCCCGGTGGACGACCCGGCGCTGGAGCCGATCCTGGAGCCGAGGCCCGCCAGTGATGCCCGCTATCTGCAGGCCCTGCTGGAGGGGCTGACCGCCATCGAGGTGGCGGGCTGGCGGCGGCTGCGGGAGCGGGGGGCCCCGGCCCTGCGGCGGGTGATCAGCGTCGGCGGCGGCGCCCGCAACAGCCAGTGGCGGGCCCTGCGGACGCGCGCCCTGGGGCTTCCGGTGCTGAACCGACCGAAACGCACGGCGGCCCTGGGCATGGCCCTGCTGGCACGGGCCAGCTCCAGGATGGGGGCCGAATCCGCCCCAACTCAGCCATGAACGAACGTCTCCAATCGATCCTCGCCATGGCCCTGTTCGTCGTGCTGGCCGGCTATGTGGGCTTCAGCGGCCTGCGGCTGGGTCTGCTGCTCTGGCAGCGGTTTGCCGGCGCCTGAGACCAGAATTCCCCCAACCGACCTGAACCCATGGCCGCCGATCCCCTCACCGCCGCCGTGAGCGACCGCATCTGCAAGCACATGAACGACGACCACGCCGAGGCCGTTCTGGCCTACGCCCGCCACTACGGCGGCTGCACCGAAGCCCGCCAGGCCCGAATGCTGGCCGTGGGGCCCGAGGCGATGCGCCTGGAGGTGGACGGCACCCGGGTGGAGGTGCCCTTCGACCACACCCTCACCGACAGCGAGGACGCCCACCGCACCCTGGTGGCCATGCTGCGGTCGCTCCCCGGGAAGGCTTGAAGCAGCGACTGCGCCGCCAGCGGCGGCGCCGGACCCCTGACCCTCCTCACACGCCTGGGCCGGCTTCCGTTCGGCTGGATCGCCGCCACCCCCTGCCCCCTCTGCCAGGGCCTGCAAGCGCCGGGTCATGAGCCCGGGATGCCCTGCCCGGACTGCCGCCAGCGCCTGCCCCTGCCGGCCGGGGCCCTGAGGGGCAACGAGCCCCTGCTCTGGTGGGCCGCCGGGGCCTACGACGGCGAGCTGCGGCGGTTGCTGCTCGGGCTGCGGCAGCGGCCGGAGCCCGCCAGGGTGGGGGCCCTGGTGCAGGTGCTGGCGGAGGGGCTGCCGTTGTGGCGGCAGCGGCCGCTGCTGGTGCCGGTGCCGAGCTGGAAACGGCGGGGGAATCCCCTGCCGGCGCTGGTGTGCCGCCAGCTCGTCCGCCAGCTGGGCTACCGCCGCGCCGATCTGCTGGAGCGCTCCCGGCCGGTGCTGGGCCAGCACCACCTCGGCAGAAGCCTGCGCCTGGCCAACCAGGAGGGAGCCTTCCGCTGTCGCCGCGGGCCGCGCCTCGGCGAGGCCCTGGGGCGGCCGGTCCTGGTCGTCGACGACATCCTCACCAGCGGGGCCACCGGCTGCAGCGCCGCAGCGGCCCTGGAAAGCCTCGGCTGGCAGGTGGTGGGACTCCTCTGCCTGGCCCGCACGCCCCGGGGGCGCACCCGGACGGCCCGGTCCCCCAGCGGTCCGTGATCTAAGATCGCTGCGTCGCTCCGGCGACGGGCCGGGATAGCTCAGTTGGTAGAGCAGGCGACTGAAAATCGCCGTGTCCCCAGTTCAAATCTGGGTCCTGGCATTGCGTGCGGACTGCTCTGCAGCCCATCACCATGCCCCATCAGCCCTCGACCTCCAGCCAGATCTTCAACAACGCCGACAGCTTCGCCCAGGCGTTCGATGAGGCCTGGCAGGAGCACAGTCGAGAGGATCCCTCCCACGGGCTCTCCAGCACCGAGAAGCTCGAGGCGATCCTCGGCCGGGTGGCGGCCCACCCCTTCGCCCAGGCCGATCCGGCCATGGCCCGCCAGGTGGGGGCCTTCCGGATCCGCCTGCTCGACCTTTAACCGGCGCCCATGAGCAGCTCCCTCGCCCGCCTCCTCCAGCTCCTGAGCGGCGGCTTCAGCAACCAGAGCCAGGCCTTCGACAATCCGCCCCTCTACGCCCACATCCTGGTCAAGTTCCGGCCACTGCCCCAGCTGGCGCCAGGCTCCCTGCTGCTGGAACAGTCCTACGCCATCTCACCCGGCACGCCCTACAGAATCCGGGTGCTGCGCGCCGAGCGCCGCAACGGCGCCCTGATCATCCACAACCAGGCCCTGCACGAAGAGCAGCGTTTCTGGGGCGCCATCGAGGATGAGGGGCGACGCCGAAGCATCGGGGACGCCGACCTGATGCCCCTTGAGGGCTGCACCTACGTGGTGCGGGAGGTGGGTGACGGGTTCGTCGGCGAGGTGGAGCCTGGCTGCCGCTGCCTCGTGGAGCGCAAGGGGAGTGTGGCTTACCTGGTGAGCAGCTTCGAGATCGATGCCCGGGGCATGCGCACCATCGACCGGGGCCACGATCCGGCCACCCACGAGCAGCTCTGGGGATCCCTGGCGGGCCCCTTCGAGTTCGAGCGCACCGACGACTACCGCGCCGAACTCCCGTCCGCCTGGCTGGAGGCCTGAGCGGCCAGGGGCCCCTTCAGCCGGCGATCAGCTCGTCCATGAAGGGCTGCTCCCCCTCATCCAGAAAGGGATCGACCTCCTCCGGGGCCAGGTCGAAGGGTTCCGCCACCGCCACGGAGGCCGGTGCCTCCTGCTGGAAGGCCGGCGGATGCACCGCCTGCAGATGGCGGGAGGTGCCGCCGCGATCCAGACCCCGCAGGGCCGCCTCGATCCTGGCCAGGCGCTCCTCGGTGTCGCCCAGCCGCTCGTCCATGGCGGCCCCATGGGCGGCCTCCAGGTCGGCCACCTCCTCCAGCCGCGCCCCGATGCGATCCTCATGCCCCCCGAGGCGCTCCTCCAGCTCCAGCAGGCGGTAGGTGAGCGCTTCGGTCACCTGGGACAACACCTGCAGCTGATCAGCCAACCGCAGGGAGGAGTCCTCGGATGGGGATACAACAGAAGCCATGACGGCACCGGGATGATGGCCGGATGGTATCGGCGTGGGGCCGGCCCGCCAGGGGTGTCCCCGGCCGGGGGGTTTGTAACGATTCTGAAAACCCTGTCGTGGCGAGCGGACAGGCCCATAGGATCCGCCTTGCAGCCCATGATCGGGACGTGTCCTGCAGCCGTCCTTGAAGGCGTCTGCCGAACCGCAGCGGCCCTGCGCCCTGCCCATGCGCCCTGCCCACTGACCTTCTCTCCAACGCCTCTCCCCCGGCACCCACGCTCATGACACTTGCCAACGCTGCCTATCTGGGCATCGAGCGTTTCTCCAGCGACCGCAACAAGGAAAACTGGACGAACGCCACCGAAAACGACAAGGCCGCCCTGATCCGCGCCGTCTACAAGCAGGTGCTCGGCAACCAGTACGTCATGGCCAGCGAGCGGCTCACGGGTCCGGAGTCCCTCTTCAAGCGCGGCTACCTGAGCGTGCGGGAGTTCGTGCGCCAGGTGGCCAAGAGCGGTCTGTACAAGGCCAAGTTCTTCGAAAGCACCAACCCCTACCGCTTCATCGAGCTGAACTTCAAGCATCTCCTGGGCCGGGCTCCCCAGAACAAGGCCGAGATGCTGCACCACTTCACGATCCTGCAGGAGCAGGGCTACGACGCCGAGATCGACTCCTACCTCGACAGCGCCGAGTACCAGAACCGTTTCGGTGAGGAGGTGGTTCCCTACCTGCACGGCTGGGACTACTCCTCCGGCCAGCAGGGACTGCAGTTCTCCTACATGCTGCAGCTCACCCGGGGCGTGGGCGCCTCGGTGCGGGGCGATCTGCTCAAGAACCAATCGCGCCTCAACCCCTCGGTGCATGCCGAGGCCCCCATGCCGGTGGTGAGCCCCAACGCCAGGGGCAGCGTCTTCCGCAAGGTCACCACCGACGGCATCACCCGCCAGGGTGTGGGCGCCGGTGAAGAGGGACGCACCTTCCGGGTCGAGATCTCCGGCTTCAACAACTACCGCCTGCACAAGCGCAGCAACCGGGTGCGCTTCATCCCCTTCAACAAGCTGCTGCAGACCCAGCAGCAGATCCTGCGCGAAGGCGGCCGCATCGCCAGCATCACCCCGGTCAACTGAGCCGGGCCTCCGTTCAGCCTTTCCCCCCTACCCCTCCGAATCCATGAAGGTTTCCGCAGGCACCCGAGGCACCGGCCTCAACAGTTCCCGCCAGGTGGCGTTCACCGTCACCGGCGTCAACAACAACGACTACTCCCGCACCGCGGACATGGTCATGAACGTGCCGTTCACCCGCATGAACGAGACCATGCGTCTGGTCCATGCCATGGGCGGCAAGATCGTGAGTGTCTCCGTGACCGGCGGCGGCACCGGTGGCTCCGAGGCGCCGGCCCCCCGCAAGGGCAAGGCGAAGGCGGAAGGCTGAAGCCGGGCCCCGCTCCGGTGCTGCGGTGGGTCCCCTTCGAGGGGGCCCTTTTTCATGGGCCGGACGGGTGGCCAGGGCAGCGGGCCCTACACCCATCTGCGGGATCGACCGTCCAGGCTGAACCCCAGCGGCCGCCCAGCCGGCCGGAACGCCTGCGGCCGCTTGGATCCTGGCGGTAGTGACCATTTATGAAGGCGCTCCCATCCACCGGACGCCTTCACCAACAATGGGTAGGTCTTTCGGAGCGATGCCCGGCCCTGGCCAGGCGATCATCGAAAGCAACGACGCAGTCGACGTCAGCCAGGCCTCCCCCCGGACTGACGCTCCAGACTCGACCCCCTTACCCACCCAATCCCGACGTTCGACGTCGAGAACAGGAGCTAACTCAATGTTCGACGCCTTCACCAAGGTCGTTGCTCAGGCTGATGCCCGCGGCGAATTCCTCAACGCTGGTCAGATCGACGCCCTGGCGTCGATGGTTGCCGAGAGCAACAAGCGCATGGATGCCGTGAACCGCATCACCTCCAACGCTTCCAAGATCGTCACCAACGCGGCCCGCGATCTGTTCGACCAACAGCCCGCCCTGATCGCTCCCGGCGGCAACGCCTACACCCATCGCCGCATGGCTGCCTGCCTGCGCGACATGGAGATCGTTCTCCGCTACGTCACCTACGCCATCTTCACCGGTGACGCCTCCGTCCTGGAAGATCGCTGCCTCAACGGCCTCCGCGAGACTTACCTCGCCCTCGGCGTGCCCGGCGCTTCCGTCGCTGAAGGCATCCGCAAGATGAAGGACGCTGCCATCGGCATCGCCAACGACCGCAACGGCATCACCCAGGGCGACTGCTCCTCCCTGATGTCCGAAATCGGCACCTACTTCGATCGCGCAGCCGCTGCTGTCGCCTGATCTCCGCCTCATCTTCCGGTTCACCTTCTCTCCAACCACCTCCCCATGAAGACTCCCCTCACCGAGGCCGTCGCCGCCGCTGATTCCCAGGGCCGCTTCCTGTCCAACACCGAGCTCAACGCCGCCTTCGGCCGCTTCGAGCGCGCCAAGAACGCCCTGGAAGCCGCCAAGGCCCTCACCGCCAACGCCGACTCCCTGGTGAACGGCGCCGCCCAGGCCGTCTACAACAAGTTCCCCTACACCACCCAGATGCAGGGGAGCAACTACGCCTCCGACGCCCGCGGCAAGGCCAAGTGTGCCCGTGACATCGGTTACTACCTCCGCATGGTCACCTACTGCCTGGTCGCCGGTGGCACCGGCCCCATGGATGAGTACCTCGTGGCCGGTCTCGACGAGATCAACCGCACCTTCGAGCTCTCCCCCTCCTGGTACGTCGAGGCCCTGACCTACATCAAGGCCAACCACGGCGTCTCCGGCGACGCCGGCGTCATCGCCAACAACTACATCGATTACGCCATCAGCGCTCTCGTCTGAGCTCTAACGGCCTTCGTTGTCGTCCGGGTCCCCTGCGGGGGACCCTTTTTTCTGGCCGGAGTCCCGCCGGCCCCGGGGATGGCAGCATTTCCCGAGTCCCTCGCGCCTGCGCAGAACCATGGCCGGTGACGGCGAACCGATCAGCGAAGCCGAGGCGCTCGAGCAGCTTCGCCAGACCGACGACCAGTCCCGGCAGTACTACGCGGCCTGGTGGCTGGGGCGCATGCGCAGCCGGCACCCGGAGGCCGTGCCCCTGCTGCTGGCTGCCCTCACCCAGCGACAGCCGCGTGACCCGGGCGCCGGCGTCGAGCACAACGCCGTGGCCCGCAACGCGGCCCGGGCCCTGGGCAAGATCGCCGATGCGCGGGCCATCCCCGAGCTGCTGGCCGTGCTCGACGATGCCGACGACGGCCTGCGGGAGGCCGCCGCCCGCTCCCTCGGCGAGCTTCGGGCGACGGCAGCGGTGCCCCTGCTCACCCGCCGGCTGGCCAGCGGCCCCGCCGTTGCCGGAGCCTGCCGCGACGACAGCCCCCGGCTGCAGGAACCCTGCGAAGCGATGCTGGAGGCCCTGGGGGCGATCGGGGAGGCCCGGGAGGAGGTGCTGGAGGTGATCCGGCCCTTCACTGCCCACGAGCGGCCGCTGGTCCGCAGCGCCGCCTGCCGCGCCCTGCTGCAGCTCACCGGCGAAACGCTCTGGGCCGACGAACTGCTCGGTCTGCTGCAGCATCCCCAGCTGCAGGTGCGCCGCGCGGCCCTGATGGATCTGGGGGCGGTGGGATGGCGGCCCGCCCTGGAGCCGATCCGGCGCACCTTCGCCGAGAACAGCCTCAAGCTGATCGCCCTGCGGGGGCTGGTGGAACAGGGCCGCAGCAGTGCCAGCGGCTGGGAGGCGGACAGCGATGATGAGGCCCTCCTGATGGCGATGGACGCGCTGCTGTGATGACGGCCGGAAGCGGAGATTCCCAGCGCGCCGCCGATCGGATCCGGGCCTTCGAGCAGGCCGGCAGCGCCGAAGCGCTGGTGGCGGCCACCCGGCGGCTGACCGACTGCGACGACCCCCTGGCCACCGTGCCCCAGCTGGTGCAGGTGCTGGGCTTCAACAATCCCGGCGCCGCCGTCGCCGCCGTGGATGGCCTGATCGCGATCGGCCCGGCGGCCGTGGGCCCTTTGCTGGCCAATCTGGATGCCCACAACTACGGCGCCAGGGCCTGGGCCGTCCGGGCCCTGGCCGGCATCGGCGACCCGCGCGGGCTGGACGTTCTCGAGGACGCCCTGGCCACCGACGTCGGCCCCAGCGTGCGCCGGGCCGCCGCCAGGGGCCTGGGGGCCCTGCGGCTGGAGAGCCTCTCCGAGCAGGAGCGGGAGGGGATCCGCCTGCGCTGCCTGGAGGCCCTCGAAGCGGGACGCAGCGATGGGGAATGGGTCGTGCGCTATGCCGTGGCCGTGGGCTTCGAGGGCCTGGCCCTGCCGCTCGCGCCGCCCCATCCCCACCGTCGACGGGCCGTGGCGGCCCTCAGCCAGCTCCTGCAGCCGGAGCAGGAGGAGACTCTGGTGGTGCGCCTGCGGGCCGGTGTGGCCCTGAAGCGACTGGACAACCGATGACCCCCCCTGATCCCACCAGCATCCTGTTCGTCTGCCTCGGCAACATCTGCCGCTCTCCGGCCGCCGAGGGGGTCTTCCTGCACCTGATCGCCCGCCAGGGGCTGGAGCCGGCCTTCACGGTGGACTCCGCCGGCACCGGTGACTGGCACGTGGGCCGCCCCGCCGACGCCCGCATGCGCAGCGCCGCGGCCCGCCGGGGCATCGTCCTGCCCAGCCGGGCCCGCCAGATCACGGTGGACGACCTGAGCCGCTTCGACCACGTGCTGACGATGGACCGGCAGAACCTGGAGGCGGTGCGCGGCCTGGCCGGTCGGGGGGAGGCCGCCGCCCGCATCGGCCCGCTCACCCGTTACTGCCGCCGCTACAGCGTCGAAGAGGTGCCCGATCCGTACTACGGCGGCGAAGAGGGCTTCGAGCGGGTGCTGGACCTGCTGGAGGACGCCTGCGGGGGCCTGCTGGAGGCTCTCATGGCCGATCGGGACCCCGGCCTGAGCCGCCGCTAGGGGGCCCCCGACTCCTGCAGGGGGGAGGGGCCCCGCCAGGCGTCCTCCGGCACCCGCTCGCGGAACAGGTCGACCAGGCGCTGGATCACGGCGTCGATGGCCAGGCCGTCGGTGACCAGCTCCACGGCGTCGTCCGCCTGGCGCAGGGGGGCCTCGGCGCGGCTGGAATCACGGTGATCCCGTTCGGCGATCTGGGCCTCCAGTTCCGCCAGGGCCGGCACGTCGAAGCCGCGCTGGGCCAGATCCGCCGCCCGGCGGCGGGCCCGCTCCGCCACCGTGGCCGTGAGGAACACCTTGCATTCGGCCTCCGGGAAGACGGCGGTGCCGATGTCGCGGCCCTCCGCCACCAGGCCGCCCCGCCGGCCCATGGCCTGCTGCTGGTGGGTGAGGGCCGCCCGCACGCAGGCGTGGGCGGCCACGGTGGAGACCTGGGCGGTGACCTCGGGCCCCCGGATCGCCGCGCTGACCTCATGGCCGTTGACCCGCACCCGCTGCTCCCCGGCGGCGTCGGTCTCCAGCCGCAGGTCGAGGTCGTCGAGCAGGGGGGCGATCGCGGCGGGGTCGGCCGGGTCCACGCCCCGGTGCAGCACCCACCAGGTCAGGGCCCGGTACATGGCGCCCGTATCCAGATAAACAAGCCCCAGGCGGCGGGCGAAGGCCCGCGTGACCGTGCTCTTGCCCGCCCCGGCGGGGCCATCGATGGCGACGATCGGCGGACGGTTCATCAGAAAGATGTGGTCGATCAGGCGGGTGCTGCCGCAGCGGGCGGCGGCGGCGAGCAGGGAGATCCCGGTGGCGGCGGGCACCGGAGCCAGGGTAAGGGGATGGACGAGCTGCACATACTCGACACCGAGCCCCGCCGCCTCCAGGGCCCCGCTCACCGCCGCCGTCAGCGCTTCGGCGCTGCCGCCGCCGCCGCGCCAGAGCGTCAGCGCCGCCTGCAGGGCGGCCGGCAGGGCCGCCGCCTGGCCACGTTCCGCGGCGCTGAGGTAGCGATGGCGGGAGCTGCAGGCGAGTCCATCGGCCTCCCGCACAGTGGCGCACCCCTGGACCGTCACCGGCAGGGCCAGGTCGTTGACGACACGGCGCAGGATCGTGAGCTGCTGCCAGTCCTTCTCCCCGAGCAGGAGGCGATCGGGCCGCACCAGGGCCAGCAGCCGGCAGACGACGGTGGCGACCCCCTCGAAATGGCCGGGGCGTCCGGGGCCGCACAGGGACCGGCGCAAGCCGGCCGGGGGGACCACGGCGGTGAGCTCCGCCTCGCCACCGGGGAACAGTTCCGCCACGGAGGGAGCGAAGAGGGCATCGGCCCCCGCCGCGGCCCCGAGGGCCGCATCGGCGGCCAGATCGCGGGGATAGCGGGCGAAATCCTCGGACGGCCCGAACTGGAGCGGATTGACGAACACGCTGAGCAGCACCGCGGGCCGGCCCGCGGGGACGGCGGCGGACGCCCGCCGCAGCAGCTGCCGATGGCCCTCGTGCAGGCTGCCCATGGTGGGCACGAAGTGGAGCGGCCGCCCGGCCTGGCCGCGGCGCCAGTCGCTCAGGTCGGCCAGGGTCTGCAGCAGTCGCACCGGCACAAAGCAAAAGCCCACCCGCCAGATTGGCGGATGGGCCGAACTCAGAGTTGCCGGCTGGCGCCGGCCCGGGGGATCAGGGCAGGACTTCCAGCTTCACGTCAGCAATGCCGCTGGCGGTGAGGCCGAGCTCCTGGGCGGCACCGTGGGCCAGATCGATCACCCGCCGGCCATGGAAGGGACCGCGATCATTGATGCGCACCACGGCGGAACGGCCGTTCCAGAGGTTGGTGACGCGCACCATGGTGCCGAAGGGGAGGGTGCGGTGGGCGGCGGTGAGGGTGCCGGGGCGAAGCACCTCTCCACTGGCGGTGCGGTTGCCGAAGAATCCGGGGCCGTACCAGCTGGCCTGGCCGGTGGTGACCCGACCGGCGGAGGCGATCAGGTTGCTGGCCGTGGGGACGGGGCGGATCTCGTCGACAAAGCGCTCCCAGTCGGAGGGGAAGTCGGCGGGGCGAATGGCAACGGAACTCCCTGGCGCCTGCGTGGCAGTAAGGGAGCCGGCCTGGGCCGGAGCGATGCTGCTGGTGAAGAGGAGGGCGGCGGTGCCCAGGAGTTGAGTGACTCGCATGACAGGCGGAAATCACCGGCGGAGCAGGGAAACGAAGACAGGGACGTCTTCGGAGACTGCATTCGGACGCTGACGACAACCGGAACCAGAAGTGGTGTTGGCTGAGGTGAACGGGACCGAATTGGCCTGGTGAATTCCTTACAGGAAATGACAACCCCGGAAAACTATCCGAAGTCCGCAGGGCCCCAATGGACCCCGGAAGCCCCCCTGGATCGATCAGTTTTCTTCATCTTTGCCACCCTTCCAGGCGTCCACTGGCCTGACTGGCCCATCGGCGCTACCGAAACATCAGTCGATTTGATCGCTCCCATAAGCCCCGGCGATGGGAGTGTGGGCCAATCGCGGGATCGTCCACGTCCAGGGCCCCTCCGGTGCCTCCCCAGCCCCCCGCGGCCCCGTGCCGATGCAGGATCGGTGCAGCGCTGACCCTTGCCCCATGGACTATCGCTCTGCCGGCGTGGACGTGGTCGCCGGCCGCGCCTTCGTGGAACGGATCCGGGACAGCGTCGAGACGACCCGACGGCCGGAGGTGCTGGGCGGACTGGGGGGCTTCGGCGGGCTCTGCCGGCTGCCGGCCGGCATGAAGCGTCCGCTGCTGGTGGCGGGAACCGACGGGGTGGGCACCAAGCTCGAACTGGCCCAGGCCCACGGCGCCCACCACGGGGTGGGCATCGATCTGGTGGCGATGTGCGTCAACGACGTGATCACCAGCGGCGCCGAGCCCCTCTTCTTCCTTGATTACATCGCCACCGGCAAGCTCGGCCCCGAAGCCATGGCCGAGGTGGTGGAGGGCATCGCCGATGGCTGCCGCCAGAGCGGCTGTGCCCTGCTGGGGGGCGAAACGGCGGAGATGCCGGGCTTCTACGGCGAAGGCCGCTACGACCTGGCCGGGTTCTGCGTTGCGGTGGTGGAGGAGGAGGATAGGATCGACGGTGCCCGGGTGGACGCCGGCGACCGGATCGTCGCCGTGGCCAGCAGCGGTGTCCACAGCAATGGCTTCAGCCTGGTGCGGCGCATCCTCGAGGCCGAGGCCGTCGATGCCGGCACGCCGCTGCCGGCCACCGGCCAGGGGCTGATCGACGCCCTGCTCACCCCCACCTTTCTCTATGCCGCCCTGGTGAAGGAGCTGCGCCGCTCCGGGCTGCCTGTGCACGCCATGGCCCACATCACCGGCGGTGGTCTGCCGGAGAACCTGCCGCGCTGCCTGCCCCCGGGGGTCCACGCCGTGGTGGACCCCGGCAGCTGGGAGCGGCCGCCCCTGTTCCGCTGGCTGCAGGAGAAGGGAGAGGTGCCGGAGGCCGACCTCTGGCACACCTTCAATCTCGGGGTCGGCTTCTGTCTGGTGGTGCCACCGACGGCCCTGCCCGCTGTCCTCGACCTCTGCCGCTCCGCGGGCCACCAGGCCTGGGAGCTGGGTGTCGTCGCTCCGGGCGACCCGGGGGAGACCCCCCTGGCCGGATTGCCGCACTGAGGCGACGCCGGCCCGGATGCACCGCTTTCCCTAAGGTCGTCAGCGTCTTTGCCGACACGACCAGGCCTCCCTTCCGCTCCGACGAGTTCGTTGCCCGATGTTCGATACCTCCAGACGCATCACACGCCGCCGCAGTTCCGCCGGCCCGATTCCGCCCCAGCGCCCCCAGCAGCCCCGCCCCCGCCTGCGCGACGGCGGGGCCCCGGTGCAGCGGGAAGGTTCGGGCGGCCAGCGCCCCACCTTCCTGACCCTGCGGGACCACGGCAAGGTCTATGTGGCCGACCTGCCGCGCCTCTCCGACGGCCAGCTCACCCATATCCATAAGGAGGCCCAGGATGTCTTCGACAGCCTCAACCGCCGCCTTCAGGAGCTGGAGGACCAGACCTTCCTGAGCGAGGCCGACCAGGACACCAGGATCCGGGCGACCACCAAGCGCGACATCACCCAGCGGTTCCTCAACTCGATCGCCCAGGAACAGGAGCTGCGGCGTTCCAACCCGGCCCTGCGGGCGGCAGCGGGCGAATCCCTGGCCCGCGCCTTCCTCGAGCTGGCCCGCCACCGGCTGCCCGGCTCCACCTTCGACTCCCTGCTGCAGGAGGCCCTCAGCGCCTGCGGTCCCGGGGAGGACGGCGCCCTCAGCGGCGAAACGGCCGATCCCCAGGTGGTGCGGCTGCTGCAGCGGGCCGAGGCCCCCCAGCCGCGGCCGGCGGCCCTGCCGGTGGTGCTGAGCCCGGACCCGGCCGACGCCCTCAGCGCCTGAGGCCTTCAGTCGCTCTGGAACGGGTTGGCCGGCATGCGCACCTCGCCACGCAGCGCCACCCGGTCGAGATCCTGCCGCTCCTCTTCCGCCAGGCACCAGGCGGCGGCGGCCGCCGCGGCTTCCGCCTGATCGGGGCGGCGCATTCCCACCAAAGGCAGGGCGCCATGGGCCCGGCACCAGTTGATCGCCACGGCCGCCATCGGGGCGTCGTGGGCGCGGGCGATCCGCTCCATGGTCTGCAGCAGGGGCTGGATGCGGGGCGTCAGGCGCCGGAACAGGAGGCCCCGGGGTCCCGCTGGCCGTGGCGCCCGGGCCTCGCCGGGGGGCTGGGCCAGCAGCCCCAGGGCCAGGGGGCTGTAGGCCAGCAGCTCGATGCCCAGCTCCCGGCAGACCGGAGCCACCCCCTGGGCGGTGAGCGCCTCGGGGGCCAGCAGGGACAGCTGCACCTGCAGGCTGGCCAGACGCAGGCCGCGCCGGGCCAGCTGGTCGTGCACCCGGCGCAGGCGCCGCGGGCCCAGGTTGGAGACCCCCAGGCTGCCCACCCGGCCCCGGGCCACCAGATCCGCCAGTCCCTCCAGCAGCGCGCCCTCCTGCCAGGGGGCATAGCGGGCCGTGCTCCAGTGCAGCTGCACCCGGTCCAGGTGGCCCTTCAGCCGCCCCAGGGACGCCTCGAAGGCCGCGTCGAATCCCCGGCGGCCCAGGCGCCAGGGGAACGGGGCCAGCTTGGTGGCCACGGTCAGCCGCTGGCGCGGGGCTGGCGGCAGGGCGGCGACGAAGTCGCCCAGGAGCGACTCGCTGCGCCCCCCATAGCGGCCGGTGCCATAGGAATCGGCCGTGTCGAAGAACGTCAGACCCAGGTCCACCGCACGGCGGAAACAGGCGGCCAGGGTGTCGTCCTGGGTGGGGTCGTAGCCCCAGAGGAACTGGTTGCCCCAGGCCCAGGTGCCGACCCCGACCCCGGGGACCACCGACGGCGGCGGACCGGGCAGGATGTCGGCCATGGCGATCACGCGAGTCTCGGTCCGTTGCCATGATCGTCCCGACTCTCCCCCCGGGGACCCGCAATGACCATCCCTCCGGGCGTCGGGCCGACCTCCGCCCCGAAGCAACCCATCGCCGCGGCGCCCGCCGCCGCGGCCACCCCCCCTGGCCCCGCCGCCGATCCGGTGCTCTGCCAGCACTGCGGCCGGACCGCCTCCAACGGGATCAGCTGCCAGGGCATCTGCGTCGCCGATTCGGGCTATTGAAGCTCCGGGCCGGCCCGGGGATGCGGGCCGCACTGAGCCTGCTGCTGGCCCCGGGTCTCCACTGGGCGCCCGTGGGGGCCAGCGAACTGTCCGGCGATGACTTCGGCCGCTGGGAGAGGCCCCTGCGCCGTTGCAGCGTCATCACCCCCTCCGGCACGGGCCGTCCTGTGCCGCCCCCGGCCAGCTGCCGCCTGCTGCGGCTGGACCAGCAGATGGAGGGTCTGCTCAGTGTGCGGTTCCTGCAGCCCGGTGGCGACAACGCCTTCCTCGATCGCCAGCTGGTCTTCGCCGGGGTGCTGGCGGAAGGTTCCGCCGCCATGGCCTGCCGGCGGAGCCGCTGCGAGCCGCGCTGGCCGGTGCGGCTGCGGGTCAGTGCCGTGGGGCAGGCAGGGTTCGGTGACGGGGAGGCCGCCCTCGGGCTGACCAGGGCCGAGCTGGCCAGTGGCCAGTGCCTGCTCGACGAGCGCGCCTTTCGCTGCGAGGCCACCGGCCCGGATGGACGGCAGTGGCGGGTGGATGCCGCCCCCTGAGCGGGCCGGAGACGGGACGGGCCGGGAGAGAGACGGAGGCGGAGGCGGGGCGGAGATGACGATCGGCAACGAAGGCCACAGACAGCACCCCACTCTTCAGATTCTCTTTATGATTGATCCGTCCGGGAGATGGCCATGCCCCCATCCACGTCTCTGCTGGCCCTGGTGGGCGTCGTGGGATTCGCCATCATCTCGCTGCTCATGGGCGTTCTGCCCTGAGCCGCCACGGCGGGACGACCGAACGCCGCCGCTAGGGTGCCGATGATCCGCCCGCCGGCATGTCGACCAAGGACGCCTTCACCCGCATCTACCAACGCGACACCTGGGGCGGTGGCTCGGGACAGGGGTCCAGGCCGGAGTTCAACGGCGAATACATCGCCACCCTGCAGCGCTTTCTGCAGCTCAACGACATCGGCAGCGTCGTTGATTTCGGGTGTGGCGACTGGCAGTTCTCCCGCCTGATCCACTGGGGGGACATCACCTACACGGGGGTCGACATCGTCGATTCGGTGGTGGCCGCCAACCGCGAACGCCATGCCAGCGACACGGTTCACTTCCAGCTGTTCGACGACCTCGCCAGCCTCCCCCCCGCCGATCTGATCCTGGTCAAGGATGTGCTGCAGCACCTTCCCAACCAACTGGTGCGGGATTATCTCGACCATTTCAAGAGCAAGTACCGCTGGCTGATCATCACCAACGACGATCTGCCCCAGTCGAACCTCAATCAGGAGATCGACGCGGGGGCATGGCGGCCGTTGCGCCTGGATCTTCCGCCCTTCGAGGAACATTGCTCCACCCTGGCCCAGTGGGTGGTGCTGACGGAATCCTCCATGAGTCTGCACAGGAAACGGGCGGAACTCCTGCTCGGGCGGGGACCTCGACGCCCCCCCGGCCGGCCGGGCGATTAGACCCGCTGAAGATCAGACCGGGGCATGGTCAGCGGTGGGGTCGGAGGTCGGTGGGCCGATCAGCGACCATCCTTCACCAGTTGCCGACCCGCTTGAGTGCGGTGTAGTACTCGATGATGGCATCCTCCAGAATGGCCCTGGGGGTGGAAGGAAGCTGAATTCTTTCGCGATAGGCCTGGATCTTTTCAATCATCTCCAGACATTCCTCGCTGAGAAGCGCCACGAACGGATCCGGCTCTTCCGGGGAATTGGCTGCCACCGCAGTCCTCATCGGCATGTCCGGTGCAGTCTGCCACCGATGGGCGGTCACCGTGCCGCAGCCTCCCCCACGGGGGGAGCGGCCAGGGAACCCCCGGTTGTTGCAGAGGCGGCACCCAGATTCGAACTGGGGATAAAGGATTTGCAATCCTCTGCCTTACCACTTGGCCATGCCGCCTGCCGGGGAGCAAACTCCCCGCAGCGGATCGTATCAGCCATGGCATGTCCTCCCCCCGTCTGCTGGTTCTGAGCAACGGCCATGGGGAGGATCTGATCGCCCTGCGGCTGATCGAGGCCCTCAGGCGCCAGACCCCCGGCCTGGAGGTGGATGTGCTGCCGCTGGTGGGGGTGGGCCAGGCCTACGCCGGCGCCGAGGCGGCCGGGGAGCTGCGGCGGGTGGGCCCGCGGCAGCCGCTGCCCAGCGGCGGCTTCAGCAACCAGAGCCTGACGGGGCTGGTGCAGGACCTGGCGGCCGGCCTGCCGCTGCTCAGCTGGCACCAGTGGCGGATCGTGCGGCGCTGGGGCCGGCAGGGGCTGCCGATCCTGGCGGTGGGCGACCTGCTGCCCCTGCTGCTGGCCTGGGCCGGGGGCGGCCCCTACGGCTTCCTCGGCACCCCCAAGAGCGACCACACCTGGGCCTCGCCGGCTCCGGCCGGCTGGGGCCGCTCCCCCCTGGCCGATGGCTACCACCGGGCCAAGGGCAGCGAGTGGGACCCCTGGGAATGGGCCCTGATGGGCCGGCGCCGCTGCCGGCTGGTGGCGGTGCGGGATCGGCTCACCGCCCGCGGGCTGCGGCGCCACGGGGTGCGGGCCGTCGCCCCGGGCAATCCGATGATGGATGGCTTCGCCCCCGCCCCGCCGCTGCCCGCCTGGCTGCAGGGGCGGCGCCGCCTGCTGCTGCTGCCCGGCAGCCGCCTGCCCGAGGCCCTCGGCAACCTGCGCGGCCTGCTGGCGGCCCTGCCGCCGGCCGAGGGGTCCCCGGCGATGAGCGTGCTGCTGGCCACCGGCTCCCGTCCCGGCGCCGCCGAGCTGGCCGCCCCCCTGACGGCGGCGGGCTTCATCCCCGGCCCGCCGCCGGAGGGCTCGGGGGGCGCGGCCCTCTGGCGGCGCGGCCCCCTGGAGCTGCTGGTGGGCCCGGGCCGGTTCGGGGCCTGGGCGCCGCTGGCGGAGCTGGGGCTCGCCACCGCCGGCACCGCCACCGAGCAGCTGGTGGGGCTGGGGGTGCCGGCCCTGTCGCTGCCGGGGCCAGGGCCCCAGTTCAAGGCCGGCTTCGCCCGCCGCCAGAGCCGGCTGCTGGGGGGAGCGGTGCAGCCCTGCCATGGCCCAGCCGAGCTGCGCCACCGGCTGCTCGCCCTGCTGGCCGACGATGGGGAGCGGGCCCGGCTGGGCCGCATCGGCCGGCGCCGGATGGGACCGGCCGGCGGCAGTGCCCGGCTGGCGGCCCTGATCCGGGAGCGGCTGCTGCCGGGGTAGGGGGATGATGGGGCCGAACGCCCCCTTGTCCTCCGCACCGATGCCCGGCATCCCCGACCGCAGCTTCAACGCCGCCTGCGGTCATCTGGCCACCCAGCTGGGCATCAGCCTGGCGGCGGCCCGCCGGCGGGTGGAGATCCTGGCGGCCAAGGAAGGGCTGCGGGACACGGCCGGCAAGCTGGCCCTGGCGGAACGGCTGCTGGAGGAAACCAGGGCCAGTGGCCTAGACCGGGGCCAGCTGTTCGACGGCCAGCTGCGCTCGGTGGGGGAGGACGACCTGTTCATGATCGAGGACTGAGCGGCACCTCAGACGGGCCGCCCAGCGTGTCCGGGCTCAGTGCTCGAACACCTGGTTGAACCGCTGCCGGTCGAGGGCGGAGAAGACGGGCACGCAGGCGAAGCAGCGGCGGGCCAGCTCCCAGCGCTCCTCGCGGCGCAGCATCACCTCCAGCCGGTCCCGGGCGGCCAGCAGCCAGCGCACGTCACCGGCGGCATAGGCCAGCTGGGGGTCGCTGAGCTCCTCCACCCGGCCCCAGTCGGAACTCTGGGCCTGCTTGTCGAGCTCCACCCCCACCAGCTCGTTGACCACATCCTTGAGGCCATGGCGCGGGGCGTAGGTGCGGGCCAGGCGGCTGGCCACCTTGGTGCAGAAGACCGGATCCACGGCGATGCCGAGGTTCTCCGCCAGCGCCGCCACATCGAAGCGGGCGAAGTGGAACACCTTCTCGATGGCGGGGTTCTCGCACAGGGCCTTCAGCCGCGGCGCCTGCGTCTGGCCCCGCGCCACCCGAATGCAGCAGACGTTGTCGTCGTCGTCGCAGATCTGGACCAGGCAGAGGCGGTCACGCCCATGGATCAGCCCCATGGCTTCGGTGTCGATCGCCAGGGCCCGGGCCTTGCCGAACAGCTCCGCCCAGGCGGCGTCGAGGTCGTGGTCGAAGACGGCGAAACGGGCCGGCGGACCGGGGCTGGCACTGCCGCTGGAAGGGGTCTGGGCCATGGGGGGACAGGGGGGAGGCGGCCATCGTCGCCCACGACGGCCGCCGACCGGGCCGGCCGGGCCAGAATGCGGGCCCGAAAGGCTGCGCCGCCATGCCCACCCTGGGTTCCACCCTCCTGCTCACCCTGCTGATGGCCATCGGCCTGGTGTTCTTTCTGAGGGCCGCCAGCAAGGACCGCACCACGGTGGTGGACGTGCACTCCCCCCAGCCGCCGGTGCAGGTGCTCGACGGCCTCTCCGACTGGCTCACCGCCCGGGGCTGGCAGACCGAGGCCGGCGATCCCGAGCGCCAGCTGCTGCGGTTCCGCGGCCAGGTGCGCTCCAGCCTGCCCCTCGCCCTGCTGCTCTCGCTGCTGGGCAGCGTCGGGGCCGCCTGCCTGGGCCTGGTGCTGCGCCAGGTGCTGCCCTCCCTCGGCTGGTGGCCCCTGCTGCTGGCCCTGGTGGGGCCCCTGGCCGGGGTGATCTACCGGCGCCGGGCCGCCCGGCCCGAAAGCCTGGAGATGCGCCTGATCAGCGGCGACAGCGACGGCGGCAGCACCCTGCGCCTGCGCGCCCACCGGGACGAACTGATCGCCATCGAGCGGGAACTGGGCCCCGGGCTCCAGCTGGCCAGCGACGGCTCCCTGCTCTCCTCGCCGATCTGAGCCCATGGGTTCCCGTCGTCCGACCTGGCTGCTGGGGCCTGCCCTGCTGATCGGCAGCCTCGGCCCCCTCACACCCCTGGCCCATGGCGCCGAAGCGGCCGTGCCGGCCAGCCCGATACAGGCACAGTCGCTGGCCAGCCTCGATCCGATCACCGGTCCCCGCAGCCGGCTGGGCCGGGACTGGATCGGCACCCGCCCCGTCGATCCGGACACCCCCATCCTGGTGCTGGCCGGCCATGCCGATTCCCAGGGCATGAACGGCGCCGGCACCAGCGGCGCCGCCGTGGCCGCGGGGGCGTCGCCGATGTACCCAGGCATCAGCGACGAGCTCTACTGGAACATGGTCGTCGCGGAGGCCGTGGTGACCCTGGGCCAGCAGCGGGGGCTGCGCATCAGCTCCTACCGCCCGCCCTTCCGCACGATCCCGGACGGCAACCACCCCAGCACCAACTGGAGCGTGGGCCGCCAGCACGCCGCCAGCGGCGGCTATGCCCTGGAGATCCACTTCGATGCCTGGGGCCCCGACGGGATCGGGTCGGGGCTGATCCCGCCGCTGCACCGCCCCTTCGGCTCGCTCGACGAAAGCCTGGCCGTGGCCTTCGGCGGTTTCCCCATGGCCTTCCGCGGCGGCCTCGGGGGACCGAGACGCGGCATCGCCCTGCTGGAGGTGGGCAAGCTGGAGGGCCAGCTGGAGCGCTCGCTGCGCAACCCGGCCACCCGCTCCGAGACGGTGATGGCCATCGCCGAGCGGATCGTGACAGCCCTCGAGGTGGGCCTGGGCCGCAGCCCGGCCACCGCCATGCCCCTCAGCCCACCGCCTGGTGGGGTCGGCAGCGCTCCTCCAGGGAAGGGTCTTCAAGCCAGTTCTGCGGACGAGTGAACAGGTCGGTCAGCAGGGCCTCGCGGCTGCCTTCGGCAGCGGTGTAGCCGTACTCCCAGCGCACCAGGGGCGGCAGCGACATCAGGATCGACTCGGTGCGGCCGTTGGTCTGCAGGCCGAAGATCGTGCCCCGGTCGAAGACCAGGTTGAACTCCACGTAGCGGCCGCGGCGGTAGAGCTGGAACTGGCGCTCCACCTCTCCCCAGGGCAGCCCATGGCGACGCTCCACGATCGGCACATAACTCGGCAGGAAGGCGTTGCCGCAGGCCGAGGCCAGGGCGAACAGCTGCTCCCAGTTCTGGTGGAGCGGCCCGACGGCCGCGCTGGCCGCCGCCGCCGGCCCCTCCGGGTCGCCCCCCTTGTAGAGCACGCCGCCGGGGTCCTGGTAGTCGTAGAAGATGCCGCCCACGCCCCGGGTCTCGCCCCGGTGCTTCAGAAAGAAGTACTCGTCGCACCAGGGCTTGAACACCTGGTAGTAGGCGGGATCCACCCCGTCGCAGGCCCCCTTGAGGGTGCGGTGGAAGTGGCGGGCATCCTCCAGGAACGGGTAGTAGGGGGTGAGGTCGGCGCCGCCGCCGAACCACCACACCGGCCCCGCCTCGAAATAGCGGTAGTTGAGATGGACGGTGGGCACGTAGGGGTTGCGGGGATGCAGCACCATCGAGGTGCCGGTGGCGAACCAGCGGTGACCCTCCGCCTCGGGGCGCTGGGACAGGATCGAGGGGGGCAGCCGCTCGCCCTCCACCTCGGAGAAGTTGACGCCGCCCTGCTCGAAGACGCGGCCGTCCTTCATCACCCGGGAGCGGCCACCGCCGCCCTCGGGCCGCTCCCAACTCTGCTCCTCGAAGTCGGCCCCGCCATCGAGGCTGGCGAGACCGGCGCAGATCGAATCCTGCAGGCCCATCAGCAGGGCCTTGGCGCGGCTGCGAGAATCGGCAGGTGGCATCTCCATGGAACGGCGGCGCGGCGGACGCGGAACATCCGCACACCTTTTCAGCCCGTCGGGGGGTCCCACAAGGGTTCGAGAGCGTCTGTCACGGGCTCGGGGAGTGGCCGGGGAGCCGCCCCAGGGCCACCACAGGGCCACGGGGGGTGCTTCCGCGGCGCTGCCGCAGGAGCCGCCGCCCGGCCCGACCGGCCCGGGGGGCCGCCCCTAGGATCGCCGTCCACCCCGACCCTGCCGCCGCCGCATGGCCAGCGCCGACACCCTCCTCGAGGCCCTGCAGCCGCTCCGCGACGCCGGCAGTGGCCGCAGCCTGCTGGAGCTGGGCTGGATCAGCGACCTGCGGCATCAGGGCAGCCGGGCGGTGTTCCGCCTCGCCCTGCCCGGTTTCGCCAACAGCCAGCGGGAGCGCATCGCCGCCGAGGCCCGCGGCGCCCTGCTGGCGGTGGAGGGGATCAACGACGTGCAGATCGAGCTGGCCCAGCCCGCCGCCCCCCCCTCCTCGGGCCCGATCGGTGCCGCCGGCCACGGCCCCGGCGGGGCCCAGCTGCCGGAGCGCCAGGGCATTCCGGGCGTGCGCCAGGTGATCGCCGTGAGCAGCGGCAAAGGGGGCGTGGGCAAGAGCACGGTGGCCGTGAACCTGGCCTGTGCCCTGGCCGCCTCCGGCCTGCGGGTGGGGCTGCTCGATGCCGACATCTACGGACCCAATGCGCCCACCATGCTGGGTGTGGCCGACCGCAGCCCCCAGGTGTCGGGCAGCGGCAACGACCAGGTGCTGGAGCCGATCGAGACCTGCGGCATCGTCATGGTGTCGATGGGTCTGCTGATCCAGGAGAACCAGCCGGTGGTCTGGCGCGGGCCGATGCTCAACGGCATCATCCGCCAGTTCCTCTATCAGGTGAACTGGGGCGAACGGGACGTGCTGGTGGTGGATCTTCCCCCCGGCACCGGCGACGCCCAGCTCACCCTGGCCCAGGCCGTGCCCATGGCGGGCGCGGTGATCGTCACCACCCCCCAGCTGGTGTCGCTGCAGGACGCCCGCCGCGGCCTGGCCATGTTCCTGCAGATGGGCGTGCCGGTGCTCGGGGTGGTGGAGAACATGACCGCCTTCATTCCCCCGGATCTGCCCGATCGCCGCTACCCCCTGTTCGGCAGCGGTGGCGGCCAGCGGCTGGCCGACGAGGCGGGCGTGCCCCTGCTGGCCCAGCTGCCCATGGAGATGCCCGTGCTCGAGGGCGGAGAGCGGGGCCGGCCGGTGGTGCTCTCGGCACCGGACTCGGCCAGCGGCCGCGCCTTCACCGAGCTGGCCGGGCGGCTGAGCGCCGGCTGCTCCCTCAGCCCGGCGCTCGCCTGAAGCGATGGCGGTTCTCAGCCCCCGGCGCGGTGGGTTCGCCGCCAAGGGGGCCAAGCGGCGCGGCCCCGGCTTCGATCCTCTCCTCTGGGGCATCCCCATCGCCCTGACCCTGCTGGCGGGGATCCTGATCGCCAGCACCCAGCGCCAGCAGGGCACCACCGACTGGTACCAGCACTGGATCACCGCGGCGGTGGGCCTGGTGGTGGCGCTGCTGCTGGCCCGGGTGCCCCTGGAGCGCATCGCCCGCTTCCAGTGGCCGATCTACATCGTCATGGTGGCGAGCCTGGTCGCGGTGCGGATCATCGGGGTGAGCGCCCTCGGGGCCCAGAGCTGGATCAACATCGGCGGCTTCTACGTGCAGCCCTCGGAGTTCGCCAAGGTGGCGGCGATCCTGCTGCTGGCGGGGGTGCTCTCCAAATACCCGGTGGAGCGGCCGATCGACCTGCTGCGGCCGGTGGCCATGATCAGCGTGCCGTGGCTGCTGGTCTTCGTGCAGCCGGATCTGGGCACCTCGCTGGTCTTCGGGGCAGTGCTGCTGGTGATGCTGTTCTGGTCGGGCATGCCCGCCACCTGGCTGCTGCTGCTGCTCTCGCCCCTGTTCACGGCGATCATGGCCGGCACCCTGCCCTGGCTGCTGCTGGGCTGGATCCCCCTGATGGGCTGGGTGGCGTGGCGGGCCCTGCCCTGGAAAGCGGTGGGGCTCTCCCTGGTGCTGGCCGTCCAGGGGCTGTTCGCCGTGGGGACACCCTGGCTCTGGGAGCACGGGCTGCGCCCGCACCAGCGGGCCCGGCTCACCCTGTTCCTCGATCCGGCCCAGGATCCCCTCGGGGGCGGTTACCACCTGCTGCAGAGCACGGTCGGCATCGGCTCCGGCCAGCTCTGGGGCACCGGCCTGATGAACGGCTCCCTCACCAAGCTGCGCTTCATCCCGGAGCAGCACACCGATTTCATCTTCAGCGCCCTGGGGGAGGAGACCGGCTTCATCGGCTCGATGCTGGTGGTGGTGGGCTTCGTGGTGTTGATCTGGCGCCTGCTGCAGATCGCCGGCCGGGCCGCCAGCGATTACGAATCCCTCGTGGTGGTGGGCATCGGCGCCATGCTGATGTTTCAGGTGGTGGTGAACATCAACATGACCATCGGCCTGGGACCCATCACCGGCATTCCGCTGCCCTTCCTGAGCTACGGACGCTCGGCCATGCTCGTCAACTGCATCAGCCTCGGGCTCTGCGCCTCCGTGGCCCGGCGCAGCCGCAGCCTGCGGCGATGGTGGTGAGCCTGGGGGACCTGCGCCGCCTGCTGGCGGCCGGTGTCCCGGCCGGGCGGGGGGACGAGGACAGCGTGCGGCGCCAGTGGTGGGCCGCCCTGGCCACGGTGCAGGCGGATCTGCTCGGCGCCGCCCCCCCCCAGCCGGGGGTGTGGCTGGCGGCCCCCCTGCCGGCCCTCTACGAACCTTCCCTGCTGGAGTGGCTGGACGGCTGGGTCTGGACCCCCGCCCAGGTGGGCAACCTCATGCCCCCGGGGCTGCCGCTGCTGCCGGGGATGGCGCCCCTGCCGGCCCCCCACGGAACGCCCCCCGCCGGAACGGCCGGCCGGCCGGGGGGGTTCCAGCGCCTGAGCCTGCGGGAGGAGGACGGCACCGATCCGCTGCTGGTGCTGATCACCCCGGTGCTTCAGGTGGCCCTGGCCCTCGACGGCCCCCCGCAGGAGCGCCGGCTGCTGGCGCGCTTCGACGCGCCGGTGCTGTCGGCGGCCCTGGAGCTGCTCGATCGCCGCCTGGCCCAGGACGATCCGGTCGCGGGCGTGGGGCTGCGGCGCCGCCTGCAGCTGCTGGGCCCGCTCAGCAACGATCCCGATCTGGGCAGCCGCTTCTGGCCTCTGCTGGCCCAGCGCCTGGCCGCCATGGCCCCCAGTGTCACCCTGCAGCCGCTCGTGCACGGCGAGAAACGCGGCGAGGGCAACGACGCCAGCAGAAACGACGCCGTCAGCAGCGAACTGGCCCTGCTCGAGGCCCTCACCCATGAGGTGCGCACCCCGCTGGCCACGATCCGCACCCTGATCCGTTCCCTGCTGCGCCGCAGCGACCTGCCGGCGGTGGTGCGGCAGCGGCTGGAGCAGATCGACGGGGAATGCAGCGAACAGATCGACCGCTTCGGCCTCATCTTCCTGGCGGCGGAACTGCAGCGCCAGCCCGGCAGCGGCCAGCCCCTGAGCGACAGCGAACTGGCCCGCACGGACCTGAGCCGGCTGCTGATCCAGCTGGAGGAGCTCTGGCAGCGGCAGCTGGGCCGCCGCGACCTGCGGCTGGTGCTCGACATTGCTGCCGACCTGCCGCCGGTGATGAGCGATCCCAGCCGGCTCGAGACCATGCTCGGCGGCCTGATGGACCGGTTCAGCCGCAGCCTCCCCAGCGGCAGCGAGGTGCGGCTGCGGCTGCTGCCGGCGGGGTCGCGGCTGAAGCTCCAGCTGAGCAGCGACGATCCCGAAAGCCGCGAGGCCGACGCCCTGGCGGCCGCCGTGCCCACCCCGGTGGGGCCGGTGCTGAGCTGGAACCCGGAGACCGGCAGCCTGCAGCTCAGCCGCCAGGCCACCCAGCGGCTCTTCCACCGCCTGGGGGGACGGCTCACCGAACGGGGGGGCAGCAACCTGACCGTGTTCTTCCCGACCGCCGAACGCAGCGGCTGAGGTGGCCGCCGCCGGGTTTGTTGACGGGTGTGAAGAGTCCGCCGGGGGCGCCCGGAAGGCCAAAAACACGGTGCTAGTTTCCGCCTGAAACGGTCTGCGAGCCATGCCTGATACGGCCCTCCACGGTCAACTTCCGAAGTCCATCGGCAGCACCGGTGGCCTGCTGAACTCGGCGGAGACCGAGGAGAAGTACGCCATCACCTGGAGCAGCACCAAGGCCCAGGCGTTCGAGCTCCCCACCGGCGGCGCCGCGGAGATGCACGAAGGCGACAACCTCATGTACTTCGCCCGCAAGGAGCAGTGCCTGGCCCTCGGCACCCAGCTGCGCACCAAGTTCAAGCCCCGGATCGAGGACTACAAGATCTACCGGATCTACCCCGGCGGTGACACCGAATTCCTGCACCCCAAGGACGGCGTCTTCCCCGAGAAGGTGAACGAAGGGCGTCCCATGGTGGGCCACACCCCCCGCAGCATCGGCGCCAACCCCAACCCCGCCAGCCTCAAGTTCAGCGGCAAGGCCACCCACGAAGCCTGAGCCCGGCCGGCCAGCACCTATAACGGCGGGGCCGGGAGCCCCGTTTTTTTTGCCTGCCTGTCGCCGTGATGCCCGGTTCTGATCGCAGCGCCTTCCTCGCCCGCATCGCCGGTGGGGAAGCGGGTGCTGATGTGGCCATCAATCTCCTCCCCCTCTGGAAGCGCTGGCCCGCCGACCTGGAGACCCCCCTGACCACCTGGCTGAAGGTGGGGGCGGGCGGCAGCCATGGCGTGCTGCTGGAGTCGGTGGAGGGTGGCGAGCAGCTGGGCCGCTGGAGCTTCGTCGTCAGCGACCCGCTCTGGACCCTCACCTGCCGCGGCGACCGGGGCGAGAGGCGCTGGCGCGACGGCCGCAGCGAACAGCTCCAGGGCAACCCCTTCTCCCTGCTGCGGGAGGCCCTGGCCCCCCTGCGCCCCGGACCGGTGGAGGGCCTGCCGACGGTGGCCCAGCTGTTCGGCTTCTGGGGCTATGAGCTGATCCGCTGGATCGAGCCCAGCGTGCCGGTCCACGACGCCCCGGACGGGGCCCCGCCGGACGGCTGCTGGATGCTGGCCGACAGCCTGCTGGTGTTCGACCAGGTGAAGCGCCAGATCACGGCGGTGGCCTACGTGGATCTCTCGTCGGGGGCCGATCCCGGCGAGGCCTACGACCGGGCGGCGGCCCGCATCGCGGAACTCGAGGCCCGCATGCACGCCCCGTTGCCGGCCCACGTGAAACCGCTGGCCTGGCACGAGGCGAGCGGCGCCGAGCTGGCCACCCGCAGCAACCGGGACCAGGCGGAGTTCCAGGGCGCCGTGGCGGCGGCAGCCGAGCACATCGCCGCCGGCGACGTGTTCCAGCTGGTGCTGAGCCAGCGGTTCGAAACCAGGGTGACCCACGCCCCCTTCGATCTCTACCGCAGCCTGCGGATGGTCAACCCCTCGCCCTACATGGCCTTCTTCAACTTCGGCGACTGGCACCTGATCGGCTCCAGCCCCGAGGTGATGGTGAAGGCGGAGCCCTGCGCCGCAGGGGTGAAGGCCTCCCTGCGGCCCATCGCCGGCACCCGGCCCCGGGGCGCCGATGACGCCCAGGATGCGGCCCTGGCCGAGGAGCTGCTGGCCGATCCGAAGGAGCGGGCGGAGCACGTGATGCTGGTCGACCTGGGCCGCAACGACCTGGGCCGGGTCTGCCGGGCCGGCACGGTGCAGGTCAGCGAGCTGATGGTGATCGAGAAGTACTCCCATGTAATGCACATCGTCAGTGAGGTGGAGGGGCTGCTGACCGAGGATCACGACATCTGGGACCTGCTGATGGCTTCCTTCCCGGCGGGCACCGTGAGCGGCGCCCCCAAGATCCGCGCCATGCAGCTGATCCACGCCCTCGAGCCGGAGGCCCGCGGGCCCTACTCGGGCGTCTACGGGGCGGTGGATCTGGCCGGAGCCCTCAACACCGCCATCACGATCCGCACCATGGTGGTGCTGCCCCATCCCGAGGGCGGCTGGCGGGTGCAGGTGCAGGCCGGTGCCGGGATCGTCGCGGACTCCCGGCCGGAGGCGGAGTACCAGGAGACCCGCAACAAGGCGCGCGGCATGCTCAAGGCCCTCGCCTGCCTGGAGCCCGCCACCGCCGACGCGGCCGACGCGACGCCATGAGCGCCCCCCTGCTGCTGAAGGGCTTCGAAGTGGAGATGTACACCGGCCGGGCCGACGGCACGGTGGTGGGCTGCTCCGCCGAAGCGGCCGCCGCACTGGCCGGGTTCATGACCGAGCCGGATCACCGCAACCTCGAGTACGTCACCCCGCCCGAGGCCTCCTACATCGCCCAGCTGGAGCTGCTGCTGGAACCGCGCCGGCGCCTGCGCCGCTGGCTCCAGCCCCGCCAGCTGACCCTGCTGCCCGGGAGCACCCTGAGCCTGGGGGACAGCCGCCGCTTCGAGCGCTCCGACCCCGAGAACCCCTACCACGGCTACATCGAGGCCACCTATGGCACCCGGGTGGTGACCGCCAGCGTCCACATCAACCTGGGCCTGACGGAGATGGACGCCCTGTTCGCGGGCCTGCGGCTGCTGCGCTGCGAAGCCTCCCTGCTGCTCGCCCTCAGCGCCAGCTCCCCCTTCCTCGACGGGGAGGTCAGCGGGGCCCACTCCCAGCGCTGGCTGCAGTTCCCGATCACGCCGCCCCTGGTGCCCCTGTTCCGGGACCACCGCCACTACATCGACTGGATGGAGGAGCAGCTGGCCGCCGGGGCGATGCGCAATGTCCGCCACCTCTGGACGTCGGTGCGACCCAACGGCGACGACCGCCCCCATGGCCTCAACCGCCTCGAGATCCGCATCTGCGACCTGATCGACGACCCGCTGCTGCTGCTGGCGGTCACCGCCTTCACCGAACTGCGCCTGCAGCAGCTGCTGCAGGATCCCTCGGGCCAGGATCCCCTGGCCGCCGGCCGGTTCGGGGCCGCCGAGCTGGAGGCCATCGCCGATGCCAACGACCGGGCCGCGGCCCGCTCCAGCCTCCAGGCCCGGCTGGTGCACTGGCGCACCGGCGAGACCCTGGAGGCCCGCGCCTGGATCGCCACCGAACTCGAGGCGATGGCGCCGCTGGCGGCCGAACTGGGGCTGGCCCGGTGGCTGGCGCCCCTCCACGACCTGCTGGCCGGCGGCAACCAGGCGATGCGATGGCTGGCGCGCCATGGGCGCGGCGAAAGCATCGGTGCCATCATCGGCAGCGAGGCCGAGGCTCTCGAACGGCGGGAGAGGGCCCTGGACGCATGGCTGGCGACAGAAGCAGCCCAGGTTCCTGGAGGATCATGAACAGCACCCCCGCGCCCACCGCCCCCATGCGGCTCCACCTGACCGAGCCTTCGGTCGTTCCCGCCGAGGCCTCACCCGGGGTGATCCGACTGCTCACCGAGCGGCTGGAGCTGGTGGAGGACCTCTGGCAGACGGTGCTGCGCAGTGAATGCCCCCCCGAGCAGGTGGAGCGCCTGCTGCGGCTCAAGGAACTGAGCGGTCCGGTGGCGCCGGGCCTGGATCCGGAGGCCCCCTCCGCCGTCGACACCGACGGCATCGTGGCCCTGATCAAGGCGATGGATCTGGCCGAGGGCATCGCCGCGGCCCGGGCCTTCTCCCTCTACTTCCAGCTGGTCAACATCCTCGAGCAGCACATCGAGGAGGACAGCTACCTCGAGAGCATCAAGCGGGCCCCCGCCCCCGCCAGCAACGACCCCTTCCTGCCGCCCCTGGCCAGCCAGAGCGATCCGGCCACCTTCCGCCAGCTGTTCGAGCGCCTGCGCGCCCTCAACGTGCCGCCGGGCCAGCTGGAGGGGCTGCTGCGGGAGCTCGACATCCGGCTGGTGTTCACCGCCCACCCCACCGAGATCGTGCGCCACACCGTGCGCCACAAGCAGCGGCGGGTGGCGGCCCTGATCCAGAAGCTGCAGGTGAACGGCCAGGGCAACCCGGACGACAACGACCGGCTGCGCCAGCAGCTCGAGGAGGAGATCCGGCTGTGGTGGCGCACCGACGAGCTGCACCAGTTCAAGCCGTCGGTGATCGATGAGGTCGATTACGCCCTCCACTACTTCCAGCAGGTGCTCTTCGACGCCCTGCCCCAGCTGCGCCAGCGCATCCGCGCCGCCCTGGCGGCCAGCTACCCCGACGTGCAGCCCCCCCGCGATGCCTTCTGCACCTTCGGCTCCTGGGTGGGATCCGACCGGGACGGCAACCCCTCGGTGACCCCGGACGTGACCTGGCGCACGGCCTGCTTCCAGCGGCAGCTGATGCTGGACCGCTACATCCAGTCGGTGTCGGTGCTGCGCGACCAGCTCAGCATCTCGATGCAGTGGAGTCAGGTGAGCGGCGCCCTGCTGGAATCCCTGGAGATGGACCGGCTGCGCTTCCCGGAGATCTACGAGGAGCGTGCCGCCCGCTACCGGCTCGAGCCCTACCGGCTGAAGCTGAGCTACACCCTGGAGCGGCTGCGCCTCACCCAGCAGCGCAACCAGCAGCTGGCCGAGGCGGGCTGGGAATCCCCCTGCGACGGGTCCTCCGGCTACGAGGCCGGACTGAGCAGCCTGATGGAGCCGGCCCCACCCCAGGAACTCCACTACGCCTCGGTGGAGGAATTCCGCACCGACCTGGAGCTGATCAAGGAGAGCCTCGATGCCACGGGCCTGAGCTGCGAAGCCCTGCAGGATCTGCTCAGCCAGGTGCACATCTTCGCCTTCTCCCTGGCCAGCCTCGACATCCGCCAGGAGAGCACCCGCCACAGCGACGCCATCGACGAGCTCAGCAGGTACCTGCTGCTGCCGGTGCCCTACGGGGAGATGGACGAGGAGCAGCGGGTGGAGTGGCTGCTGAGCGAACTCAAGACCCGCCGGCCCCTGCTGCCGCCGGCGGCCCGCTGGAGCGCCCCCACCGCCGAGACCTTCGCCGTGTTCCGGATGCTGCAGCGGCTGCAGCAGGAGTTCGGCCGGCGCATCTGCCGCACCTATGTGATCTCCATGAGTCACACGGTGTCGGACCTGCTGGAGGTGGTGCTGCTGGCCAAGGAGGCCGGGCTGGTGGATCCGATGGCCCAGAAATCGGCCCTGCTGGTGATCCCCCTGTTTGAAACGGTCGAGGACCTGCAGGGGGCCCCGGCGGTGATGGGACGCCTGTTCGCCGACCCCTTCTACCGCCAGCTGCTGATCAGCAACAGCGACGGCGAGCAGCCCCTGCAGGAGGTGATGCTGGGCTACTCCGACAGCAACAAGGATTCCGGCTTCCTCTCCAGCAACTGGGAGATCCACCGGGCCCAGATCGCCCTGCAGTCGCTGGCCGATGCCCACGACGTGGCCCTGCGCATCTTCCACGGCCGGGGCGGCTCGGTGGGCCGGGGCGGCGGCCCCGCCTACCAGGCGATCCTGGCCCAGCCCAGCGGCACCCTGAAGGGACGCATCAAGATCACCGAGCAGGGGGAGGTGCTCGCCTCCAAGTACTCGCTGCCGGAGCTGGCCCTCTACAACCTGGAGACGGTCACCACCGCCGTGCTCCAGAACAGCATGGTCAGCACCCCGGTGGACGACACCCCCACCTGGAACGTGCTGATGGAACGGCTCGCGGCCCGCTCCCGCGACCACTACCGGGCCCTGGTCCACGACAACCCCGACCTGGTGGCCTTCTTCCAGCAGGTGACGCCGATCGAGGAGATCAGCAAGCTGCAGATCTCCAGCCGGCCGGCCCGGCGCAAGAGCGGCGCCAAGGATCTCTCCAGCCTGCGGGCCATCCCCTGGGTGTTCGGCTGGACCCAGAGCCGCTTCCTGCTGCCCAGCTGGTACGGGGTGGGCACGGCCCTGCAGGCCGAGCTCGATGCCGACGGCGAACAGATGGAGCTGCTGCAGCTGCTTTACCAGCGCTGGCCCTTCTTCCGCATGCTGATCTCCAAGGTGGAGATGACCCTCTCCAAGGTCGATCTCGAGCTGGCGGGCCATTACGTCACCGCCCTGGGACGCCCCCAGAACAGGGAGGTGTTCGCCCAGATCTTCGAGGCGATCGCCAGTGAGTTCGCCCTCACCCATTCCCTGGTGCTGCGCATCAGCAACCACAGCCGGCTGCTCGACGGCGACCCGGCTCTGCAGCTGTCGGTCGACCTGCGCAACCGCACGATCATCCCCCTGGGCTACCTGCAGGTGGCGCTGCTGCGCCGGCTGCGGGAGCAGAAACGGCAGCCGCCCATGAGCGAAGGGCCTGGCGACGGGCCGGGAGGCGGCGGCGACGGCCGCACCTACAGCCGCAGCGAACTGCTGCGCGGCGCCCTGCTCACCATCAACGGCATCGCCGCCGGCATGCGCAACACGGGCTGATTCCCTGGACTCTCTGTTGATCCCCTTCCGCAGCCAGCCCCCGACTCCACGCCTGCGGGAGGGTTACGCCCTGCTGCAGCAGCACGACCCCGATCCGGCCGGCCTCAACCAGCTGCTGGTGGCCTGCGGGGATGGCCCCCGCAGCCCGGAGCGCTGGCAGCGGGTGCTGGAGCGCAGCACCTGGCATCTGGTGGTGCTCAACCCCGGCGGCCGGCTGGTGGGTTTCGTGCGCGCCACCAGTGACCAGGCCCTCAATGCCAATCTCTGGGACCTGATGGCCGATCCGGCCGACCCCTGCCGGGACGAGGTGATCACCGCCCTGGTGCAGGCCGCCCTGGCCCGTCTGCGGCGGGAACTGAGCGGCTGCAGCATCTCCCTGTCCGCCCCGCCCGAAGCGGTGACCGCCCTCACCCGGGCCGGGTTCGTGGTCGATCCCGGTGGAATCCGGGCCATGGGCCTCAACCTGCGGAGCAGGGGCGAGGGCTGAGGGTGACTGGGCTGACGAGCATGGAGGGACTCGAACCCCCGACATTCAGAACCGGAATCTGACGCTCTATCCAACTGAGCTACATGCCCTGCCACGGTGGTTCAGACCCCTGGGGGACCCTCGCCGCCGATGGGGGTACCTTAGCGGCTGACCGCCCCAGAACCATCCGGCTGCACCGCCTGGACTTCCGGCATTTCCGCAACATCGACGGCCTGCAGCTGACGCTGGAGGCGCCCCGGCTGCTCGTCATCGGCAGCAACGGCCAGGGCAAGTCGAACCTGCTGGAGGGGGTGGAGCTGCTCACCAGCCTGCGCTCGCACCGCTGCAGCGTCGACCGGGATCTGATCGGCCACGGCCACCCCTGCAGCCGGCTGGGCGCCCTCACCGACGAGGCCGACAGCCTGCAGCTGGAGCTGCGGCGCAGCGGCGGACGCCAGGCGTTCCGCAACGGCAAGCGGCTCGAGCGTCAGCTCGACCTGATCGGCCCCCTGCGCTGCGTCGGCTTCAGCGCCCTCGACCTGGATCTCGTGCGGGGGGAGCCGGCCCTGCGGCGCCAGTGGCTCGACCGGGTGGTGCTGCAGCTGGAGCCGGTCTACGGCGCCCTGCTGAGCCGCTACGGGCGCCTGCTGCGCCAGCGCAGCCAGCTGCTGCGCCGGGGACTGGGGGCCGGCGTGCGCCAGGAGCTGCTGGAGGCCTTCGATCAGCAGATGGCCCTGGTCGGCGCCCGGCTGCACCGCCGCCGCCAGCGGGCCCTGCGGCGCCTGGAGCCACTGGCGGCGGCCTGGCAGCAGCGCATCGGCGGGGCCGGCGAACCGCTCCGGCTCGACTACGTCAGCGGCACCGTGCTGGCGGAGGCCAGCGACGAGGAGGGCCCCTGGCGCCAGGCGCTGGAGGAGCAGCTGCGCCGGCAACGGCCCCAGGAGGAGCGCCTCGGCCAGTGCCAGGTGGGTCCGCACCGCGACGAGGTGGCCCTGCTGATCGGCGGCCAGGCCGCGCGGCGCTACGGCTCCGCCGGCCAGCAGCGCACCCTGGTGCTGGCCCTGAAGCTGGGGGAACTGGAGCTGGTGGGCCAGGTGGTGGGTCAGCCGCCGCTGCTGCTGCTCGACGACGTGCTGGCTGAACTGGACCCGGGGCGCCAGCAACTGCTGCTGGAGGCGGTGGGAGACGGCCACCAGTGCCTGGTGAGCGCCACCCACCTGGAGGCCTTCAGCACGGGCTGGCGGGCCCGCAGCCAGGGGGTGGAGCTGCGGAGCGGAGCAATGGTGGCCTGAGGGCCGAACTCCCTGCTGCCGCAGGCAGCCTGGCGAACCTCGGTTCCGCGCTCCGGCACGTATGGTGAGGCCTGTTTGACCGGATTCGATGAACCAGACCCTTTCCAGCCTGCATCCCAACCCGGGATGGAAGCCCGCCGCCTCCCCCAGCCACCCGATTGCACACCCCGTCTCCGCCCCAGGCGACACCACCGACGCGGTAGGGAAACACTGCATCCTCGAGCTCTACGACTGCGACTGCGCACGGCTCGATGACGAAGCTTTCCTCAGGGACACCATCACGACAGCAGCCAGACGTGCCGGTGCGACCCTGCTCAACCTGATCACCCACCGCTTCGAACCCCAGGGCGTCACGGGGCTCGCCCTGCTGGCGGAATCCCACATCTCCATCCACACCTGGCCCGAATCGGGCTATGCGGCCGTGGACGTGTTCACCTGCGGTGACCACACGATGCCGGAACGGGCCTGCCAGGTGCTTTGGGAGGAGCTGGGGGCCGGCCGCCACAAGCTCACCAGCTTCCGACGCGAGACGCCCGAAGCCCTGGCCGACAGCCAGAGGGAGCCCCACCTCGCCAGCGCCTGAGCGCCGGTGAACCCACCACCGACTGTCGGGGACACCCTCCCCGGCAGATTTCTGGCGTCCATCACTGGCCAGGCCGCCGCTCAGTCCCGCTCCGGTGCCAGGGCGCGGTTGAGCTTGCCGCTGACCAGCCCCTCCAGGTCGAGGGCCACGGCGCTGAACCCCATCCCCCGGAACGCCGCCACCAGCTCGGGGCGCAGTTCGCCTTCGGCCAGGCGCTCCAGTGCCGCCGGTAATCCAGCCGCGGGGATCTCGATGCGGGCCGTCTCCCCCTGGCTCCGCACCCGCAGTTCGCGAAAGCCGCGCTGGCGCAGCCAGTCCTCGGCAGCGGCCACCCGGGCCAGGCGCGTCGCGCTGATCGGTTCGCCGTAGGGGAAGCGGGAGGCGAGGCAGGGCTGGGCCGGCTTGTCCCACCAGGGCAGCCCGAGGGCCCGGGAGAGCTGGCGCACCCCCGCCTTGTCGATGCCGGCCTCCGCCAGGGGGGAGCGCACCCCGAACTCCCGGGCGGCCCGGATTCCGGGCCGGTGGTCGCCCAGGTCGTCGCGGTTGACGCCATCCAGCACCTGGGCCCCTTCGGCGGCGGCGGCGATCGGAGCCAGCAGCCGGTGCAGCTCCCGCTTGCAGGCGTAGCAGCGATCCTGGGGATTGCTGGTGTAGGCGGGGTCGGCCAGCTCCGCGGTGGGCACCTCCCGGTGGCGCAGCCCCAGCCAGCGGGCCTGGTCGCTGGCCTCGCGGCGCAGGTGGGGGGCCAGGGCCGGCGAGACGCCGGTGACCGCCAGGGCCCGCTCCCCCAGCCGGTCGCCGGCCAGGGCGGCCACCAGGGCGCTGTCGACACCTCCGGAGTAGGCCACCACCACCTGGGGAAAGGCGTCGAGCTGGCGGCAGAGCGCCTCCAGACCCCTCTCCAGCGGAGCCGGCAGGGCTTCGAGCAGGCTGAGGCGGCGGGTGGCTGGCATGGCCTCGATCCTGGCAAGGCTGGGTAGCATCCGGGTCTGCTCTGCCCGCCGCCGCTCCCCGCCACCCGCCGATGACCCCCGCCGCCCGCAGCACCCAGACCCCGCAGCGCGGCACTGGGCGGGGCATCGGCATCCGCACCGCCGCGGGCAGCGACGAGCGGGCCCACGGCCAACTGCATGTCTACGACGGGGAGGGCAAGGGCAAGAGCCAGGCGGCCCTGGGGGTGGTGCTGCGCACCATCGGGCTGGGCATCTGCGAGCAGAAGCGCACCCGGGTGCTGCTGCTGCGGTTCCTCAAGGGCCCCGGTCGCGCCTACGACGAGGACAGTGCCATCGAGGCTCTGCAGCAGGGCTTCCCCCACCTGATCGACCAGGTGCGCACCGGCCGCGGCGACCACTTCAATGCCGCGGAGGCCACCCGCTTCGACCACCAGGAGGCCCTGCGGGGCTGGGACATCGCCAAGGGGGCCATCGCCAGCAACCTCTATTCGGTGGTGGTGCTCGATGAGCTCAACCCCGTGCTCGATCTGGGCCTGCTCGACACCGAGGAGGTGGTGCGCACCCTGGCCACCAAGCCCGCAGGCATGGAAATCATCTGCACGGGCCGGGGGGCGCCGCGCCAGCTGGTGCAGCTGGCCGATCTGCACTCGGAGATGCGGGCCCACAGCGGCCCCCAGCAGGGTCTCGAGGGTCTGGAGATCTACACCGGCGAAGGCAAGGGCAAGTCCACCAGCGCCCTCGGCAAGGGGCTGCAGGCCATCGGGCGGGGCATCAGCCAGGACAAGAGCCACCGGGTGCTGATCCTGCAGTGGCTCAAGGGCGGGGCGGGCTACACCGAGGACGCGGCCATCGCCGCCCTGCGCGAGAGCTACCCCCACCTGGTGGATCACCTGCGCTCCGGGCGCGACGCCATCGTCTGGCGGGGCCAGCAGCAGCCGATCGACTACGTGGAAGCGGAACGGGCCTGGGAGATCGCCCGGGCCGCGATCGCCAGCGGCCTCTACAAGACCGTGATCCTCGACGAGCTCAATCCCACCGTGGATCTGGAGCTGCTGCCGGTGGAGCCGATCGTCCAGACCCTGCTGCGCAAGCCCACCGAAACGGAGGTGATCATCACGGGTCGCTGCAAGAGCCGGCCGGCCTACTTCGACCTGGCCAGCGTCCACTCGGAGATGGTCTGCCACAAGCACTACGCCGAGCGGGGTGTCGACCTCAAGCGCGGCGTCGACTACTGATCCTGGCGGTCAGGGGACTGCCACTGCCCCTCAGGGCTTCCCGGGTCCATCGGTCCGCTCGAGCTCCAGCTGATCCTCCTCAAGCATCACCACCTCCTCCGAGGCGATGAACCGCCCCAGCAGCAGGCCCACCAGCAGAGCCACGTAGAGGGTGCTGGCCACACTCAGGAGGATGACGAAGCGCTCCCCCACCGCATTGGACGGCAGCACATCCCCGTAGCCGACACCGGCGATGGTGACGAAGCTGAAGTAGGTGAGCCGGTCGAGCAGCAGCTGGTGGCTGGCGGCCGCCCCGAGGCTGAAGCTGCCGGGCACCAGCACCTGGGTGGCCGTGGCCAGCACGCCGCCGGTGAGCCCCAGGTGCAGATAGCCCGCCGCGGCACCGGCCATCACCAGCCCGTTGACCCGCGGCACCCGGGCCAGCAGGCGCACCAGCCGCAGGGAGGTGGCCAGGAAGAAGAGGCTGAGCAGCACCATCTCCACGGCGCGGAACAGGCCGCCGGGCCAGGTCCCCATGGCCACCGGCACCCAGAGCCCCAGGCCCCCCACCACCCCGATCCCCCGGAAGATCTCCTGGCGCAGGCGGGCGTAGGTCACCCCGGCGATCACCGGCAGGGTCTGGATCGACTGCAGGATCAGCAGGTTGAAGACCAGGGCCAGGAGCACATTGGCCGGCCAGCCCCGCGTGGCCGTCAGCGGCATCACCAGGATGGGCAGCAGGGCCGTCAGCAGAAGCGGCAGGAAGCTCTTCTCGAGGGCGATCAGGCGGCGGGCTTCCTGGCGGCGGCGCTCCAGCCACCGCTGCCTGGCGGGGGAGAAGGGGTCAGTAGCGCGGAACGTCAGGATCCACCTCCTGGCTCCAGGCGTCGATACCGCCCTGCACGTTGACCCCCTCGATGCCGTGGCGGGCCAGGGCGATCAGGGCCTTGGCGGAACGTCCCCCCAGCTTGCAGTGGACATAGAGCCGCTTGCCGCTGGCGAGGCGCCGCACCTCCTCGATAGCCTCGCCGCTCTCGATGCGATCGAGGGGCACCAGCACGGCGCCGGGGATCACGGCGATCTCGGCCTCCGGCGGATTGCGCACATCCAGCAGGAGCAGCCCGTCCCGGGGACCGTCGAGCAGGGCCTTGAGTTCGGTGACGGTGATCGTGGCCACGCTGCCCGCCTCCTCCTGGCCGGGGGCCGAGCCCCCCACGCCGCAGAACTCCTGATAATCGATCAGCCTGTCGATCACGGGACGCTCCGGGTTGGGGCGCAGCTTCAGCTCCCGGAAGCTCATCTTGAGGGCATCGAAGAGCAGCAGGCGTCCACTGAGGCTGGTGCCGATGCCGGTGATGAGCTTCACCGCCTCGGTGGCCTGGATGACGCCGATGATCCCGGGCAGCACCCCCACCACGCCGCCTTCGGCGCAGGAGGGCACCATGCCCGGCGGCGGCGGCTCGGGGAAGAGGTCGCGGTAGTTGGGCCCCCCCTCGAAGTTGAACACCGTGGCCTGGCCCTCGAAGCGGAAGATCGAGCCGTAGACGTTGGGCTTGCCCAGCAGCACGCAGGCGTCGTTGACCAGGTAGCGGGTGGGGAAGTTGTCGGTGCCGTCGCAGACGATGTCGTAGCCGGCGATGATCTCCAGGGCGTTCTCACTGGTGAGCGCCGTTTCGTAGAGATCCACCTGGCAGTGGGGATTGATCTCGTGGATCCGGGCCCTGGCGGATTCGATCTTGGGCTTGCCCACCCAGCTGGTGCCGTGGATCACCTGACGCTGCAGGTTGCTGTGGTCCACCACATCGAAATCGACGATGCCCAGGCGGCCGACGCCGGCGGCGGCCAGGTAAAGGAGCAGGGGGGAGCCGAGGCCGCCGGTGCCGACGCACAGCACCGAGGCCGCCTTGAGCCGTTTCTGCCCCTCCATGCCGATCTCCGGCAGGATCAGATGGCGCGAAAAGCGCACCACCTCATCGGGGCTCAGCTGGACGGCGCTGGTGTCAGGAGGAAGCATGGCGGCGAAGGCCCACGTCGCTCGAATCGTCCATTCTCCACGCCAGCGGCCGGGGAGGGCCGTGCTCCGGCAGCCACCAGCAGGCCAGCGACCACGCCTCTCCCCCGGACGCCGCCGGCACGCCGGGGCCCTCGGCCTGCCCCAGGATCAGCATCAGCGTGGGGGCAAAGGCGAGGGCACGGTCCAGGGCCGAGGGCAGCGGCGCCGAGCGCGGGTGGCTGTGGGCCGAGCCCAGGACCGTCAGGCCCCGCTCCCGGGCCCACTTCTGCGCCTGCAGCTGCTCGCGGGGGTCGAGGGCGAAACGGTGACGACGCTCCGGCGGCGGCTCCCAGGCATTGAGACAGGGCCAGACGTGGTCGATCCGCCAGGGGTCGCGGCGACCCAGCAGCAGGGCACAGCCCTCCTCCGGGGCGGCGGCCAGCAGGACGGCCTCCAGCACCGTCAGCGCCTGCCGACCGAGGCACAGCTCCTCTGGCGTCGGTGGGTCCACACCGGTACGTTATGCGTCATTCCGCCAGGAGACCGCTCCTTCCATGATCGACAGCACGACCGAGGTGAAGGAGACCATGCAGGACGACACCACCACCAGCACCGCCGCAGAGGCTGATTTCAGCGAGCGCTACAGCGACGTGATCGGCAAGATCAACGAAACCCTCGACAAGGTCGACTGGAGCCAGGTCGGTCGGATCGGCAAGGCTTCCGGCGTGATGCTGGCCGTGATCGTGGCCCAGATCCTGATCAAGGGCGTGCTCGACACCATCAACCTGCTGCCCATCGTCCCCGGACTGCTGGAACTGCTCGGCCTGGTGGTGGTCGGCAACTGGAGCTGGAACAACCTCACCACCGGCGAAAAGCGCGCAGCGGTGATGGCGAAGATTCAGACCCTGCGCAAGGAATATCTGAGCTGAGCGCCGGGATCCTCAGCGACAGCGGGGGCGTCGTGACGTCCCCGCGCCCCGGTTAACCCCACCCCTCACCCATGCCCCGTTCCAGCAGGGCATCGAGGCACGCCTGACTCTGGCCCACGTAGCTGCCACCGAACAGATTGGCGTGGTTGAGCAGGTGATACAGGTTGTAGAGGTCGCGCCGCGGGCGGTGCCCTGACGGCAGGGGCCAAGTCTCCTGGTAGCCCTCGAAGAAGGCCTCGGGAAAGCCTCCGAACAGGCGCGCCATGGCCAGGTCCACTTCCCGGTCGGCCCGGTGCACCGCCGGATCGAAGATCACCCCCAGGCCATCGCCGCTGATGGCCGCATTGCCGCTCCAGAGATCCCCGTGCACCAGGCAGGGATCGGGCTGGTGGTCCGCCAGCCACTGTCCGGCGCGCTCCAGCAGCACGGAGCCCTGCCGCAGCGGCTGACCGCTGCGGACCAGGTGCTCCAGCTGGGGAGCCAGCCGCCGTTGCACGAAGAAACGGCCCCAGTCCGCCTCCCAGCCGTTGCGCTGCGGGAAGGAGCCGATCACGTTGTCCCGGGGCCAGCCGAAGGCGGCCCCAACCCGATCCTCCGCCACGCAGCGGCGGGTCAGGCTGTGGCGGTGCAGTGTCGCCAGCGCTGCCCCCAGGCGGCGCCATGGCAGCTCATCGGCTGCGAAACGGCCACGTGACAGGTCGAGCCAGGGGAGCACCAGCACGGCCGACGCTCCGGCTAGACCGCAGGCCAGGGGGACGGGCACCCGTGGGCCCGCCTCGCCCGCCGCCGTCGCCAAGGCCCGCAGTCCCTCGGCTTCGGCCTCCAGAAGGGGCAAGGAGGAGACGCCATTGGTCTTGGCGAACAGCCGGCGGCCATCAGCCAGATCCAGACGCCAGGCGCTGTGGATGCAGCCACCACCCACCGGATGGCAACTCAGCGGCTCAACGCCGAGGTGTTCAACCAACCAGGCGGCGAAGGAATCAGGCAGAGGCATGGGCCTATGCGGTGCTTTGCTCCAGCCTGTCCCAGCGGCCCCATCGCGACCGACAGGACGTGCCAAAGAAAGCCCCTGCCTGGCGGCAAGGACGGATCGGCGAAGGGTGGGAACGAGCTCAGGCCACCGCGGCTGGCTTCGTGATCCGTGCCCTGAGCTTGCGGCTGAAGCCGAAGGCGGCTGCAGCGCCCAGGACGGGGAGAGGTCCAGGGACGGAGTCCGGCGGTGCCCACAAAGTGCACCGGCCCCACTGCGGCCCCGCCAGAGAAGGGACCCACGCCTCTGAGCCCCCGCCTGCCAACATCACTCTTCTGCCTTCGGTGCAGCCTTGAATCCCAGCGACAGGGCACGGCCCGATGCGGTGGTGGTGGGCGCCGGCATCGCCGGCCTGACGGCGGCGGCCCTGCTGGCGAAGCAGGGCCTCGAGGTGGAGCTGCTCGAGGCCCATCACCAGAGTGGTGGCTGTGCCGGCACCTTCCGGCGCGGCCCCTACGTGTTCGATGTGGGGGCCACGCAGGTGGCGGGACTGGAGCAGGGGGATGGCACCCCAGCCGGCATCCATGCCCGCCTCTTCCGCCATCTGGGGGTGGCACCACCGGCGGCCGTGCCCCTGGACCCCGGCTGCGTGGTGGATCTGGCCGACGGTCGCGAGCCGGTGTCGATCTGGCGCGACCCGGAGCACTGGCGCCAGGAGCGGTTGCGGCAGTTCCCGGGCAGCGAACGCTTCTGGGACCTCTGCGACGCCCTGCACCGGGCCAACTGGGCCTTCGCCTCGCGGGATCCGGTGCTGCCGCCGCGCTCCTGGTGGGATCTGGGCCAGCTGCTGGGCGCCCTGGGGGCGGGAACTCTGGCCAGCGGCCTGCTCACCACCGCCACCATCGCCGACCTGCTGCGGCTGACCGGCTGCGGCGACGACCGGCGGCTGCGGCGCTTCCTGGATCTGCAGCTGCGGCTCTATTCCCAGGAACCGGCGGATCGCACCGCCGCCCTTTACGGGGCCACGGTGCTGGCGATGGTGCAGGAACCGCTCGGGCTCTGGCACCTGGAGGGTTCGATGCAGGCGCTCAGCGAAGCCCTGGAGGGCGCCCTCGCCCGGCACGGCGGGCGGCTGCGGCTGCGGCACCGGGTGGAGCGGCTGCAGCCGCCGGAGCGGCCCGGGGGCGAGTGGCGGATCGCGGGCCGGCGTGGCACTGGCCCACCCGGCGCCAGGAACCCAGCGGGGGAGGCGTTCCACCTGAGCGCCCCCGAGGTGGTGGTCAGCCTGCCTCCCCAGACCCTGCCGGCCCTGCTGGGGGATGCCCTGCCCAGCGGCTACCGGCGGCGGCTCGAGGCCCTGGGCGAACCCAGCGGTGCCCTGGTTTTCTACGGAGCCGTCGATCGGCACCGGCTTCCGCCGGGGTGCCCCAGCCACCTGCAGCTGGAGGCCCCTGACCCCGGCTCCCTGTTCGTGTCGGTCAGCCAGGAGGGGGACGGCCGGGCGCCCGCCGGGCGCGCCACGGTGATCGCCAGCGTGTTCACCCCGGCCCGCCCCTGGTTCGGTGGGGACGAGGCCGCCTATCAGGACCGGAAGCAGCGGGCGATGGCCGCCATCCAGGGGGGCCTGGAGCGGCTGCTGGGGGTGGGGCCCGCCGATTGGCTGCACGGGGAGCTGGCCACCCCCCGGGGCTTTGCCGGCTGGACCGGCAGGCCCTGGGGCTATGTGGGCGGCCTGGGTCAGCACCCCAGCCGCTTCGGGCCCTTCGGCCTGGCCAGCCGCACCCCCCTGACGGGGCTGTGGCTGTGCGGTGATGCCATCCACCCGGGCGAGGGCACGGCCGGGGTGAGCCTGTCGGCCCTGATGGCCTGCCGCCAGCTGCTGGCCGGGCGGGGGGTGGACCTGCGGCCCTGACCCCCCGCCACAGGACCTCAGTTGACGCTGACCCGCACCACCCGGCCACCGAGACGCTGCACCCGCTGCAGGGCCTCGTTCATGCGGCTGTAGGGCACCCGCATCACGTAGGCACCGCTGCGCACCACGGCGTTGTTCACCAGCCCGGTGGCGGTGATGGTGGCCACCCGGCCGCTGGGGGAGCTGGTGCCGCGCACCCCGGCCGACACCACCAGGGCCTCCTCCCGGTGGCCACGGGCGGGATCGGTGCTCTGGCCGCTGCGGGAGATCGGACCATCGACGCTGGCTCCGCCCTGGGCCAGGTTGGCCTGGAAGAAGGATTCACCGCTGAAGCGGGGACGCAGGACCGTCACCGTCACGGCCCGGTCCTGGTGCAGGGCCCGGCCGAGCTTGAAGCGGGTGCCGGCGCTGTCTCCCTTCACCGACGCCGCCGCCCCACCGGCCAGCTGCATCAGCCAGGAGAACTGCTGGCCCTGGTGGCCGGCGGAGTAGTCCCAGCCGTGCAGATAGGGCACCACGTCGGAGCCGAAGCGCTCCTGGTACTCGGGGCTGTCGATGTAGGAATCGATCTCGGCGTCGTAGCCCTGCTCCTGCAGGATCGTGAAATGGTGCAGCATCTCCGCCTTGTTGTGGGGAGCCCGGCCGAGAAGATGCTTGTGGTTGAGTTCGATGAAGCGGTAGGGATTGCAGTTCTCAAAGAAGCGGGAGCGATACAGACCGCTCCTGGCGAGGGTGCGCACGAATTCCTGCACGGTGAGATAACCGTTGCGGAACAGGGATTCGGCACCGGTGAGGCGCTCGCTCTGCATCACATACTGCTGGCCCAGCACCTGCTGATATACCAGGCGGATGATGGCGTCGCGATCCTGCTGGGAGGCTTTTGACCAGTTCTCCTTGTTGCGGTCATCCGCGAAACGCTCGATGCCAAGGGACGGGGCTTGGACCAGGGCCATGGTGGAAACAGGGCAAAGGGCAGAGGGAGGAGCATCGCCGGGGGCGGCCCACCTGGCGGATTCAGACAGGAACCGGTGCGGGGGAACAGCGGGACGTGGTTCCCCGGAAGGCCGTGCCCGCCGACGATGTCAAGCTGCGATTCTCAGCGGATTCCCCTGAATTCAGCCAGAATCGTTACAGCGCTCAGTGCCAGGAAAAGGATCCATACATTCCTTCACCACGAAGGATGACGCCTGCAGCACGAAAGATTGCGAAAGAAGACGCAGGCCCCAGCGCACGCCCCTCCTCAGGAGGCGATCCGGTCGGCACCCTTGCGGTCGGCGTTGCTGCGGTCGGCATCGTTGCCGCGGCGCTGGAGCTGGCGCAGGGGCCGCCGATCCGGGTCACGGCTGAGGCTGGAGCGGGAAATCACCGGCAGCTGAAGGGAGGGGGCGGGGCTCGCCGCGTCCTGGCAGAGGCTGGCCCAGACGGTTTCAAGGGCGGCCAGCTCGTCGGCCGGAGACCAGCCCGTGGCGGACGGGCCTGTTTCCCGCGATGGGCGGTTCTGGCGCCTGGGCTGCGGAAGCTCGATGGTCACCTGTCTTCCCACCACCTTTCCATCTCTTGTACAACATCCACCGGCAGCGTCCAGAGGGGAGGCAACACAAGCTGACGAAAGAAATTCTGAAGACACGACCACGGGTCAACCGCTGAAATCCGCCCGGAACCGCCCCAACCCACCGGGGCTACTCGTCACTGGGCAGGATCACCAGGGTATGCAGCTGGTCGGTGCCGAGGCCATGGGTGAGGATCCACACCTGCAGCCCCTGGCCGAGGTCGAAGACGCTGCGCAGGGATCCCTGCTGCCGGTAGGCGGCGATGGTGTTGTCGCGGGCATCGCGGGCATCCACCACGCCCCAGTCGCCCCGGCGGTGCCGGGACACCAGGCGCTGCAGGGTTTCGGCATCCACCCACTCGCGCACCTCCGGACTCACGTCCACCGGGCCGATGGCGAGGCGGGCAGCCATCACGGGTCGCATCTCTGATGTTGAACCTAGGCCGGTCCGGGCCGGGGGATCAGACCCTCAGCGCAGGTGGTCCAGTTCGCCGCGGCCGTGGAGGTCGGCCAGGGCGTCGTAGCCGCCGATGGGCTGGCCATCGATGAACACCTGGGGCATGGAGGCCAGGCCGCTGCGCTCGGCGACCGCCGCCCGCGCCGCGTCGTCGTCGGCAAGCTGCACCACATGGGGGATGCCGAGGGTGCGCAGCATGCGCAGGGCCCGGGCCGAGTAGGGGCAGCCGCTGCGGACGGCGATCTCCACCCGAGGATGGGCCGGGGCGGCGGGGGACGTGGGCCGGGCCGCCGCGGCCGCCACGGCCACCGAGGGATCCCGGGGAGCTCCGGCCTCCGGCAGGAAGCCCACCAGCAGGTCGGCCCCCCTGAGCACCAGGCTGCCGTGCTCGAGGTGGCCGCCCCACACCTGGCAGTCGCCGTCGGAGAGGCTCAGGTGCAGGTGCACCCCCTGGGGCGCCACGGTGCCCTGCAGGGTGATGATCTCCAGGTGGCCCTGCAGCACGGTGGGTTCCTCCAGGCCCGGGCACTGGAAGGCCGCCTGGGAGAGGTCACCCACCACGCCGAGCACGAACCCGGAGGCGCCGGCGTCGATCGCCAGCTGCTCGAGGCTGGCGCGCAGGTCACTGCCCGGGCCGAGATGCAACGGCAGGGGGTGCATGGCGGGACGGGCGTGGCAGGGGGTCAAGGTAAGTCCTGGACGTCCGGCGCCAGGGGCACCAGGCGGCAGCGCAGCAGGGCCAGGGCTTCGTCGGGCAAGCCCAGGAACCGGTCGAGCCGGCGGTCGCCACTGGGGGCGATCGTGGCCACCCCCACCAGCAGCGCCCGGCCCTCGCCGTCGAGGGGCTGGCCGCTGGCCCGGTGGCGGCGGCCCTGCACCGGACCGGTGCTGAGCATGGTGGCGACGACCAGGTCGGGGGCACAGTAAAGGCTGCCGATGGCGAAGCGGAAGCGGGCCTCGAAGTGCAGCGCCACCATCCCGGTGGCGCCATCGAGGCGGCCCTCGAGCCGCTCCGGGTGGATCGTGATCGCCAGGCCGGGAGGCAACGGCAGACCCAGGAAGCGGGTGGTGCGCCCGTCGAGCGGCGGGATGCTCAGGCCAGCGGCAGCAAAGCGGAGGGTGCCGGTGCCGATCTCGGTGCCGGTGCCGGCGGGACCCGCCGCGGTGAGCGCCCCCAGCCCACCGCCGCCGCGGGCGTCGTAGCGGAAGCGGGGGTAGGCGCCGATCGCCAGGCCGCAGTCCGCCAGGGTCTGGAGCCTCAGTTCAGCCATTCAGCTGGATCTCCGCCTGGGTGGGGTAGGGGATCTCGATCCCCTCGGCGGCGAACAGGGCCAACAGGGCCCGGTTGAGGCGGGCCACCTCGTCCTTGAACGCGGCGTAGGTGGGCTGGGCGGAGCGGTAGTCGTAGGTGAAGTCGTAGCTGAAGTCGCTGATGGCCATCAGGCGACAGGCCCGGAAGGCCGCCAGGGGCTCGCGCGCGAACAGGGAGGCGATCAGCTCCGGGATGCGCTGCAGCTGTTCGGGGCTGGTGGTGTAGGCCACGCCGATCACCATGCGGGAGCGGATCACCTGATCGAGGATCTGGCGCAGTCGCAGCAGCACCGCTTCCCGCAGGGTGAGGTAGTCGGTCCAGCTGGGGGCATGGATCTGTCCGCAGCAGCGCAGCAGCAGCTCCCCGTCGTCCGTCGCCTGGTCGAGGAACACCTGGGCGCCGGACAGTCCCGGCAGATCGGTGAGATAGAGACGGCCGAAATGCACCAGGTCGTCCAGCTGATCGGGCGTGAGCTGCGCCGGCAGGGGCAGGTGCAGCTCGAAGACGTGCAGCACCGCATCCTGCGCCTGACCCGAGCGCAGGGAGTAGTTGACGATCGTCTCCTCATCGACGACCGAGTTGGGGATGGTGATGCGGCTCTCGTGGGTCTGCAGTTCCAGGGACCGCAGGCCGATCTTGGTGACATAGCCGAGGTTGCTGCCGATGCGGCAGAACTCCCCCACCCGCAGGGGACGGTCGGTCTGGATCGACAGACCGGCGAACAGGTTGCCCAGCAGCTTCGAGGCACCGAGACCGATGGCCAGGCCGGGCACGGCGGAGAAGGCCAGCACGGTGGAGCCCGGCAGGCCCAGCAGGATCAGCAGCCGGTACATCAGGGAGATGCCGATGACGGCGCCCAGCACCCGGCAGACGGGCATCACCAGGTTGCTGACCCGGCTCAGCTGCAGGGCGTTGCGCCGGCCGCGCAGGATCGTGATCCACTCCGCCAGGCTGCGGCCGAGGGCCTCCATCAGGAAGAAGCTGAACAACCCGGCCCAGGTGAAGTACAGCGTGTAGAGCAGATAGATCAGCACCTGCAGCGGCAGGCCGGTGACGTTGACGTCGTGGTCGAGCACCAGTTCCACCAACCGGGTGATGGGCAGGGCCACCCCCGCCAGCAGCACCCGATGCCAGGCGATGTTGTCCAGTCGCCAGATCTCCATGGGGGTGAGGGTTCTTCTGGCTGACCGTTCGGTCATCCGATAGGTGCCCAGCAGGGCCAGCACCAGTCGGAACTGCACCAGGGCGAAGGCCGCCATCACCACCAGCCCCAGTCCGATCTGGAACAGGGTCTGGTCCCAGAGATGGGTCTCCAGCACGTTGCGGCGCAGGCTTTCGGGGAGGCTCAGATACCACCTGGGCGGCAGGATATGGCCGGGTCTGAGGCTGAAGGCGTCGTAGATGGCCGGCGTCAGCAGGCTGGAAGGGCCGGTGGATGGCGCCCGCCGATTCCTGATCTCCTCGTAGAGGCTGGGGATCTGGGCCACCGTGAAGGCGGAGAACCGGTAGCCGCGATCACGGCCCTCTTCCGTCCCCTCGTCCGTGAGGGTGATGGAGGTGCCCGGGATGGTCCAGCTCGCGCTGGGATTCACCCTTGATGCGTTCAGGGCCTTCATCCCGGCCGCATCAGGAATCTCGAACGGCTTGCGGCTGTGGGTGAAGACGTAATCGAGGATCACCTTGAGCTTGAGGGCATATTCATCGGCGAAATCCGCCCGGATGCTCTGGGGAATCTCCGACACATCCAGGGCCTTCACCGACTCCTCGAAGTAGCTGTTGATCAGCGCCAGTTCCTGGCGCACGGCGCTCGACCAGAACAGCCCGGGTGTGGCCGCCGCCCTGGCCTCGATCCGGGCGATGTCGCGGCTCACCTGGGCCATCACCACGTAGAAGTTCAGCAGGGTGGCCCTAGGGCTGTCCCCCACCACCTGGTTGAGGGGGGCATCGGTCCATTGCTGCTTCAGCTCAAGGAGCTGGCCATGGAACGGCTGGCTGGCCAGGGGCACGTAGGGGGTCGGGCCCGCGTCGGCGGCGGGGGGCCCCTGGCCGGCGGAGAGCGCCGCCGCGGACAGGCCCATCAGCGGCAGCAGGCCGGCGATCAGGAAGGCCAGCAGCGGTCGGAGCAGACGGGGCACCCGGAAGCCGCGGCACATGTCCCGCATGATGGCGGCTCAGCCCGCCGGCAGCACCTGGCGGTAACCGTTCGCCTCGCACACCCGCAGGGGGGTGGCGAACAGGGCGCTGAGGGGAGCGTCCTGCAGCAGGGCGTCGGTGGGGCCGTCGCCCACCACCCGGCCCCCCCGCAGCAGCACGCAGCGGCGGATCTCGGGAAGCACCGCCTCGATCTGGTGGGTCACCAGCAGCAGGGTGGTGCCGGCGCGGGCCAGGTCGCGCAGGATCGCCAGCAGCTGGTGTTTCGCCTTCAGGTCCAGACCATTGGTGGGTTCATCCAGCACCAGCACCTCGGGGCCGTGCACCAGGGCCCGGGCCAGCAGCAGGCGGCGCCGCTGGCCCTCGGAGAGCTGGCCATAGGGGCACCCGGCCAGATCGGCCAGCCCCAGCTGCTCCATCAGCTCGGCCACCCGCCGGCGCTGGGCTCCGGTGGCCACCTGGCTGCGGCCGATGCCCACCGAGCCGAAGAAACCGGAGAGCACCACATCGTCGGCGGGAACCCGGCCGACGTAGGCGGCGTGCAGGTCCTGGGACACCAGGCCGATGCGGCTGCGCAGCTGCCAGAGGTTCACCGTTGCGCTGCCGAAGATCCGCAGGGAGGACCCGGGCTTCACCACGGGGTAGAGCTCGCGGCTGAGCAGCTTCACCAGCGAGCTCTTGCCGGAGCCGTTGGGGCCCAGCACCACGGTGTGCTCGCCGCGGAAGAGCCGCAGGGAGAGATCCTCGAAGACGCGGCGGGGCCCCAGCCAGGCCTCGACGGCCTCCAGCTCCAGGTAGGCCGATGGGGGGGTGCTCATGGGGCGGGGCTCATGCCGGAGCGATCATGCCGGCACTGCGGGCCGGGCCTCCGCCGCCCCCTCCGACCCCGGGGAGCGGCCCCAGCCGAGCTTGCGTTCCAGCTGGCGGATCATCTTGCCGGCCAGGTCCAGGCCGGTGGCGGTCTCGATCCCCTCGAGTCCCGGGCTGGAGTTCACCTCCAGCAGCAGGGGACCGCGGTGGGAGCGCAGAATGTCGACGCCGGCCACATCCAGCCCCAGGGCCTTGCAGGCCTTGACGGCCATCTGTTTCTCGGGGGCATCGAGCTGCACCGTCCGGGCCGTTCCCCCCTGGTGCAGGTTGGCCCGGAACTCCCCCTCGGCGGCCGTGCGCTCGATGGCGGCCACCACCTTGCCGCCGACCACGAAGCAGCGCAGATCCGTGCCGCCGGCCTCCTTGATGAACTCCTGCACCAGCAGGTTGGCGTCAAGGCTCTGGAGGGCATTGATGACGCTCTCGGCCGCCTTCTGGGTTTCGGCGAGCACCACGCCCTTGCCCTGGGCCCCCTCCAGCAGCTTCACGATCAGGGGGGCGCCGCCCACCATGCGGATCAGGTCGACGGTGTCGAGGGGTGAATCGGCGAACCCCGTGACGGGGGTGTTGAGTCCGGCGCGGACGAATTCCTGGGAGGCGAACAGCTTGTCGCGGGAGGCGGTGATCGCCTGGGCACTGTTGAGGGACGGCACCCCCATCGACTCGAACTGGCGGGTCACGGCGCAGCCGTAGAAGGTGACGCTGGGGCGGATGCGGGGGATGACCGCATCCACCGTGCCGAGCACGTCGCCGCCGCGGTAGTGGACCTCCGGGTTGCGGGGATCCAGGCGGATGTAGCACTGGCGGATGTTGAGGAATTCCATGTGGTGCCCGCGCTCCTCGCCGGCCTCGATCAGGCGGCGGTTGCTGTAGAGATCGGGGTTGCTGGCCAGCAGCACGATCCTCAGGCCGGCATCGCGCGGGCGGACGTGGGCATAGAGGGCCCGGCTCTCCTCGGTGCTGAGGCTGCGCAGGTGCTGGCTGCCCTCCGGGTCCACCAGGATCCGGCCCACCATCGCCTGCCGGCCGAGCAGCATCCGGTAGCCCATGGCATCCCGGTTGGCGAGCGTCAGCTCCACCTCCCAGCTCTGCTCGCCGAGCACCAGCCGCTCCCGGATCACGTAGCGGCTCTCCGGAACACCGCTGGTGTTGCGCACCTCCCGCCGGGCCACCACGGGGGCCTCATGGCGCACCACCACGGCCCGATCGCCCTGCAGGGGGTGCACCTCGAAGCTCACCCAGGGCTGTCCGTCCCGCTCGAAGGGAACGATGTTGATGGCGTGGAGGGCGGAGGTGGCCGCACCGGAATCCACCCGGGCCTTGATCGCCGGCAGCCCGGCGTCCGGGAAGCTGCACCACTCCTCGCTGCCCACGATGATCTTGCCGTCGACGCTGTCCATGGCTCCGGGGCGGGGGTGTGGGACGGGCCCACGAAGCCCCATGCTCGCCAGCCGCCCCGGGGTTGTCGACGGCCAGCGGGGGCTGGCCGGATCGCTCAGCGTTCGTGGACGGGAGCGGGGGACAGCTGGCGGAGCACCTGATCCAGCTTCTCCCGCCTGTTGAGGGTGGTGCCGTAGTCGCCGAAGAGGATCGACAGGGCCGGCATCGTGCGGGATCCGGTGGCGCAGACATGGCGGTGCTGGAACACGAAGCGCAGCCAGTGGCGGCACACCGGGGCCGTGGCATCCAGCTGGTGCTTCTCCGCCATGTGGGCCACGCTCCTGCGGGCCCAGTCGCTGGACCAGCGCCGCTGGAAGTACGGCAGATCGGAGGGGAGCAGCTGGTCGGGCGATGGCGGGATGTAGCTGACCTGGCTGGCGGGCTCGAAGAACATCGACCCTCCACTGCTGGCAACGGCAATCGAGAAATCCGTCTCCTCGGCCATGCTCAGCAGGGCTTCGTCCAGGGGTCCGTGCCGGGTGAAGAAATCGGTGCGCACCAGGACACAGTGGAATTCGTTGAGTTCGGTCGGACCGGCCACCAGGGGATGGTTCACCTTGGCCAGCGGCAGATGGTTCCAGGGACGCCGTTCGGTCAGCCAGCGGCGCCCGTTGGGCATGGACTTCCAGACCAGCTGGCCGCCGGCGTGGTGGACGACGCTGAAGGCCTCATCTTCGAACGTCAGGGGGCAGACGGCCGTGCAGCCGTGGCGCTCGGCGCAGGCCACCAGGGCCTGCAGCCAGCCGGGTCTGACGATCACGTCGTTGTCGATGAAGACCAGATAGGGCGTCGTGACGTGGGGCAGGGCCAGGTTGCGGGCGGCATTGGGGGAGAGGTGCTGCTCGCTGCGGATCAGGCGGACGTTCCCCTCCGCCGCCCGCCGCTGCAACGCCGCGGCCAGGTCGGGGGGTGAGTTCCCGTCGATGACGACCAGCTCATGGGGATGGTCGGTGTTCCGTTCGATGGAATCCAGCGACCGCAGCGCATAGCTGAACCGTTCACGCGGAACGACCACCACCGTGACGTCGGCATGGCCCAAGGCCCGATCACCATCTGCTCCATTCCTACAGGAGATCCATCAGGCTGGGGGTTCTGTGCGAGCGATGGTGATGGCGGAGGCTCCCTACCTGGTGGCGCTGGCCCTGCTGGAGCAGGAGGGGACCCGGGCCCTGCCCCTGAACGGCAAGTCGCTGGCCGTGGCGGCGGCGGAGGCCCCGGATCCCGGCGACGACGGCCGCACCCTGGTGCTCGAACTGCTGCTGCGCCTCTGGCAGCGCAGCGAGGAGGGACCCCTGCGGCGCTCCGCCGGAGACAGCAGCCTGCTGCTGGTGGAGCTGCCGCTGGAGGCCCTGCAGGAGCAGCTGCCACGGCTCAAGGCCCGCTGGGTCGGCGGCGGCAGCACCGCCGCGTTCCACACCGGGCTGGGAGCCCTGGCGATCCGGGGCTGGCGGGTGTCGATCGCCCGCTATGAGCCGGTGCGCTTCACCGCCTGGCCCTGAGGCGCGCCGGCCGGAGACGCCGGAAACGCCGGGGCCGGCGGGACGGCCGGTGGGGGAACGGCTGAAGCGCAGAGCTCGTCCACGAGGCGGAAATAGGTGGCGGGATCCCGGCGGGCCATCACCCGGGCCTCGGCCTCCCGCTGCCAGCGGGCCTGGACCCCGTGCCAGCCCTCGTGCAGCAGGGTGTCGGCAAGGTTGCCGCGGGGGCAGACCGCGATGCGGCGGCTTTCGCGCAGGTCGAGCCCGTACAGACCCCGCTCGGCGCAGCGGGGATGGCTGCCGACCACGTGGAAGCCGCGTTGCTCGAAGGCCTCCACCAGCCGCTGGTAGGTCCAGCTTTCGGCCCGGGCCGCCGAGGGCATGAGCAGTGCCAGGGCCAGTGGCCAGTGGCCAGTGGCCAGTGGCCAGTGGCCAGAGGGTGCCCCGTCCCGGCCTCCGCCGTGCCATCACAAAGGGAATGGGTTGCCGTGGCTCTGCACTGGAACGTATCCCGGCGGGCCATCAGGATGGGGTCCGGTGCGACAGCCCGCTACGACCATGACCTCCCCCCCCGCCCCGGTGGCCGACGAACGGCTGGCCGCGCTGCAGCAGGAGTTCGAGCACGACGCCAGCTTCAGCCAGGTGTTCGTGGTGCTCACCGTGGGCGCCACCCTGATCGCCAGCCTGGGCCTGCTGGCCAACAGCCCCGGGGTGGTGATCGGCGCCATGGTGGTGGCCCCCTGGATCATGCCGCTGCAGGCGATGGCCTTCGAGATCCTGCGGGGGCGGCTGCCGATGTTCCTGCGGGCCCTGCGCACCCTGCTGCTCGGGGTGGTGATCTGCGTGCTGCTGGCGATGGCGGTGGGGCATCTGGTGGCCTTCCCCAGCTTCGGCAGCGAGGTGATGAACCGCACCAGCCCCAACCTGCTGGATCTGGGGGTGGCCCTGGTGGCCGGGGCGGTGGCGATGTACGCCAAGCTGCGCAAGGACGCCATCTCGGCCCTGGCGGGCCTGGCCATCGCCGTGGCCCTGGTGCCGCCCATGTGCGTGGTGGGGATCCTGCTGTCCTCCTCCGACTGGGTGCAGGCCTACGGCGCGCTGCTGCTGTTCGCCACCAACCTGCTCGGGATCATGGTGGGCGCGATGGCCTCCCTCGGGACCCTCGAGAAGGTGTACCGGCGCCGGCTGTTCCACAGCCGCCTGGGCCTCACCAGCGTCGCCCTCACCGCCCTGCTGGTGATCCCCCTGGGCAGCAGCTTCTTCCGGCTGGTGAACCAGACCCGGCAGGAGAACAAGGCCCAGCAGCTGGAAGTGGCCATCGAGCAACGGCTGCGCAGCAGCACGATCACCCTCGGCGGCGATCCCGCCATCGACATGGTGGGCCTGAACATCGACTGGCAGCAGAACCCTCCGCTGATCCGGGCCCGGGTGCGGGTGACCGATCCGGAGCTGCCCACGCCCAAACAGGTGGCCGCCGTGCAGGAGTTCATCAACCGCACCCAGGCGCCCCTGCGCTTCCGGCTGGTGATGCAACGCACGGCGGTGGATCTGATCGGCCCGGACACCGCGCCCAACCCGCCCGGGCTGGAGGTGCTGCCGCCGCCGCCCGTGCCGCCGCTGCCGCGCGTGCAGCAGGAGGAGTCCCAGGACGACACACCGAATGGGGCCGGCTCGACGTCGCCGTAAGCAGTAAATGTATGGAACAACACGTTGCCCTTCCCGTGCTCCTTCCCCACCGGCCGACCCTCGCCCGCCTGCGCCGCGCCTGCCTCCCGGGGGGACTCGGCGCCCTGGTGCTCGGCCTCAGCGCCTGCGGTTCCGGCGGCGGCGGTCTGCCGTCGCTGAATGGGGCCGGGGCCTCCTTCCCGGCGCCCGCCTACCAGCGCTGGGCCGCCGACTACAAGACCGCCAAGGGCCACCAGGTGAACTACCAGTCGGTTGGGTCCGGGCAGGGGGTTCGCTCGTTCCTGGCCGGCTCGGTGGATTTCGGCGCCACCGACGAGTCGCTCAGCGACGAGGACTTCAAGGCCGGCAAGCGCGGCGGCGTGCAGATCCCCATGCTGGGCGGCACGATCAGCCCCGCCTACAACAATCCCGACTGCCCCTCCCTCAAGCTGACCCAGGCCCAGCTGGCCGACATCTTCCTGGGCAAGATCACCAACTGGAGCGCCCTGGGCTGTCCCGACCGGCCCCTGACGGTGGTGCACCGCTCCGACGGCTCCGGCACCACCTTCAACTTCACCAATGCGCTGGCCTGCTTCTCGGCGGAATGGAAGAAATCGGTGGGCGTCGGCAAGGCGGTGCAGTGGCCCGTCGGGCTGGCCGCCAGGGGCAATGAGGGCGTGGCCGGCGTGATCCAGAACACCGCCGGAACGATCGGCTACGTCAACCAGGCCTACCTGCGGGGCACCGTGAAGCCGGCGGCGCTGCAGAACAAGGCCGGCAAGTTCGTGCTGCCGGATGCCAGCTCGGGAGCGGCGGCCCTCAACAGCATCAAGCTCGATGAACGCCTGGCGGGCGAGGACTGCAACCCCGAGGGAGCGGAGAGCTACCCGATCGTGGCCTTCACCTGGATCCTGGCGTACCAGAGCGGCCAGGGAGAGCAGAAGGCGGAAGCCATCCGCACCTTCCTGCTCTGGGCCCTGGAGGAGGAGCGCCAGAAGCAGGCGGCCGAGCTGGGCTTCGTCCCCCTCAGCGGCGAGGTGCTGCAGCGGGCCCGCCAGGAGGTGGCCAAGATCAAGGACTGATCCAGGCCGGAGTCGCCGCCGAGACTGGCAGCGGTTCGATTTGCCGTAATGACTGCGAGTTCCAGGGATCCGGCCACCAAGGCGGACCGCGGGCCCCTGCTGCGGCGCCTCTGGTTCTTCGGCCGGGTGGGCCTGGTGTTGCTGGCCATCGAGGCCTGCCGGGTGCTGGTGCACCGGCAGCACTGGGAGGTGCTCACCCCCAATCCGCTGTTCTCGGCCCTGGTGGCGTCGGAGGTGTTCCTGCTCGGCTTCCTGCTGAATGGGGTGCTGACGGATTACAAGGAAGGCGAGAAGCTGCCCGGTGAGCTGGCCGCCGCCCTGGAGTGCCTCGCCCTGGAGGTGCAGGGGATCCGGCTGATGCAGCCGGAGGCCGAGGTGCAGACAACCCTCGTCCTGCTGGCGGACTTCAGCGAAGCGCTGCTGGCCTGGATGCAGCAGGCCGGACCGACCCTGCTCCTGCTGGAGCGGCTGGACACGCTGCAGCTGGCGATCGAACGGCTGGGCCTCTGGAATCCGGCGCCGCTGCAGGCGCGCCTGCTCCAGGAGCTGGCCCACATCCGCCGGGGCGTGCAGCGCATCGACGTGATCCGCTCCACCACGTTCGTCCCTTCCGTTTACGGGGTCGCCTACATCGGCACCGGGGTGCTCACCGTCGGTCTGGTGCTCTCCCGGATGGAGCCCTTCGCCGAATCCCTGTTCTTCATCGGGGTGATCTCCCTGCTGCTGATCAAGCTGCTGCTGCTGATCACCGATCTCGACAACCCGTTCGGGGCCGGCCAGGCCCGATCGGTGGAGAACGTCTCGCTGCACCCCGTCGCCCATGCGGTGCAGCGGCTCCAGCGGGTGGCGCAGGCCCCTCAGCCGGTCCTCGAGGACGGTGCCCTCAAGCAGGGAGGGTGACCGCAGCGAGGAGCAGACACCAGGAGCAGGCTGGTCAGCACCGGCATCCCCACAACCATGGACGGCGGAAGGCGGTGAGCACCCCGCTTCAGAACGGTTCCACCGCTGGATCCGGCGTCCCTCAGGTCCGGGGCCGACCCCGGGAGGGCGCTCTTGGAACCCGCGTGAATCGCCACGATGTGATCTGCGATACGCCACATCGGCGGAACGGAATACAAAGTAGTGAAGGTTACATTAAGTTTACCCCTGAGAATAAGCAAGGCAGCCAAAGAAAGCTTTAATCCAAGAATCGATGGCGATGCCTGATCCTGATTCGGGCCACCTGACACGGGCCTTCAGCCATGGGAACCACTGAGCCGCATCAATCACATTTTTCAGATCTGATTGATTTGGATTTCCATGGGCTGATTTTGCCGTTGTATTCCGGTCATTTTGTTTCCTTTGCCTTACGCTCATGGATCGTCAATTTTCCCAGGACGCATGGCCTGATGACGATCGCCTCTACAGGCTGATTGCTGACCCGCTCCTGATGGCCAGGCTTCAGCAGGCCTGGGCCACGTCCGACGTCAGCTTGGTTCCTGAATTCCAGGATCTCAGCGAAGCAGATATCCACACCCTGTTGACACTCCTGGGCCCATCCCCAGCCGCAGGAAAGGATGCAGAGCATGGCCCCGAGGAACTGAATGAGGAGGAACCTGAGCCCTCAAAAGCAATTCCACTGGGTCCGACGTTTCTGGAGTACCAGACTAGCTCAGTTGCTGGATCCTTCATGGCAACGGGTCCGTTGGATGAAGACTCCAAGCCGGCGGCAGCCATGGTCAGCCGACAAGGGAGGATGGCCGCCATGCTGCAGCAGAGTCCCGCTCCCGCTGGATTCGATTCTCCTGCTGATGGATCCCCTGCTGATGGATCCCCTGCTGGTGGACAGGCCCTGTTCCGGACAACAGCCGCAAGTTCGACAGCGCAGGCGCCCCAACCGAATGATCAGTATGCGTCCAGCGTTATCGCATTCAGTTCGCAGTATACCGCCACCCAATGGAGTGCCGAACAGGCACTGGGTGCACCCAACACCTTTTCCTATGGAGATCTACCGACAGCCTGGACATCACGAAACAGCAATGCTGACGGGGACATTGCGGCAGACGAGTTTCTTACCGTAGGTTTTTCCGATCCCACCAATGCCACTGGAATCGAAATCAGGCAAACGTGGGGCAATGGGTTTGTTCGAAGTATCGAACTCCTTGATACCAATGGGATGTACCGTACCGTCTGGTCTGGCACGGACACAAGCCAGCCTGGAAGTCCAGCGGACTTCAGGGTCAACTTCCCTCAAACTGCCTATGCAGTCGTAGGAGCCAGAATCAATGTTGACACCGACCATAATCGGAACACTTGGGAAGAGATTGATTCCGTAAAGCTTTTGGGTGTATCCGCCAGCCAGAGCGGATCCTTTTCAGGGGCTAATCTTGTATCCGAGTTAAAGAGATTTCTCCCGACTCTCATCGACAGTGTAAAAGATCTGATCAACACAGATGTCTTGCTTGGGATTCCGCTGCTGGGCAATCAATTAGGCGCTGCAAATCCATTAGGCTCTCTTTTTGATGGGTTTAAGGCTCAGATTCTAGCCAAGTTGGATTCGTTGCCCAGTTCAAGCTCTGCGGCAGAAGTCAAGCAGGTGCTGCTTGATGTGTTGCATGGTTCATTGGATCTGTTGCGCGATGGAAACGGTGACAATCTGATTAGCTTGGCTGATATTGGCGTGGTCGAAGGGTTAGATGCCGTTTCGTTTAGGCTCAAGCTGGGGAAGAGTGCTAACACAAGCATCTCTATTGATGAAAGAGTTGGATTGCCCGCTCTTGGCTTAAAGCTCAATGGCGGTATCACGCCTGAGCTTGCCTTCAACTGGAATCTTGATTTCGGAGTGGACAGGAATTCGGGATTCTTTGTCAACACCAACGATACAGCTCCAGAGATCGACTTAAAGCTGAAAGCTCAGTTACTTGATGGCTCCGGCAAGCCACTTTCCTTGACAGGTGCCCTCGGATATTTACAGCTGAAAGCAGAGGACAAGGGCAGTCTGCTGCAGGGAGATTTTTCAGTTGATCTGCGAAATCCACTGTCCACCTTAAGTGCGACTCCAAAGTTTATTGGAAACCTGAGTTTGAATTTGGGATTGGATGCTGGCTTCGGTGAATCAGCCAAACTTCCCAGGATAGGAACAGACTTCAAGCTGGATTGGGGATTTTCGGCTGGTGCTGATGCAAAGGTGAATGGCGTCTATCAAGGTAATAGGCCATCCATCTCATTCAACAACGTCAACCTAGACGTTGGCTCATTCCTCAAGGACTTTGCTGATCCAGTCTTCGGCACTTTGAACTCGATCTTAGAGCCGGTGCGACCAGTGCTAAAGGTGGTGCAAACTAAGATTCCCATTTTAGATGATTTTGGCACAGCGTTATTTGATCAGAATGGTGATGGGAATGTCACCTTGCTCGACTTGGCGCTGCTCGACTCTCCTGATTCAGCCCTGCTTGGATTTATCAGCGAGCTCACGAAGGTTGATCAACTCACCCAAGCCGTTCAGGAACTTACAGGTACGACTTCTTTTCCACTGGTCGTAGGTAGCTTTAACCTCGGAAATCTCGATGTCCGTCAGAGCAACTTCAATCTATCCACAGTTGATCTGGCATCCCTGACTCCGATAGCAAAAACCGCCAATGCCATTCTGTCAGAAATTGGCGGTTTGAGCATTAATGGAAAACCGGTCAGCAACTTTAGCAGCTTGATTTCTGCCGGTTCTGGCACCACGGCAAACAGTCTTCCAAAATTCCCGATTTTGACTGATCCCAGTCAAGTCTTTCGGCTTTTGCTGGGACAAGACGCTGAGTTTTTCAAGTATACTCTCCCTCCGCTGTCATTGACTGTTGCACAGTTTGATAAGTTTATCCCATTATTAGGACCATTTGGAATTCAGCTGGATGGAAACTTTAGCGCTTTAGCTCAAGTCGCAGTTGGATTTGATAGCTATGGAATAAGACAGTACGCTACACAGATTGGCAACGGAGGCGCCACTGATCCATCACTGATTTACAATGGTTTCTACATTGACAATTCCTTGGATCCACAAGGGCCGTTCGGACGCAAATCCGGTGCCTTGATCAATGCAAGCTTTAACGCTTCCGGCGGAGCTAATATAGGGCTGGCCTCAGGTGGCATTGGAGGTGGGATAAGCAGTAATCTATTTCTCGGCATCAACGACCCCAATAACGATGGCAAGCTGCATCTTAACGAATTTGATCCCGGCTGCATCTTTGATCCCGTAACTGGCAAGATATCTGGGGTTCTGAATGCCTATATAAAGGTTGGGATTGGCCCATTTAACGTCAAAAAGAGATTTGATATTGATGAAGTCACAATTTTAGATTTGAGTCTTGGTTGTACAGAGGCCGAAAGGGCTCGGTTGGCGAAGGAGTCGGTGTTGGCAACCTTGTTGCAAGACCGAGCGCTTTCGTTAAATATGGGGCCTACGGCTTCCCAGCGGTTGATCAATGGCATCAACGGCATAGATGATGCTGAGTCATTTACCGTAGACTATGGATTCGGAGCTCCAGATAATTCCACTTTAGTCATAGGCTATTCAGGGATCGCTAAAGCCTATGGCAATGTCAATAAGATTGACGCAAAAGGCGGTGCCCTAAGTGATGTCATCACCATTGACGCCAAGGTGTTGACACCGGCAGTCCTGAGTGGGGGCAATGAAGGGACAGATGAGCATGGCGACCGATTAACTGGAGGCAGTGGCAACGATACGATCCAAGGAGATAATGGTGATGATGTTCTCCACGGTGGAGCTGGAGACGATTATCTCGATGGTGGCAATCATGACGATGTCCTTAATGGTGGGGCTGGAGCGGATACGCTGGATGGCGGAGAAGACTATGATATAGCCAGTTACAGGAAAGGAGCCAGTTCTGGCATCATTATTGATAGCATCAATGGTGTTCTCGTTGGCATACAAGGTGATGCCATTGGTGATCAGCTCATCAATATTGAAGAGATTGAAGGCACGGACTTTAATGACGTCTTGAAGGGCAATGACGCTGAGAACATCTTTAGCGGAGCTGGTGGTAATGACACCCTGGAAGGCGGGGAGGGGATTGATCTTCTGGTTGGTGGTTCAGGTGCGGATCGGTTGGATGGCGGCGTGGGCTCGGATTGGATCAGCTATTTCAGTTCGGCATCAGGCGTTAATGTTAATCTCGCTTCAAATAGTGGCCTAGGTGGTGATGCCAATGGGGATCAGTTTGTTAGCATCGAAAATGTTGCAGGCTCGGGTTTCACTGATACGCTAATTGGAAGTATTGACAACAACTTCTTAGAAGGGTTCGCGGGTAATGATGATCTTGATGGCGGATCAGGGTTTGACACTCTGAAAGGTGGCGATGGCAATGATCACCTGCGGACGTTTGATCTCGGCAGCATCGATCTGCTGGACGGGGAAGCGGGCACCAATCGGCTGTCGGCCGATTATTCCGATCAGAATGTTGATATCTCATTCATCGCAGGAACGACGACCAGTCTGTCGTTTGCCAATGGAGACACAGCTCTCAACTTCCAGAGGCTCGGTGACTTTTTTACTGGCTCCGGATCGGACTTCATTCGTCTCGATGGACCTGCGGACGAAGACTACAGCAATCTTCTCAAAACGAATGCTGGCAATGATTCAATCTATTCTGGCGAAGGCAGGGATGCCATTGAGGCGGGTTCCGGCAACGACTTCATTGATGGCGGTGCAGGTGCGGATTCCATCGATGGCGGAGATGGAAATGACACGTTGGATTACAGCACGTCGTCAAATAGTGTCATTGTCGACTTGAAGACGGGTTTGACAGGTGGGTTTGTGAAAGCCACAAGGACGTATGACAGTGTTACCAATAAATACTTCTCCCGATTTATTTCTGCCAGCAGCACGCTGAGCGTGCTTCAGCTTTCCAAGGTGAACGACTTTGATGGTCCCTTGATCACCACAGTGGCCGAGACGATTGCCAACATTGAAAATGTGATTGGAACCAAGTACAGTGACACGCTGATTGGCAATGACAAGGACAATATTTTCAGTCCCGGGCTTAGTCGCGCTCTCCCGGACGAGCGATCGGTTGTGGGTTCGCAGACCATTCTCACGTTCAATCGAGCGGGTTATACCCCTGCAGGGTTAGTTGGCTTCACAACACAGGATTCTGTCGATGGCGGTGGCGGCAATGATTTGCTGATTGTTGACTATTCCATCGGGGATGATGCTGTTTATCAAGGTGTTACCGGTGGCGGCATTTCAGGAAGTGACGGTCTCTTGGTGCAGGGAGTTGGCTTTATACAACGGCTTGCGAAGAATGCCCAGGTCACTAATCCTGAGTATGTAAGCTTTAGCAATATTGAGCGGTTATACGTTACGGCCACGAGCAAGAACGATGTTCTCTCTGGCATGCTTGGGGATGATACGTTCTTTGGAGGAGCAGGTGATGATTTTATCGTAGGGGCTTCAAGCAATCAATCCAACATTGGCAATGATGTGATTCTTGGTGGCGAAGGCGACGACGAAATTGCCAATCGCTTTTATGGTTTTGCAGGATTTGATGCGAATCTGCGCGATCAATTTGATGGCGGCGCAGGCATCGATACACTTTCCGCCGACTTTTCCAATCAGACGGCTGACATCGTATTCATCAGTGGCCAGTCGAACAATATCACGTTCGCAGACGGGACCTATGCGAAGAACTTTGAATACCTTCGCAACTTCACAAGCGGCAGCGGTAACGACCTGATCATTCAACGGGAACGCCTGTCATCAGCACTCTACAATGCTTCTTCAATTGAAAATAGAATTTTCACGGGAGCTGGGAACGACACGATCAATTCAGGTGTTGGCGTCGACTCCGTCGATGGTGGGGAAGGGGATGACCTGCTGATTCTTGACTACTCATTGACGGATGATGCCTCCACAGGAGCACTGATTGGGTCCACGTTTGGTGGCGGCGCCACGGGTCTGATCAGCAATGCAAGCTATCAGCGCAAGAGCGCAAACGGAGCGGCGCTGGACTCGATCAGTGCATTCAAGATTGAGCGCTATCAGATCACAGGCACGAGTAAGAACGATTCATTTTCTGGCTGGCAAGCAGATGATGTCTTCCAGGGCTTGGCAGGCAACGATACGATCACGGGATATGGCGGAAATGATCAATTCATCTTTGCTTCCGGTCGTTCGTTTGTCTCCGTCGACCTTGGCATCGATACCATCGCCGACTTTGAGGCGGGCAAGGATCGACTGATTCTTGATCCTCTCACCTTCACGGCTGGGCTGTCTTTCGCCAGCGTTGCCAATGATTCCGATGTTGCCTCCAGCAGTGCCTTCATCGTGTACAGCAGGGCGACGGGCAATCTCTTCTACAACCAGAATGGCAGTGGTGCTGACCTTGGCAGCGGCGGTCAGTTCGCCAATCTTGGAAACAAAGCAGCCCTTGGTGCGAATGATCTCGGTTCTTTAGGGACAACCAATACCCCCCCTGTCATTGCCGCGATCAGCAAAAGTGCCACCAGAAATTTCGCTTTGGCCTTCCAAGCCACGGATTTCAGCAATGCCTTTTCGGATCCCGATGCCGACCCATTGGATCGGATTCAAACTGCTTCCTTGCCTTCCAATGGCACACTCCGAATCAATGGCATCAGTGTGGCGCAAGGACAGCAGATTAATGCGGCCGACCTTGCCAAACTCAGCTACACGCCCAACCCCGACTTTGTTGGCACCGACAGTTTTGGCTGGATTGCTTTTGATCCCCAGGGTGGAGTCAGTGCTGCTGCTGCTGTCACGATCACCGTGAACGCACCGGCGTTGGCGACCGCCGCCATCACGGCCATCGCCGATGACCTCGGTCCGATCCAGGGCCCGCTCGCCGAGGGCGCCAGCACCGACGACCGCAGCCCCACCGTCACAGGCACCCTCTCGGCGCCGCTCGCCAGCGGTGAAACCCTGCAGATCTTCAACGGCACAGCCGTCCTCGGCAACGCCGCCGTCGATAACACCGCCAGAACCTGGTCGTTCACTCCGAGCCTCCCGGCCTCCGCTCCGCTGGCACCTCCTATGCCCTAACCGCTCGAGTCGTCGATGCCGCTGGCAACCTCGGCGCACCCTCCGCTCTGCGCTCCTTCACGCTGGCCACTTCGGAACCCCAGGCGAGGGCGTCGATCAGGGCGGTCAGCGACAACGCCGGGCTGATCCAGGGCACGGTCGGCCCAGGTCGTCGCACCGATGACAGGACCCCCACCATCACCGGCACCCTCAGCGAAGCGCTCGTCAACGGCGAAACCCTGCGTCTCTACGACGGCACCACCCTGCTGGGCACGGCCCAGGTGAACAACGCCACCCAAACCTGGTCATTCACCCCGAGTCTTCCCGCCACCACGGGCACCATCTATGCACTCACCGCTCGGGTGGCGGATGCCGCCGGCAATCTCGGCGCCCCATCGGCCATCCGCCGTTTCACCCTCGACACCACCCCACCGAGCAAAACCGCAGCGATCCAGCTCATCAGCGACAACGCCGGGCTGATTCGGGGCACGGTCGGCCCAGGTCGTCGCACCGATGACAGGACCCCCACCATCACCGGCACCCTCAGCGAAGCGCTCGTCAACGGCGAAACCCTGCGCCTCTACGACGGCACCACCCTGCTGGGCACGGCCCAGGTGAACAACACCACCCGAACCTGGTCATTCACCCCGAGACTTCCCGCCACGGCGGGCACCACCTATGCCCTCACAGCTCGGGTGGCGGATGCCGTCGGCAATCTCGGTTCCTCCTCAGCAGTCCGCCGGTTCACCCTCGACACCACCCCGCCGAGCAAAACCGCAGCGATCCAGCTCATCAGCGACAACGCCGGGCCGATCCAGGGCACGGTCGGCCCCGGCCGTCGCACCGATGACAGGACCCCCACCATCACCGGCACCCTCAGCGAAGCGCTCGCCCGCGGCGAAACCCTCCGCCTCTACAACGGCGCCACCCTGCTGGGCACGGCCCCGGTGAACAACACCAACCGAACCTGGTCATTCACCCCGAGTCTTCCCGCCACCGCGGGCACCATCTATGCCCTCACCGCTCGGGTGACGGATGCCGCCGGCAATCTCGGCTCCTCCTCGGCAGTCCACCGTTTCACCCTCGACACCACCGCAGCGACACTGACTGCCACCCGTCCCGCCGACGGCGCCGAAGGTGTCGACCCTGGCGCGAACTTCATCCTTCGCTTCTCGGAGACCATTCAGCGCGGTTCAGGCACGATCCAGTTACGGGTGGGTTCGGCCACGGGACCCATCAGCGAAAGCTTCGATGCCGCCACGAGTTCACGGATAACGATCCGCGGCCCGCTGCTGACGATCAACCCCACCCGCGACCTGGCGCCGAACACCCGTTACGTCCTCACCCTTCCTGCGGGGTCCTTGACCGATGCCGCGGGGAACCCCTTTGCCGGCACCAGCACCTACGACGTCCGCACCCTCAACACCGTGACGGGCACCGCCGCCAACGACGTCCTCCCGTTCACCAGCGGCGTGGATCAGCTCACCGGCCGCAACGGCGCCGACACGTTCCTGATCACCTCCCTGGCTCAATCCCTGCTGCCTGCCACTCCCGACGTGCCCATCGATCGCATCACCGATCTGATGACCGGCCTCGACACCATCGATGCGCCGGTGGCACGCCGCCCCTCCGAGGCCGTGAATCCCGCCGTCCTTGCTGAGGTGTCGGAACTCAGTGCGGCTGCCATCGCCGAGCTGCTCACCCCTGCCAGCTTTCCGGCTCTGACCGCCACTTCCAGCGGTGGAGCTGCCACCTTCACCTTCACCGATCGCGGCGGCAGCCTGCGTACCTTCCTGGCGATCAACGACGGCGAAGCGGGTTTCTCGTTCACCAGGGACGCCCTCCTGGACATCACGGGCTTCAGGGGCCAACTGGACCAGCTGGCGATCTTCTGACCCAAGCCGTGGGCCGAGGCGGATAGCCGGACTGGCGAGCAGGGAGGAGGGCCCTGCCCAGAGCTCCGGCGGTCGCCGGCGCTATCCCTGCTCCCCGCAGCCCGACGCTGGCGGGGCTTCCGGGGACACAGCGGGGGGTTCCTCCAGCGAGCCCAGTGCCTCCCAGTCGGCGTCGGGATCCAGCCGCCGCACCCAGAGGGCGTCGTCGTCGTCGATCGCCACCAGCCGGCCATCCCCGCCGGCCTCGCCATAGCCGGCCACCAGGTGCCGGTGGCCGGCGCCGTAGGGCCGCCAGTTGTCGCCCGCCGCGGTGCCCACCCAGAAGCGGCCGTCGCCGTCCTCCGCCGCCAGGGTGAGGGGGCCATCCTGCGGCTCCCAGCCCACCAGGGTGCCCCGGAACGGTCCGCCGATGGCCCGCCAGTCGCGGGGTTCGCGGTCGACGGGCCGGCAGCGCAGCAGGCCCTCCCCATCAATGGCGAACAGCTGCAGCTGGCCCTGGCCATCGCGCAGCGCCAGGGGAGGGGCGGCAAAAGGGCCGCCGAGGGGAATCCAGGCGGCGGGGCCCTCCAGCTCGCCAGAGCCACCGCCGCCCAGCCCATCGAGGGCGGCATGGACCTGGCCCTCCCCGTCCCAGAGCACCAGATCCAGCCCGCCGTCGGGGCCGGCCTCCAGCAGCAGCCGACGCGGCCGGGGCCCCTGCAGCAGGGTCCAGCGCTCCCGGTCGCGGCGGCCGGTGCCGATCCGCACCCCGTCCTGGCTGAGGGCGATCAGGCGGCGGCGGCCATCGGGACCGAGCAGGCGGGCTCCCTCCCCCGGCGCCAGCAGCCGCTGCCGGGGGGTGAGGCGGGGGATCACCTCCCGGGCGGTGGGGAACGGATCGAGGACGCTGACGCGCACCGACCAGACCGCATCGAAGGCCAGCAGGCCGGGCCGGGTGCGGAAAAGGATGGGGTCCAGTTCGGTGCTGCCTGGCGTGGTCGGCAGGTTGGTGAGCTGGTGCACCGCGTAGGCGAAGTCGTGGTTCTCGGTCGCGCCGGAGTCCGGGCCCGCGGGCGGGGAGACGGGGATCCAGCCGCCGCCGGGGTCGAGGTTGAGCCCGAAGGACAGATCCGACTGGTCGTCCTCATCGGCGCCGCAGAGCAGGGTGAGGTTGTCGGGGGCGGCGCGCAGCGAGAAGGGGGGACCCGCCGGGCGGGGATAGCGGGGCGAGAAGGGCAGCCCACCGCCGTCGGAGCGGCTTTCGCGGGCGCCGAACACCCGGCGCCGTTCCCCCTCCCCGTCGTAGATGACGGCGCAGAACGCCACCTCGCCGCGGCTGCCCCCGTCGCCGTCCATGGTCAGCGTGGCGACGCTGAAATCGAACTCCACCAGGCGATCGAGGGTGGCCGCCCAGCCCGTCATCAGGGATCCCAGCCGCACCACCCGTCCACCGCCCGCCTGGATCTGGTACCAGTAGCGGCTGGCGGGGCGCAGCCCCTCGAAGGCCACGAAGAACCGGGTTCCCGCCCCGGCGAGCAGCGGAAAGCGCACGGCCTCGAGATTCGCCGGCACCATGTCGAGCCGCGGGTCCCCCGACACCAGGCGGAACAGCTCCACCACCGGCACCGAGGCGAAGCGCAGCTCGATCAGCATCCGGATCGACTGGGGCGCCCGGTACACCGAGAGCCGGGTGATCGCCTGGACGTTCAGGACGGCGGCGGCGGCCGAGACGGCCTGGGTCACCAGCAGGGCATCGGGACGGGTCATGCGGCGAAGCGCTCGGTGGTGGGGCCGGGCGCAGTCTGCAGGTGGTGGACGGCGAGGCCCCCCATGGCTGGCCGTCCCTCACGGAAAGCAATGTCAGCGAGGGCCGCAGACGCCAGAAATCGATCAACTAGTGTTGATGCAATCAGCGGGGTCATCGCATGGACGAGGACAGGGCCGTGCTGGCCCGGTTGTCGCTGCTCGACCGCTACCTGCCCCTCTGGATCCTGCTGGCGATGGCCGGCGGCCTGCTGCTGGGCCGCTGGTTCCCGGCCATCCAGGGCTGGCTCGATGCCGTGCGCATCGGCAACACCTCCCTGCCGATCGCCCTGGGGCTGCTGCTGATGATGTACCCGGTGCTGGCCAAGGTGCACTACGAGGAGCTGGGCCGGGCGGCGCGGGATCGGCGCCTGCTGCGGCTCTCGTTGCTGCTGGTGTGGGGGCTGGGGCCGGCGCTGATGTTTTCCCTCGCCTGGCTGTTCCTGCCCACGCAGCCGGAGTTCCGCACCGGCCTGATCCTGATCGGCCTGGCCCCCTGCATCGCCATGGTGCTGATCTGGATCGATCTGGCCCAGGGTGACCGGGAGGCGGCCGCCCTGCTTGTGGCGATCAATTCGATCATCCAGGTGCTGGCCTATGCCCTGCTGGGTGGCTTCTACCTCAAGATCCTGCCCGGCTGGCTGGGGCTGGCCACCCAGGATGTGGCCTTCTCGATGGTGGAGATCGCCGCGGCGGTGCTGGTGTTCCTTGGGCTGCCGCTGGCCGCGGGCTACCTCAGCCGCCGCATCGGCCTGCGGCTCAAAGGCCCCCGCTGGTACGAGCAGCGCTTCCTCCCCTTCATCAGCCCGTTCGCGCTTTACGGCCTGCTGTTCACGATCGTGGTGATGTTCGCCCTGCAGGGCCAGGCGATCACCGCCGATCCGCTGCGGCTGGCCGGCGTGGCGGTGCCGTTGCTGCTCTACTTCGCGATCATGTGGAGCGTGGCGTTCGCGGTGGGGCGCCGCAACGGGCTCAGCTACCCGAAAACAGCCACCCTGGCGTTCACCGCCGCCGGCAACAACTTCGAGCTGGCCATCGCCGTCAGCATCAGCGTCTGGGGGGTCAGCTCCCGCCAGGCCCTGGCCGGATCGGTGGGCCCGCTGATCGAGGTGCCGGTGCTGGTGGCGCTGGTTTATGTGTCGCTGTGGCTGCGGCGCCAGTTCCAGCCCCGCCCGACCGGCTGAACGGCCGCCCCAGGTTCAGCCGGCCAGCAGTTTCCATGCGGCGATCACCAGCACCACGGCCAGCAGGCGGCGGATCCACAGCGGCGAAAAGCGCCGGCTGCCGCCGTAGGCCCCCAGCGTGCCGCCGACCAGCACCACCGCCGCCAGCGGAGCCAGAGCCCCAGGTTCCGGCAGGGCGGCGACGCCCTGGCGCAGCAGCAGGCCCGCCAGGCCGGCGAGCGAGTTCACCAAGATGAAGGCCACCGACACGGCCGCCGCCTGCTTCGGCAGCAGCCAGGAGCGCAGGATCATCCAGGGCGTCAGGAAGATGCCGCCGCCGGTGCCGGTGAGGCCCGCCAGCAGGCCCAGGGTGCCGCCGGTGAGGGCCACGACCGGGCGGCGGGGCACCCGCATCGCCCCCGGATCGCTCGGGGTGGCGCCACCGGCCAGTCGCCAGGCGGAGAACAGCAGCACCGCCCCGATCAGCTGGCGCAGCAGGGCCGCCGGCAGGGCGATGGCCCCACCGACCAGGGCCGCCGGCACCGACGCCAGGGCCAGGGGCACGAAGACATCCCGGCGGAAGTGGCCGGCCGCGACGAACTGCAGCGTGCCGACGCTCGCCACCAGCACGTTGAGCACCAGGGCGATGGCGCGGATCTCCGGGGCCGGCAGGCCCGCCAGGGCCAGCACCGCGATGTAGCCGGAGGCGCCGGCATGGCCCACCGAGGCATAGAGAAAGGCCACCGCCGCCAGGGCGATCAGCAGGGGCATAGGAGGATGGCCCCGATCCCGGGCACCGGGCGGGGACGCTGCGATGAAGTTCAAGGACTACTACGCCAGCCTGGGGGTGGAGCGCAGCGCCAGCGCCGAGGAGATCAAGAAGGCCTACCGCAAGCTGGCACGCCAGTACCACCCCGATGTGGCCAAGGAGGAGGGCGCCGAAGAGAAGTTCAAGGAGATCAGCGAGGCCTACCAGACCCTCTCGGATCCGGAGAAACGCCAGGCCTACGACGACCTCGGCCGCCACCGTCCCGGCGATGAATTCCATCCCTCGCCGGAGTGGGAGACACGCTTCTCGCGCGGCGGCGGCGGTCCGCAGGAGGTGGACCTGGCCGATCTGTTCGAGCAGATGGGCTTCGGCCGGGGCAGTGGTGGCGGCTTTGGTGGCGGGGGCTTCAGTGGCGCCGGCGGCCCCCGGGGGCAGGGGGCCGCGTTCCCGATCCGCGGCCAGGACGTGGAGGTGGCCACCGAGCTGACCCTCGAGCAGGCCGCCCGCGGCACCGAGGTGTCGTTCTCGCTCAGCGTTCCGGTGCTGGGGGCCGATGGCCGGGTGGAGAAGCAGAGCCGCAGCGGCCGGATCCGGGTGCCCCGTGGCGTGGTGGAGGGGGAGCGGCTGCGGGTGCCGGGCAAAGGGGGCGACGGCATCGCCGGCGGTGCCCCCGGCGATCTCTATCTGGAGGTGCGGCTGGCGCCCCATCCCCGCTTCCGGGCCGTGGGCCACGACCTCTACCTGGAGCTGCCGATCGCCCCCTGGGAGGCGGCCCTGGGGGCCGCGATCACGGTGCCCAGCCTCGATGGCCCGGTGGCGGTGAGCCTCAAGCCGGGGATGCGCAGCGGCCAGAAGCTGCGCCTGGCCGGCAAGGGCCTGCCCCACCGGCGCGAGGGCGCGGGCGATCTCTACGGTGTGATTCAGATCGTCCTGCCCGAAACGATCGGTGAGCGGGAGCAGGCGCTGTACCGCGAACTCGCCGAAGCTTCCTCCTTCAGCCCCCGCCACCACCTCGAAGGACCCACCGATGGCTGACGACCTGCTGATCCCCGACGACGACGAGGCCTGCACCGTGGCGCTCGATGAGTTGCTGGCCGCTTCGGGCCTGTGCCACGAGGAGGTGAGCGAGCTGGTGCAGTTCGGGGTGTTCCGCTGCGCCCAGCACGCGCCGGTCTGGACGTTCCATGTGCGCACCGTGCGCCTGGCCCGCCGCGCCGCCCGCCTGCGCGACGACTTCGGCCTCAACGTGTCCGGGATGGCCCTGGCCCTCACCTACCTGGAGCGGATCGAGGCCCTGGAGGGCCGGCTGCGGGAGCTGGAATCGCAGTTGCCGCGGTGAGGTTTCAGCTGGTGGAATCGTCGTCGATTTCCCCGCAGCGCTTCAGAACGGTGGTGATCACGGTTGGAGCGATGCGGAAGTCACTGCTGTGCAGGCCAACAAACACCGCCCGGGCCGATGGAATCAGGCCCCGCAGACGGGCCAGGCCAATCAGGGGGCTGGCGTCGCTGATGACGATTGCAGCCATTGCTCCAGGGTGTCGAGATCGGCGCGGGTTTCGGCTTCGGTCAGGCGGATCGCCGCGATTCCGAGTCGCGAAAGGTGGGCGATGAAGGTGGCGGTGTCCATCGCGGCCACGCGGGCGGCGCGGGCCAGCGAGAGCTCGCCTTCGCGGAAGAGGGCCGTGGCCAGGGCTGGCCTGACTCCCGGCGCCTGCAGCAGCCCCTGCTGGTCGAGGCCCATCAGCAGCGCGTCGGGATGGTCGCGGTTGAGCACCACGACCATGTCGGTCTTCGCCTGTCGCAGGGCCTCGGACGGATTGTTCTTGAGACCGCTGACGCTCACGGCACGCATGGCCATCGCTTCAGGGAAGAACGGATAGGACGAGCCTATGGCCAGAGGCCGTGGGCTTTCGTCAGGGGCGATTGTTCCGCACAGCTACAGCCCCACCTTGCGGCGGCCCCAGGCCATGCCGGCCCCGTAGCCGATCGCCGGCAGCAGCAGCCCGAAGTTCAGGGGGATCTGCACCACCAGGGCGATGCCCACCAGCCAGGGAACGAGCAGCAGGCAGCCGAAGGCCAGCTGGCTGAAACGGGAGCGGCGCGCCAGCCGGCCCGAGCCTTGCACCAGGCGAGGCACGCCCTTGCCCAGGCCGTAACCCAGCAGCACGGTGACGACGGTGAGCAGGATGGCGCCCATGGCTGGAAGGCAGGCCCGTGGATTCTGGTGCCTGGGAGGCTCGCGGGCGTTACTCGCAGACGGGCACGTAGGGCACCGCGATCGTGTCGATCGCGCTCTTGGTGGCAAACGCACCGAGCACCTGCTGGCCGCCCCGGTTCACCGTGACGAACCGCCCGGCGAAGGTCTCGTCGTAGGCCGAGGTGGCAGACAATCCGGCGGCGCGGGCGCGCTTCACCAGATCGTTCACGGTGCCGCCGGGAAGGGCGACGCCGAACGTCGTCCGCACGCCGGCCGAGAAGGCCATCACACGGAGTGTCCCCTGCTCGAATTGCACCGTGCCGGCGACGCCGGGCGGGGCCTTGGGCCCCTTGAGCTTGTAGACGACAGGCACGGGTGGCCCGCCCAGCTCACAACCGGGGCCAGGATCGGAGAGCCAGCCGGTGGCGACGGCGTCGGCGCGGCCCATGCCGAGACGCAACGGGCCGATGCCGTCGAGGCGGAGCACCGGGGTGGATCCGCGGCCATCGGCCCAGGCCGATGCGGGCGCCCATGCCGATCCGGCCGCCAGCAGCAGGAAGGCCCCCATGGCCCCAAGCCGTGCAGCGCGACGCAGCATGTGGCCGATCCGGCGTGTCATGGTCTGACTGTATGGGCACCAGCTCCGACCCCCGCCTGATCGACGGCCCCGCCGACGCGCCGGCCACCGTGCTGCTGGCCCATGGGGCCGGGGCACCGATGGACAGCCCCTTCATGGCGACGATCGCCGGCGGACTGGCCGGGGCGGGCTGGCGGGTGGTGCGCTTCGAGTTCGGCTACATGGCCCGGATGCGCGAGACGGGCCGCCGCCAGGGGCCCGAGCGGATGCCGGTGCTGCAGGAGGCCTTCCGCCAACAGGTGCGGCTGGAGACGGATGCGAACCCCCAGCGGCCGCTGTTCATCGGCGGCAAGTCGATGGGCGGGCGGGTGGCCAGCCTGCTGGTGGACGAGCTGGCCGCCAGCGACGGGGTGCGCGGCTGCCTGTGCCTGGGCTACCCCTTCCACCCGCCCGGCAAGCCGCTGCAGCTGCGCACCGAGCACCTGGCCGCCCTGCGCACGCCCACCCTGATCCTGCAGGGGGAGCGGGACCCGTTCGGGCGGCGGGAGGAGGTGGAGGGCTACAGCCTCTCGCCGGCGGTGCAGCTGGGCTGGATCCCCAGTGGGGACCACAGCTTCAAGCCCACACGCAGCTCAGGGCTGAGCGAGGCGGAGAACTGGGCGACGGCGGTGGGGTGGGGTGATCGGTTTGTGCGGGGGGTGCTGGGGGGGTGAGGGCTGCGGCGGCCTACGCCACGAGCCAGCCCCGGGCCTTCGCCAGGCGCAGCGCCTCCTGCACCGCCTCCACGCAGCGATGGGCCCGGCGCTTGACGTCGTCCTGGCTGCGGGCCCGGAGCAGGTAGGCCTGCAGTGCTTCCGGCGTTTCAATCACGGCCAGCAGGCCCTGGGTGCGGACGCCGAGGGCGGGGTCGGCCAGCAGGCGGGGGATCAGGTTCAGCTCCCAGAGCTGCCGGCCCCGGGAGCCGGCCGCGAACAGCTGCTTCTGCAGGAGACCCAGGCACTCCTGCTGGAAGGCGTCCAGCTGGCCGGGCCGCAGGCGGCGGCTGTTGGGCAGGCCCGCGGCGGGGGTGTGCTCGACGCTCCAGCTCAGGCCGGTGCCGGGCAGTCCCACGGTGGTGCGGGCGCCGCCGGAGCGGACCACCGGGATGTTGAACGACGCCCCGCGGCCGCCCACCGAGATGGAGCTGAGGCCGCTGCCTGTGAAGTTGAAGCGCAGGGGGCCGAGGCGGGCGCTGCGGCGGAAGCGGAAGGGCATAGGAGCGGCCGTTCTGAGGGCAGATCATGACCAGAGACTCAGACATCGGAAGGCCACTTCCAGGGAATGGCTTTCCACCTGCACATCCACCTGATCGCATGGGATGCTCGGAAACACGCAGCACCAGGGCGATCCTTTGCCAGGGGTGGAGATCGATGCGAGCCTGCGCCCTGCCGTTTGTTCAAAGAACGTGCGGCTCTTGCCGACCGACTGCGCCGCAGGGCGTTCCCATTGAGGGCCTCCTGGATGGCGCTGGTGGCTTCGCTGGGCCTGGCCTGAACGGTCACGCGTCTCCTCCTCCTTGAGCCCAGCACGCCTCAGCCGCGGCCAATGGGAGCCCCTTGCCTCGAATGAGGTGGCTCGGCTCCACTGGCTCGTCACTCCACCCCCAGGTGGGCCGCGATGCGCAGCAGCAGGGCCTCCATGCGATCCAGCCGGGCCTCCAGCCCCGTCGGCTTGCTTCCTTGCAGGGCGGCCGGTGCCGACGGCCCATCCCGCAGCCGGCGGATCAGCTCAGCCTTGCGCAGGCCGCTGGTGCCCTTGAGCCCCCGCTGACGGCAACGCTCCTTGAGCTGCTTGATGGTGAGCTCCTCCATCCCATCGGTCGGCAGCGCCCCATCCAGCTCCCGCAGCAGCCGGGCATCGGCCTGGGCCAGCTCGCGCAGATTGCTGCGCAGCGCCTCAGCGATCCTGCCCATCGACCGGCTCAGCGTTGGTCTCAAGGGCGCCCCTCAGGGCCTGCTGCCGGGCCGACAGCTCTTCGAAGCGCTCCTTGCCGCCTCGCCAGCGGTTCAGGAAGCGGATCACCGCCTGCACCAGCCGGGCGATGCCGCCGCCACCGCTGTACGCCCGCCGGCCTCGCTGATACTCGCCGAAGGCGACGCTCACCTCATCGCCCGCATCCTCCAGATGCTCCACCACATCGGTGACGATCTCGAGCATCGCGTAGGCCTCCGCCTTCACGCTCGCCTCCCGCATCGCCAGGGTCCGCAGCCGCTGGCTCAGCTCGCGCAGCTGCTCCCCCTGGCGTTCGGCCCGGCTGCGGTGGATGCCGCGGCTGATCATCAGGCTCTTGTAGTTGCCGCGCAGCTCCAGATAGAGCGCATCGAGGCGGTCCCGTTCCAGGGCCTTGGGATCACTCGGATAGGCCGAGGTGGGCGGCAGGGCCAGGGCAGCCATGGCGGATCTGTGGGGGTCGGGGAGGTCCATCCTCGCGTCAAGGCGTATGCGGTGGAGGGATGCACCCATGGCCTTGCGTCGTGCGCCTGAGGCCACGGGCAACCCTGAGCTCAACGGCCTAGGTGTGCTGTCTCAGCAGGTTGTTCAGCCGACGAAGGGGTGTGAGGTCGCCAGGGTCGGGGTGTCACCGCCCCTCCCAGGACCTCACACCCCAGGCATGACCACCCTGATTCGTCGGCCTCACGATGGGGGCGTGCAGCTCAAGAACCTTGCGGCGCAAGCCGGGATCAGCCTGCACTGCGCCTGCAGGGGGCTGGCCCGGTACCGCTCGATCACGGCCTCGTGGTCTGGAGTCGACCGTTGCATCAGCAGGACCGTGGACTGGTGGTGTTCTGGCGATCAGATCAGGGTTTGAGGCGCTGATCAATGCAGAGCACGAAGGAAGCGCCGCTGGCGTGCTCCAACCTCGTGGCCACGGTGCGGCAGCGCTGGCCGGTGGCCAGGCTGATGTAGGTGTCCGTGATGTGCTCCTGGAGACCCGTGTCAATCAGGCTGAAGAAATACTCCTTGTTGGCGTGGTCGGTGCCCCGCGTGGCGGGTGTGAACAGGCGGTTCCTTGACGGGGGGAGACCCTGGCCCAGGTGCGTGTTGCTGATCTGCAGTCCGTCGCCATCGAGCACGTAGGCCGCTTCGATCATGGTGTTGGTGCCGACCCAGTGGGCAAGGGCGCCGTCGAACATCTGGGCAGGGATGTGACGTAGGCCTTCACACCCTTCGCGGGCCAGATGGATCAGATCGAGGCCCTCCATCTGGCGGGCCTGGATGGCGGCCACGGCTTTGACCCGTTGCCGGCGGGAGGCTTCCATCAGCACTGGGTGCAGGGCCGCCAGGTGCAGGTTGGCCGCTGGCTTGGGGCGCGCAAAGTGATAGCCCTGGAAGAACTCTGCTCCGAGGGCGGCGCAGGTGTCCAATTCTGCCTGGGTTTCCACCCCTTCAGCCAGCACCAGAGTGCCGATGGTCTTTCCAAGTAAGATCAGCGACTTCATCATTTCCTGCTTGAAAAAGTCGCGGTCGACTCCGGCGATGAGACTGCGGTCGAGCTTGATGATGTGGGGCCGCAATTCGGCGATGCGTGGCAGGTTGCTGTGGCCGGATCCCAAGTCGTCAATGGCGATCAGGAAACCCAATTCGCGATGGCGCTCCACGAAGCGTTTCAGGGTCAGCATGTCCTGAACCTTGGTTTCGTTGAGCTCGATCACGATGTCGCTGGGTTGCAGACCCGTGGCTTCGGTGGCCTCGAGCAAGGCTCCCGAGCCTTCCACTCCCTCGTCGATCAATGACGTTTCAAAGTTGAGAAACAGAAAGGGGCGCCGGGACCGGGGCAAGTGGAGATCCCGGTAGGCCTCCATGGCCCGGATGCGGCAGCGGCGATCCAGCTCCAGCAGCTTCCCAGCCTTGCGGGCCTTGGCGAACTTCTGTCCGACACCCATGAGCGCCGGGCGCGCGAGGGCCTCCAGGCCCACCACGGAGGCTTGCTTGAGGGAGACGATGGGTTGAAAGTGAATGGTCAGCTGATTCGATGGGAGGATCGCAGAGACCTCCATCGCTGGCTCCATAAGTTCAGCGTGAACCATTGAGCGCGAATGACAGCGAATTACAGTTTTAGCGAGCCAGCAGCATTGAACCCTAGGGAATATCTGAAAAACGTACTAAGATCAACCGAGATTCAAGACTGAGGCTGGCTGAGGCTGGAACGAAGGCCGTCCCCCTCCAGCTGGGCTTTTCGGACCACCAGCACATTCACGCCAAAAAGAGGACGCGTCGCCAACGCTTCTTGGATGAGGTGGAGGCCACGGTTCCCTGGCAAACCTTCCTGGCCTTGATCGAGCCCTGCTGCCGGCCTACTGGCGGATCCCTAACCGCCGCAGGTGCCCCATGGCCCTGGGTGGACTCACCCGCTCAGCTGCAGGCCGCTCACCTGGGCAAACTCCCGGGTGTTGTTGGTGATCAGCGTGGCCTGCAGGCTCCGGGCATGGGCTGCGATCATCGTGTCGAGGGAGCCAATGGGAGTGCCCCGGCGCTCCAGGTCCGCACGCAGCTTTCCATAGGCCCAGGCAGCGCGCTCGTCGAAAGGGAGAATCGTGAGAGGGGCCAGGAACATCTCCAGGGCCTGGCGGTTGCGCATCGAGCCGCTCCAGTACCGCGGCTGGTTTGGCGTTGATGATGGTCATGCAGATGTTGGTGTCGAGCAGAATCATGGGCTGATCACTTCACAGATCTGCCCTCCGGCTGCTCACGCGTGATCACAAAGCCCGGCTCGAAGGCGGCCAACCCGGCCTCCAGGGTTTGCCAGGGGTCATCGATGGGCAGCAACAGCACCCCGTTGCCGAAATGCTTCACCACCACCTCGCTACCGCTCAAGCGGTACGCCTTCGGCAGCCGCACCGCCTGGCTGGGGCCCGATTGGAACAGACGTGCGGTGTCCATGGCAGGCCCTGATCCGGTAGTGACCCATGGTGGCTACCACGACTGATGAGACACGCCAGCACGCCGTCATGCCTCTCCCCCAGCTGATGCCGCTGTTGGCGGCCGTGGCGCTCACCCCCTGCCCGGCTCCCGTGAAGGCCCAGCTCGATGGCCTCTACCGCTGGCAGGTGGCGCGGCAAGACATGCGTGGTCCGACCGAGATCAAGAGCCAGCAAAGCCGCTTCACTGATGGGCTGTACCAGAAGCTGCAGCGCGCCTATGGGCTCGATCCGGCCAGCGGCCGTTTCGTTGATTTCGATCTGTTCAGCGGCACCCAGGTGTCGACCTTCGGCGCCAAGGTGCTGGGCTGCACCGCCGCCCCCGGCGGCGGACTGGAAGCCCGGGTGGCGGTGCAGGCGGGCCTGCGCAACCGCCCCTCGGAGGCGCCGCAGCAGCTGCGCTATCAGCTGGTGCGCGGCCTGGGCGGCAGTTGGAAGATCGCCGACATCGTCTATGCCCATCCGGCTGGGTTCCGCCTTTCCAGCTACCTGACCGAGCTGCTGGCTCCCCAGCCCTGATCAGCGCCTCCAGGTGATGGTGGCAAGCGGATTCAGCGGCTCTCCAGCGGTGACGGGTGTCCGCTACCGGCCTGAGAGGACGCGTCAGGACGACCTTGCTCAAGTCGCTCCGCGAGCCAGATCTTGATGATCGACTGCCGGGTCACGCCGAGGCGTGAGGCTTCACGGTCGAGTTGCTCGACCATCCAGAGGGGAAAATCCACGTTGACCCGCTTCTGTTTCACGGGGGCTCGACGGGCGCCGTCGAGATCGAGCGCCTCCAGCACGGGTTGACCGGCATCGAAGCGGCGATCGAATTCAGGGCTGTGCATAGAGCTGGACCTCCTCCAGGCGGGAGCGAAGGACAGAAATGAGGCGGATGGTCGAGCCGCGGCAGGTGATCACCGCCGACCCATGCTGGCGATGGATCTTGCCAATCACGAGGAAGCGCGGCTCGCCAGTTGTGCGCGCAGGGACCTCAAGCAGGGCTGGATCGCTCCAGAGGGCTCGAGCCTTGACGAAATCGATGCCGTGCTTGGCCAGGTTGGCCTCGCTCTTGACCGGGTCGAACTCAAATCCATTGCGAGCTGTTTTATACCTTTTCCGCTCTCAGCGGCATCTGGATCACCGCCTCCACCTGCAGCCAGGGTCAGACTTGAGCAACCCCTGCTCCGGAACGATGGCGCACCCGTCTGCCGCGCAGATCGCCCGCCTGGGACGCCAAGGGGTGGCCCTGTTCTTCGTGTTCATGCTCAGCGCCGAGCTGCCCGGCCAGATCTTCCACCTCGCCCAGCACCTGATCGGGCCGGGGCCGGACGCCATCGCGGAAACCCTCGAACACCTCGGGGTGCTGCTGGTCTATCTGCTGTCCCTGGTCTGTGCCCTGTTCCTGGCCCAGCAGGAGCTCTGCCGCACGCGACTGCTGGCGTCCTATCCGCCACATGAGCCCGTCCCCCTCGCCATGCATGTGCTCGGCCTGGTTTGGGGCCTGCTGGCGGTGTTCCTGCTGCACTGAGCGAGGCGTGATCTGGGCGTGCCAGGGCCCAACGCTCGAACTCAACCTCCAGCGCTAGCGTTGCAAGCACTGCCAGCAATGCCTTCGCGGCCGTCGTCATGGCCAGCCTCACGATCCGCAACCTCGACGACGCCACCAAGGCCCAGCTGCGCCTGCAGGCCGCGCGCCATGGCCACTCCATGGAGGAGGAAGCCCGCAGGATCCTGCGCGAAGCCGTGCTCCCGAAATCCGCTGGCTCTGACAGCCCAGGTCTGGGGAGTCGCATCCACGCCCACTTCGCCGCCCTCGGCGGGGTGGAGCTGGATCTGCCGGCGCGGGTTTCCAGGGCGGAGGCCGCCGTGTTCACCGAGGAGCCGGCGTGATCGTTCTCGACACGAACGTGATCGCCGAACTGATGCGGCCCCAGCCGGAGCCGGCGGTACTGGCCTGGGCGGATGGTCTCGATCCAGCGGCGGTGGGCATCACGGCGATGAACGAAGCGGAGATCCTGCACGGCCTCACCAGGCTGCCGGAGGGTCGCCGCAAGCAGGCCCTGCTGGATAGCTGGCAGACGTTGGTGACGGCCCTGCTGGGGGATCGCGTACTGGCCTTCCACCGGGAGGCCGCCCACTGGTATGGCGAGCTGCTGGTCCGGAGGGAGCAACTGGGACGGCCGATCGCCACGGCCGATGCGGTGATCGCCGCCACCGCCCTGGCCCAGGGCGCCCAACTGGCCACCCGCAACGTGAGCGACTTCACCGGCCTGGGCCTTGATCTGATCAATCCCTGGGACCATCGGTGGCGGTGAGCCCCGGAGGGCGCCTTCCGGTCCTGCTGTCCCCCTCTCGCCAAGGGATAGGCAAAGCGGACCCAGCCGCTTCTCTTACAATCCCGATGTCTTCTTGGCTGCCATGCGCCTCGTCGACCTGCTGGCTCAGGCCCCAAGGATCAGGGAGATCGCCACCGCCCATGGCGCCACAAATCTGGCGGCCTTTGGGTCGGTGGCCCGCGATCAGGCTGGACCCGACAGCGATCTTGATCTGCTGGTGGATCTTCCTCCCCATACAGGTCTGCTCGATCGCATCGCCCTGAAGCAAGCTCTTGAAGACACACTGCACTGCCGTGTGGATCTGATTCGTCGTCGCAATCTCGATCCCTCGGCGCTGGCCTCTGCTGAGCTGGATGCGATTCGCCTGTGATGAAGCCCAGGGACTGTGATGCCCTTCTCGACATCCTCACCGCCATCCGCCGGGTTCAGGGATTTCCCATTCCCGATCGCGAAACATTTTTTGCCAGCGACGTTCTCCAGGACGCGGTGGTACGCAATCTTGAGATCATTGGAGAAGCCACCAAGCGGCTGAGCGATACCGTTCGTCAGCAGCATCCGCAGATTCCCTGGCGGGAGATGGCCGGGATGCGGGATGTGCTGATCCATGCCTATGACCGCGTGGACCTTGAAGAGGTGTGAATCACCCTGAGCGAGCAACTGCCTGCGCTTCTGGCACGGATCGAACCCCTGCTCAGCGAGTGATCCGGTGGCCAGGCCAAAACTGAGCAGACCCCAGAGCATGACCCAGACGGAGGTCCTCCACCCATGAGGACAACAGTGCCACTGCAACTGTTGGGTTGGGGCTAGAGTCCACAGCCCCCTCACTCCCGGCCACCCCATGACCGATCTCCCTCCAGTGGCCCAGCGGTGGCTCGAGCAGCTCATCACCAGCACCCGCAACATCGACAGCCTCGTGGAGGAGGGATTCCAGGGTTGTTCCCTGCAGGATCTCTTGCCATGGATGGACGAAGGCCCCGGCCTGGCCGCCATCGAAGCGATCGACTGGGTGAAGAGCCAGCCGGACGCGGACGGTGAGGTGGCGCTGATGACCGTTGATGCGGAGGGGCTAGACAGGCTTCTGGAGTGGATGCTCGAAACCCGTGGCAGCTGCCCGATGGTCTACGCACCGGAGCCGGACGTCGTGCTGCCGGACGGGGTTCCCTTGCTGCGCCCCACGGCCTACAACCTGCCGGAGGGTATGTCCTCCGAGGAGGTGTTCGATGATGAATTCAGCGAGAATCTCTCAGCGCTGTTCTCGGCCATCAAGGACTCCTATGGGAACCAGGCGCACCTCTACCGAATCGACTATGGCCAGCTGGTGGAAACGATCGAACACGGCCTCTTCCTAACGGGTCAGTTCATCGACCTCAACGACGGCGAAGTGTTTGACTTCAGCATGGACGCAATCAATCAGCGGATTCGCTACCAATCCACTGGCCGCTACCACGAAAGCTTTCCTGCAGGATCCGGCACAACCGATTGATCTGCTCCGCTGCCGCCACTGTGTTCGAGAGGCAATGGGCACGGCTGATGGGTTGGGTGGGTTTCATGATCACTGGTCTTCCTCATACCAGATTGAGTTGCGCCCATTGTTCTTGAATTCTTCAGTGAATGCACGAGCATTCCGGAAGGCGACGACGATGCGCCCCTTCTCGACGCATTCCTGGACGTGGGCGCGAGCTGCTTCTATGGAAAAGGGGTCCTTGTCGTTCGAGTGCTTGAGCATCTCGTGCTCGACGTACTCATCAAAACGCTTTGGGTCCATCACGTGGGTCGCAATCGGGTCAATCTCAGCGGCAAGCAAGAAGTGACGCCCATGGAGCGTGCCAATCCTCAGGATGCGCTCATGGCGTACGCGATCCAGCGATGCGACCCAGAACCCAGTGATTCCGTGGCGTGAGCCAGAGGGCTTGGCCAGCACGGAATCGACCACCGCCTCGACCAACCGAGACTTGACGTTGAACGACACAGGTTCCTCCGAGGGATCAAGTCAGTAAAGAAATGGATCTGGATAAGCTTTCCCCCAATGGATTGAGAAGGGAATCGAACATGGTTCAGTTGCAATCTCGGCGATCATCTTCCATAGAAGCCTGGACCAAGCGGCACAACCGATTGATCTGCTCCGCCTCCTCCACCGTATTGGCAATCCCGCTCACCAGACCGGGCGACCCCACCACGATCGAGAGGCAACGGGCACGGCTGATGGCCACATTCAGGCGGTTGGGTTCCAGCAGGAAACCCAGGCCCCGGGGTGCGGCATCGCCATCGCTGGCGGTGAGGGAGTGGATGGCCACCGGTGCCTCCTGGCCCTGGAACTTGTCCACCGTTCCGACCCTCGCACGATGACCCAGCCGTTGCTGCAGACAGTTCACCTGCACGTTGTAGGGAGCGGTCACCAGGATGTCGTCAGGGGTCAACACCCCGCTGCATTCGCCGCTGCCGGAGGCATGGCGGTAGCCGGAGCCCAGCAGCCCCTCCACCAGATGGGCGATGCGCTCGATCTCCTCTTCCGCGCAGACGCTGCGGCCGGTGTGCTCCACCGCCTCGAACACCAACCCCTGGCCGGGCAGGATTGCTCCATGGCTACCGGTGCAGGGCTCCCGCCAGTCGATCCGGTTGATGACGTTGGCGGGGCTGGCCTGGAGGCGGCCGTCATAGAAAAGCGCCGACACCATCGCGGTGAGTGAGGGCTCCATGCGCCAGCTGGTGGCCAGGAACACGCCCCGATCGGCCGGGACGACATGGGCGTCCTGCATGAGGTACTCCAGGCAGGAATCACCACTATTCCCAGGGTGATCGGCCTGGGAGGGCTGGGACAGTTGCTGCTGGTCCCCCACCAGCAGGATCGAACGGGCGCAGCGGGCCATCACCAGCAGATTGGCCAGGGAGACCTGTCCCGCCTCATCCACCACCAGCAGATCAAAAGCGTCGGCCACGTCTGGCCGGCTGAGCATGAACGTGGTGCCGCCCACCACGGCCATGGCCTCGGTGAGCTGCTCGGGTTTCACCAGGGCAATGGGGGTGCCCGCCAGGGCTGGTTCGCTGTTGTCACTCCTGCACTTGACCACCGCCCGGGCCAGGCCTTGCTCGCTGATGACGGCCTGGGTCTTGAGCAGCAGGTTGTTGATGGCCGCATGGCTATTGGAACTGATCGCGACGCGCTGGCCACGGCGCACCAGTTCGGCGATCACCTGGGCCGTGACCGTGGTCTTGCCGGTGCCGGGCGGGCCCTGCAAAGCGAGGGTTTTGCCGCTGCTGGCCTCAAGGAAGGAGGCGAGCTGCTCAACCACCGCTGAGGGTTCGGTGCGGACGCGCGCATTGAGCGCCACCAGCTCCGCCACAGGTTCACGCTCCAGCAGGTGACGGATGGGCTCGGGCAGGGGCAGGTGACCGTGGACCCAGCCCTGGGCCTGTTCATCGAGACGCTCCCGCAGGCTCTCGCTGATGTCGGCGGGCACCTTGATCAGGCCGACCGGCGTACGGGGCAGGTCCACACGGAGCCCCTCGGCCAGACGTCGGTCGCGCTTGCTCCAGGGAAACTTGAGCGTCACCAGACCCTGCTCCGCGTCCAGGTCGTCCACCCCCAGTTGCAGTCCTGCCTCCGGGATCTCGAGATTGAGTCCGCTTTGCCCCGGTTGGCCGCGCAACTTGAGCGGTTGGCTGGGGTCAAAGCGGAAGCTGTGGTAATCGGCGCCGGTGCGGGCGCTGGTGCGGCTCTCCATCGATTCCCACACGGCCGCCTCGATGGCCTCGCCGTCGTTCTCCAGATCCCCTGGCGTCTCCAGCGCTTTCTGCCTGCGATCGAAGTACCCCCACCAGGCCACCTTGGCTTCCCGGTGGTGAAAGGGGAGCAGCTGCGCCAGCAGCCGCTGCACCCGCCAGCTCAGTCCACGGGGGCCGCGTTGCTCCTGCTCCTGAAGCAGTTCTTCCGGTGCATCGGCGGCGGGATCGCTCTGGAGCGTTTCCGGCAGCTCGGCGATCAGCACTGCGGCGAGGGCCTCCAGGGGCCAGGGTTCCTTCTCGGGCTTTTCTTCTTCCTCCAGCTGAAGGGGTTGCTCGGGCAGGCCCTGGTCGGAGCGCAGCTGGAGCAGCCAGTCATGGAGGTAGACGGTGGATTCGCAGTCCTCCCGGTTGTAGTCCTCGATCGCCTGGAGTTGGGGGCTGGCCTCTGGCGCAGGACCCGGCCGGGGAGGCTCTCCCGATGCCTGCCAGTTGGCGTAGGCCACCACCGAATCCCCGGCATTGGTGACCTCCGCGGAGCGAGCCTCCATGTAGAGGTGCTCCACCTTCTTGATCGAGTAGCTCTCCTCGCCCAGCACGATCGCGTTGGTGACCACCGGCAACAGATCCACCAGCAGGCCTGAGCGCAGCCATTCATCGATCACGGTCTCCCGGGTGGAGTGCTGCTGGGCCAGCCGGCGCATGGCCGTCTTCTCGTAGCTGGCGTAGTGGTAGATGCGCAGGCCCGGAAACCGACGGCGACGCTCTTCCACCCAATCAACCCATCCCTCGAAGGCCTTCTTTTCCTGCAGGGGAGAGTGGGCCCACCAGGCCTTGAACTGGGGTGCGCCCCCGGGTGCGTCGCGATAGCAGGCGCCGAAGAGGTATTCGAGCTTCCTGGCGGCGACGGCATCGTGCACCCCCTCCATGTCAAACCAAATGTCGCCCGGGTCGGCCGCGGGGAGGGCGGCCAGACCCTTACCCGGCTTCAGGGGACGAACCCGATAGGCCGGTCGGCCAGCGGCATCGGCGGGGGTGAGCTGGAGTTCGGCCTGCTGCTGCAGTTCTTGGAGAGCCTCCTGGGCCAGGCCAGGGATGGTGGACCCTGGAGCCAGCGCACTCAGTTGCTCGATCGTGTGGATGCCGGCGGCCTTGAGCTTGAGGCGCTGGCTCTGGCGCAGGTTGGCCACCAGCACCAGATCCCGGGCCTGCACCAGCCGCTCTTCAATGAAGGTGCTCCAGCTGCCGTGGTCACCGGGTTCATCCTCCGGTGGTGCGGCGGGATCGAAGGCAGCGCGGAACGCGCGGTAGCGATTGCGGAGCTGCTGATACCAGGCCCAGAAACGATCGATGTCGTAGGGCAGGAAGCGGCCACCACCGAGAAACAGCTCGAAGCGATCGGGCCGGTGCCCCAGCAGGGGGGTGAGCAGTTCGCCGTAGGCGCAGGCCTGCACCAGGAAGGTGGTGCGGGGCTTGCTGGCGAGCTTGCATTCGATCGGGATGTAGCTCCAGTCGCCCAGATCGGAGGGATGGGGAATCCTGCGCAGCACATCGGCCGAGCCGCGGATCTCGCCGTTGTTCAGTGAGGCCTGGTGGATGAAGTCGAAGCCCGCTGCCATGGCGGCCCGGGTGGCGGCGTAGTCGGCCTCACGCTGCTGGCCGGAGAGGCGGGCGATGCGATAGCCCTCGGACTCCAGTTGGTCGAGCAACACCTGCTCGAGGCGCAGGCCATCGGCGAACAGCTGTTCATCAAGGGCCGAGGCCGGAGGTTGTTCGCCCGTGAACAGCCCCCTGGCCTTGAGTTCCTCCCACCAGGCACCGATCCGCGGACTGCGGCAGAAGAGGGCGAGCTGGCTGGGGGTGATCAGGCGTTCTGGGAGGGACGGCACAGTGAATGACAGGTGAATGATGGGGGTGTGGGATGGTGATGGGCGATCGGGCAGACGGGGCTGGTTGTCAGTCCAGATCCACCGACTCCAGCAGCATCCGGGCCCGCATCAGCCGGTCGGCATCGATAGCCCAGGCGACAATCTGGCCGTGCCTGGCAGTGTCGTCACCTTCCATCTCTTCGACGACACCATCGTGGAAAGCCTCCAGATGCCGCAAAAGGACAAGCGCGATCTGCCGGTCCTCGTGAGCCGTGGTGTCGAGCTTTTCGATCCGATCGAGCACCTCTTTCACCTTGGGGCTTTGCGGTCGTTCGGACTTCTCGGATCGCCGCCCATGGGTCTGCATGTCAATCAGTTGCTGGGGGCTGGCGGGAATACCTGACGACAGGGGTGCTGCGAGTGCGTCCTCGGCCATTTCCGGGTGGAGGCCTTCGTTGGGATCAACGGGCTTGCCGTTGCGGAACCGGTAGCGGGTGTTCCTGCTGCTGGAGGGGTCGGAGTGTTGGGTCATCTCTCGTTCGCTGTCGGTGTTACCAGAATCCCCCCTATCGCTTGAGGAAGCATCCCCATAGGAGCGAATGACCAGAACGTAGGGCGGGGGCTCAAATGATTCATGAAGTTGGATTAGCCACTCGTATCCCTGTTTTGGGAGTGCGGAGAAGGAATCGCCAGCTTCAGTGCTGTCAGCGTTCCACTCAGATACGCCCCCGTATCAATCCCGATCCGATGCGGCAACCGCGTCACCTTGAAGTCATGCCGGAACGTATGCCCATGCACAACGGTGTAGGGCAACCCATGGGGCCTGCTCAGAAACGGCCGCCGGATCCAGATCAGATCGTCCGTGGCCTGATGCTCCAGGCGGATGTCGGGACGCACGCCCGCGTGCACGAACAGATAGCGGCCGCGGATCGCCGTGTACGGCAGCTGCTCGAACCATTCCTGGCGCTCGCGGGCCAGGGGCAGCAGGTCGGGGTTGGCGCCGTTGCACAGCCACAGCTCCACGTCCCCATCCGGGGCTCTCGGTGCCATCGCCTTCAGCAGCATCTGCTCGTGGTTGCCCCGCAGCACGGTCACCGCCGCCAGGCCATAGGCGGCGGGGTTCTCCTGCAGCTGCCACACCCGCTCCAGCACCCGCCGGTCGCCATCGGCTTCGGGGGCCCGATCGATCAGGTCGCCGAGGAAGATCAGCTCAGCGCCGGAATCCAGGTGTGGGGCGAGTTCCTGCTCCAGCAGGGAGGCGCAGCCATGCACATCCCCGATCGCCACCACCTCAGGTCTGTTCATCGTCGCTCTCCCACACGTTGAGGCTGGAGCGCTGCGACTCGTTGCGCAGGCGCTTGCGGCTGCGCTTGGGATCGCTCTTGAGCAGGGCCAGCTTCTCGCTGAGCAGATCGAGTTCCCGGCTGAGCCTCGGGGTGGCGGGCATCGCCGACAGGTCGCCGAACAGCTTGGCCAGGCTGGCGCTGGCGCTGCCGACATCCCCCCGATCCAGTTCGGCGATGACGCGGCTGCGCTCCTGGTTGGCCCGCAGCAGCGCCAGCTGTTCGGCCACCGCGTCATCGGGCTCCAGCTGCTTGAGCTCCTCGCAATCCATCACCGGCAACTGCAGGTGCTCGACAAGGCTCTCGCGGTCGCCGCTGCCGGGGGCCTCCCAGGCCAGCCGCACGCTGAGGATCTCCTGGTTCGGCACCCAGGCGGGCAGCTCCAGCCGCAGGCCCACGTTGAGCTCCTGGCCGGCGCGCAGGTTGGGCAGCTGGTGGTTGCCGGCGGTGGTGGGCTTGAGGTCGTTGAGCAGATCCACCACCTCGGCGCCGTGCTTGCCCCGCAGGCCAAGGCTCACCCGCCGCCCGAAGGTGGCCGCCAGCCCCTGGAGCTCGGAGGCGTAGAGATCGGCCAGCTGGCTCGGGGATTCGATGTGGGCCAGGGTGCCGTCGCCGGCGGCGGCCATCGCCCCCATCAGGTCTTCGTCGAAGTCGTCGCCCAGGCCGAAGGCGCTGGTGCTGATGCCCCGCTGGGTGAGGCCCGCCACCTTGGCGGCGATCTGGTCCAGGTTTGTGAGGCCCTCGTTGGCCTGGCCATCGGAGAGCAGCAGCACCCGGTTCATCGCCGCAGGATCGAGGTGTTCCGCCACCTGGGTGGCTCCCGCCCGCCAGCCATCGAAGAGAGCCGTGCAGCCACCGCTGTGGATCGTGTTGATCGCGGCGATGAAGGGCTGGGGATCGGCCACGGGCATGGAGGGCACCACCACGTTCACCTCGTCATCGAAGCTGACGATGGCGAGCCGATCGCGGCCGGTGAGCTCCCCGGCCAGGAAGCGGGCCGCCTTGCGGGCGTGGCTGAGCTTGGTGCCGCCCATCGAGCCGGAGCGGTCGATCACCAGGGCCAGGTTGAGCGGCGGCCGCTCGCGCCGGGTGGCCTCAGCGGCCGCCGGCGGTGGGGTGATCGTGAGCAGCAGCTCCAGGATCGACGGGCGATCGGAGGCCACCGCCGGCCGCAGGGGCCGGAAGCGCAGGGTGGGACGGGTCATGGTGGAGGTAGCGGGGGGACGGGGGAAAGAATTCAGCGGTCGGCGTCGTCGAGCAGGGCGTTGAGCCGGTCGAGCAGGTGCTGGAGCCATTGCTGGCGCCGGGGGCCGGCGGGGGGAGGCAACACGGAGTCGCGGACGTGCACTTCGATGCCGGGGGCGAGGGTGAAACGCAGCCAGCGGCTGCCGTTGTCGCTGGAGCGGGATCCGGAGGGGGGTCGGTCGGAACGGGAGGACAGGGGTTTGTTGAGCATCCCGAGAACGGAGCTCATGGCCGCGGCTTTTCGTGCGAAGGACGAAGTTCCCTCTGCCGCAGCACCGACGCCATCGGCCGTGGACGGCAGATCCCGCAGGTACTGAAGGGCCTCGTTGGCGGAGGGAGCGGTGGCCGCCGTCCCCTCGCCATCGAGCTGCTCCAGCTGCTGCTCCAGATCGGCGTCGGCCAGAACGCAGAAGGGAGCAATGGCGGAGAGGCTCAGGCCGCGCCGGGCCAGGGCGCGCACCAGCACCAGTTGCAACAGGTGCCGGTGGCCGTACACCGCGCTGCGCCCCTCCTTGCCGGGGCGATCGATCAGCCCCTGGGTGGCATAGAGACGCACCGTGCGCGGCGAGATCTCCTCGTCCAGCAGTTTGCCGGCGACGAGGAGGAGGTCCTCGAGGCCGTAGAGGGCGTCAGCTGGAGCGGAGACCTTGACCATCCCCTAATTATCCACACTTGCAGTGCAGGTGTCAAGCGATTAAGCTTCGTGCCCCGTCGCCGCCTCACCATCGATCACCCCTCTCCCGACCCCGCGCCCCTGCTGGAACATCTGCAGCACCTGGCCCGGCCCCGCCATGCCCGCTGGGATCCCATGGGACTGATGGCGGTGCGCGCCTATCTGATCGACCAGCTGGGTGCCCTGGGGCCGGTGGAGGAGCACCACTTCCGGGAAGGCATCGATGCGGGCACCAACCTGATCCTGCGGCTCCCCGGCCAGCGCCCGGAGCTGGATCCGTTGCTGGTGGCGGCCCACTACGACGGCCCCCTGCACTCCATCGGCGCCGACGACAACGCCTCCGGCCTGGCGGCCCTGATCGAGCTGGCCCGGCACTGGGCCGCCGATCCGCCCGGGAGACCGGTGTGGATCGTGGCCTTCGACCAGGAGGAATGGGGCATGGTCGGCAGCACGGCCCTGGCCGGTGAGCTCAGGGCCAGCGGCCAGAAGCTGAAACTGATGGTGAGCCTGGAGATGCTCGCCTACACCTGCGAACACCAGAGCTATCCGGTTCCGGCGATGCGGGCCATCTATGGCGACCGGGGCGACTTCATCGCCGTGGTGGGCAACCTGGGCGCCGCCGCGCTGTTGCCGGGCCTGGCCAGCCGCATGGGGAAGCACGTGAGCACCAAGGTGCTGCCGGTGCCCGACGCCGGCCGCTCGATGCCCGATGTGCGCCTGAGCGACCACAGCCCCTTCTGGGATGCGGGCTACGACGCCGTGATGGTGACCGACACCTCCTTCCTGCGCAATCCGAACTACCACCGGATGAGCGACACGATCGACACCCTGGATCTGCCGTTTCTGGCGGCTGTCACCGAGGGGTTGAAGGCGGGGCTGGGGGTGCTGTGACGCCAGCGAACCTCCACTGCCCTTGGTCCTTCGCAGGGGAAAGCACCTCTATCCAGCCGTGCTGTTGAGGATGGATCCCGCCGCAGACCCACCGATGGAGCCCACGCTTGACAGCTTTCTGTCCTTCTACGCCGAGCGGATCGGTGGCCCCTTCCCCCTCAGCCTGTTGCCCCCCGATCGGCCGCTGCACTGGCAGGGGCAGACCCTGTTCGGCACCGCCCGGGGCACGGAGCCGCTCTACCTGCTGCAGAGCACGATCGATGCCTTCCTGGGCGCCGCTCCCCTCGGCACCTTCAGCGTGGGCTTCTGGGGCCATGGCCTCAAGAGCCACGCCTTCTACTACCAGCGCCGCGAGCCCTGGTGCAGCCTGTTCCTGCGGTTGCCCTACGGGGGCCTCGAGCACGACAACGAACAGGCCGCCCACCGGATCAGGGCCACCATGGACTGGTTCGCCGGCTTCCTGCCGATCGTCAGCGAGCGGGCCCGCCACTGCATCGTGGTGGATTCCCTGGGCGATGCCCTCTTCCGGATCGTCCTCACGGACGGCCGGGTGATCGAAGGCGACGGCCCCCTGTTCGAGCCCGGGCGTGGACCGGCGGAGGCGCTGGGCCCGCTGTTGGAGGGGGCGTAGCGCTGGCCGGCCTGGCCCTGATGATGCTGGCAGCTCAGCTCCTGGACCAAGAGGGCACTCACCGGGATCCAGAGGGTGGGGTCGAGCCGCCAGGCGGATGGGCTGGTCACGGCAGGGCTGACGCCGGAATCACGGGGCTCGCTTCCCAGTCGACGAGCTGGTCGGGCGGCATGGGCTGAAGCAAGGCGTCGGGCTGGCTGAGGGGACCCAGGTGGCGCAGGCGACCGGGCAGCCGCTGCGGCGCCGGCGCCTCCAGGGGCATCAATCCGGCCCAAGGCTTGCCGGCCCTGGCCAGCACGATGGTTTCACCGGCGTGGGCCCCATCGATCAATCGCGAGAGCTGGGTTTTGGCCTGGTGCACATTCACCAGACGGGGCACCGTTGCTGGACGTTCCACGGGTCCGGGTCGGGGGTCTTGCTTCGCTCAGTCATGGACTAAGTCCGTGCCTGCGGCGCCCACCTCAGCCCAGGTACGGCTCCAGGAAGCTCAGCGGCCGGGCCATGGTGGCCGAGAAGCCGAGGATGCCGGGGTCGCGGTGGCTGTAGAGCAGGGTGTCGTCGGCCTCCAGCAGATAGGTGCCGCCGCGCTGGGTGAGGAAGTCGTCGCGGGGGACATAGGTGCGCCAGTGGCCCAGCACCTCGGCCATGTTGCGCAGCCGCACGGTGGCCAGCTCGAAGGGCCGCTGGAAGCCGCGGCCGCCGGCACGGGCGAAGAACGACCCTTTGATCGGCGGCAGGGGCCCTGCCTGGATCGTCTCGTCGTCGGCGATGCGCTGGGGAGCGCTGCGATCGCCGGTGTAGCCGCGCAGCACCTCGGCCAGGGTGCCGGGGGAGCCGAGGCCGGCACACATCAGCAGCAGGTTGGGCCAGGGGCCGCCGGCCTGCCTCAGCCCCTCATAGAGCCCCAGGTCCCGGTGCAGATGGGGCTCGGCGTCCACCAGCAGCCGCTCGCTCGGGAAGCCGGTGAAGGCGCAGAAGCGCTCACGGCCGGCCTCGTCGCCGATGGCGATCGCCAGCACGGCGATGCCGGCGGCCTGCAGCTGCGGCAACACCGGCACCAGGGCCTGGGCGTATTCGAGGCTGTCGAAGTCCCCCAGCTGGCTGAGCAGCAGCACCAGCCGGCGGCTGCCGCGGCCCATGCCTTCCACCGCCGCCAGGCGCTCCAGCAGCAGGGCGGGCGCGGGCGGCCGGGTGGCAGCGTCGGCGGAGGCGGCGGTCACGGGCAGGGAATGGATGAGATGCCGACCATGCTCAGCCATCGGCGCTGATCGACCTATCCTTACCAGGTAAGACCCATCTTCAGGGGCCGGCGACGATGCCAGCCGAAGACGCCGCCACCAGCTCGATCACCAGCAAGGGGCAGGTCACCATCCCCAAGGCCCTGCGTCAGCAGCTCGGTCTGGCCCGAGGTGGTCGGGTCAGCTTCCAGCTGGTGGGCGATCACATCGAAGTGCGCTCCTGCAAGCCGGAGCAGCCGCTGCCGGCCAGTGGCTTCGGCCTGCTCCGGAGCCCCCGTCCTCCGGTGCCGGCTGACTTCGACGCCGCCAGCCTGCTGACGCCGTGATCGGCCTCGACACCAACGTGCTGGCCCGCTACTTCGTCGCCGAGGACGGGGCCGATGCGGCGACCGAACGCCAGCGCCAGGCGGCCCGGCAGCTGATCGAATCGGGGCAGCCCCTGTTCCTGCCCAAGACGGTGGCCATGGAACTGGAGTGGGTGCTGCGGGGCTATTACGGCTTCCGGGCTGAGCAGGTGCTGCTGGTGTTCGACCACCTGTTGGTCCACCCCGGCCTCAACGCCGAAGATCGCCCAGCCCTGGAGCAGGCCGTCGCCGGGCTGCGCGCCGGGCTCGACTTCGCCGATGCCCTGCACCACGCCAGCTGCCGTGGCTGCGACACGCTCGCCTCCTTCGACGACCGCGGCTTCGCCCAGCGCATCCGCCACCTCAACCTGGCGCCCCGGGTCTTTGTGCCCAAGGCCCCTTAACGGGTGGCCCGCGCCAGGAACCCCTCGGCGGCCGCCTCCAGCGCCTCGCGCCGCTTGGTTTCCATCTTCTCCAGCATCCGCACCATCATCGAGAGACGGGGATTGGCCTGGAAGAAGTCCTGGTGGCGGTCGATGAAGCGCCAGTAGAGGCCGTCCCAGATCTCGCACCAGGGGCCCTTCCTGTAATCGCCCATCTTGAGGATGTAGTTGGAGCCGCCGATGTAGGGCTTGGTGGCGAACAGGCCGCCGTCGCTCATCTGGCCCATGCCGTACACGTTCGGGCCCATCACCCATTCGTAGGAATCCAGGTACCGCTCCATGAACCAGCGGTGCACCTCGCCGGGGTGGATCTCGCACAGGAGCATCAGGTTGCTGACCACCATCAGCCGCTCGATGTGGTGGTTGTAGCCGAGCCGATTGACCCGTTCGATCGCCGCATCCAGGGGCGGCAGTCCGCTGCTGCCGTCGTCCCAGCAGGGGGCGAGGCGGCGCTGGTGGTTCCAGAAGTTGGCGCTGGCCTGGCGTTCGCCGTGCACCCGGTCGATGCCGCGCACGAACTCGCGCCAGCCGATCACCTGGCGCAGAAAGCCCTCCAGCGAGGCGATCGGCACGGGCTGGCCGCGCTCCTCCCGTGCCGCCGCGTGCTCCAGGGTGGCCGCGATCACCGCCGCCGGGGTGAGCAGGCCGATGTTGATCAGCGGCGAGAGCAGGGAGTGGTGCAGGGTGGCGTGCTGCCGGCTGAGGGCGTCCTCGTAGGGCCCGAAGCCGTCGAGGCGCTCGCTCAGGAAGCGCTGCAGCCAGGCCTCGGCGCCGGCCTGATCGAAGGGGATCCACAGGGGCCCCAGTGCGCCGGGGTGGTCGGGGAAATGGCGCTCGATCAGGGCCCGCACCGCCGGCTCGTGGGTGCTGGCCGCCAGCGCCGGCAGGCTTGGCTCCACGTAGCCCTTGGGCAGCTTGCGGCGGTTTTCGGTGTCGAAGCTCCAGCGGCCACCGATGGGGCTCCCATCGGCCTCCAGCAGCAGGCCGAGACGGCGCCGCTGGCGCTCGTAGAAGGTCTTCATGAACGGGCGGCGGCGGCCCTCGAACCAGCCCCGGCTCTCGGCCACCGATTCCAGGAACGCTGGTGAGGGCAGCACCCTGAGCCGCACGCCCTGCTCAGCGCAGAAGCGCTGCAGCCGGGCCTCGAAGCTGCGGTCGGCCACCTCGGCCACCTGAAGTTCGCGGCCCTCCAGTTCGCGGCCCCGGGGCTCGCGGCCGCCGTTCAGCTCGGCCGCCAGCCGCCGCCAGAACGGCACCCCCTCCGACTCCGGCAGCTCCCCGTAGCGAACCGCCACACCGCGCTCCAGCAGCGCGTCGCGGAAGCTGCGCATCGCCACGAAGGTGTGCAGCAGCCGCAGGCGGTGGTACCGCCAGGTGGAGGCCAGGGCCAGGTCCTCGACCATCAGCACCCGGGAGCCGGGAGCGAGCTGCAGGGGGGAGGGGCGCGTCCAGTCGGGATGGAGCTGGTCGCCCAGGATCAGGGTCAGGGTCATGGCAACGCCGGGGCGGCCCAGAGCCGGCGGTGGGTCTGCTCGGGGTCGTAGAGGCCCACCTGGCGTTCCAGATCGAAGCGGCGGGGGCTGCCGCCGAAGCTGCGCGGGTCGGAGCCGACGCCGGCCAGGTAGGCCCAGTTGCCGGTGTTCAGGGCGGGGTGGGCATCGATCAGGGCCCACTCGAAGAAGCGGGCGCCCCAGGTCCAGGGCAGCTGGAGCTCGTTGACGAAGTGGGAGGCCACCCACTGGCGGCCGCGGTTGGAGAGGTAGCCGGTGGCGAGCAGTTCGTTGAGCTGGGCATCGATCAGGGGATGGCCGGAGTCCCCGTGGGTCCAGCGCACGAAGCGCTCACGGTCGGCCCGCGCCTGCGGCGGGCGGTTCTGGAGCCCGCCAGGGGCGTGGAAGGCGTCGCCGTGCTTCTGCTCCGACCAGAGGAAGAACTCGCGCCAGAGCAGCTCCTGCTTCATCCACTCCGAGCCCGCGTCGGCGCCATGGAGCTCCTGGTAACGGAGCACCTCCCACCAGATCCGCCGCACCGACAGCGAGCCCACCCCCAGAAAAGGGGAGAACTTGGCGGAGAACTCGGTCCCCACCAGCCCGTTACGGGTGAGTTTGTAATCGCGCAGCCCGCTGGAGCCGAACAGGTAGTGCTGCAGGCGGGCCAGGGCCGTGGGTTCATCGCCGGGAAAGGGGAAGGCGCTGCGGGGATCGGGGCCAGCGGAGGCCGGTGGGGAAACGGGCGATTCCAGCCAGGCGCGGGGGAGCTCGTCCCAGGGGTCCCCAAGGCCGGCGAGATCCGGCGGAGGCACGGGCGGCTCCGGGGCCCGTGCCAGGGCTCGACGGAACTGGCTGAACACCCGCGGGAAGCGCTCGGCCGCCAGCGGCCAGGTGCCGAACAGGCGGCTCTCCTGGGCGTGCAGCACCGCCTCGGGCTGCACCATCGGGCGGAGGGCGGCGAGGGCGGCCGCCGTGGTGTGCTGGGGGAAGGCCAGCAGGGGGATCCCCGCCGTCGCCAGGCGGACGTGCAGGGAGCCGAGGGCCTGGGCTTCCAGGCACCGCTGGTGGGGCCCCCGCAGCCGCTGGGATTCCGGCCGGCAGGCCAGCAGCAGCAGGCGCCCGCCGAGCTGGCGCGCCAACGCCACGGCCCGGTGCAGGGCGGGCTGGTCATCGAGGCGCAGCTGGCCCTCCAGGGCCAGGGCGATGGTGGGGCCTCCCGCCATGGTGCGTCGCCGGGGCGGCCAGCCTGGCAGGGCCGGGACGGTGACCGCGAGGCCCGGCTCCATGACGGATTGCTGCGGGTCAGGACGGAGCGACTGCGCGTCTTAAGGATTGCTCTAGATTTTGCCCATGAGGGAGATCCCCGTGCACCGATCCATCGGACTGCTGACCGCCACCGGCCTCACCGGCCTGGCCCTGGTGAGCCTGACCATGACCTTTCTGGGCTGAATCAGGGCACCGCCGGCAGGTAACCGGTGCGGCTCAGAAAGGCCCGCAGCGCGTCGGGATAGCTGGCATAGCGCTTCTCCGGACGCCGGCAGTCACCCTTGGCGTCGTAGCCCGCCTCACAGGAGGTCAGCCCCCAGTCGGAGCTCCGGTCGTAGAGACCCAGCATCCGTTTCCAGCCGCTGTCGAACTCCCCCACCAGCGCCTTGGTGGCCACCCAGGCGGCCAGGAAACCGTTGGCCTCCGGGCGCTGATCGGCCGGCTGCCGAAACCAGCTCTCCATCTCCTTGAGCCGGCGGCGGTGCAGTGGCAGCATCTGGCGGCGATGGCTGATGTCGATGAACCGGGGGCCGTCCAGCTGCCAGATCTGGCTGGGGGCGCTGCTGCCGGCGTAGCTGGCGAACCGGTAGAGAAAGCGGTTGTCCACGTCCACCAGCAGGTAGCGGCCGTTGCCCAGCGGATCGCTGGCGCCGTTGGGGCCACCGTTCACCGGATCGCGGCGCACCTCGAACCAGCGGCGGCCGTCGGGGCTGCTGGTGAGCACCCGGGTGTCGTTGCAGCAGTGGGCGCCGCCCGTGAACGAGGAGAGCAGCACCTCCGGGTAGGGATTGGCGGGATCCATCTCCACCACCTGCAGCACCGAATCGATGCTGCCGGGGCCGATGCGCAGCGCCCCCATCAGCTGGCCCACCACCTTCCCGTCCAACCGCACGGTGGCCACGGGCTGGACCTCATCCAGGCCATCGGGCTTGGGCTGGCGACGGTTCTCCAGCACGGCCACCACAGGGCCGTTGCTGATCACCGGACCGGGCGCCGGTGAGAGGGCCAGCAGCAGGGGCAGCAGCATCGGCGTGATGGATCGCAGGGGGCCTTACTGGCAGCCCTGGACCGAGATCCGGTAGCTGAAGCCCAGGGCGCCGGGGTCGCTGCTGGCTCCCACCTTGAAGTTCATCTGGCTGGCCTGCTTGCCCGGAATGGCGGGGAAGGGGCCGAACATGCGACCGGTGCCCATCGGCGGGTTCATGACTTCATTGATCACCTGCAGATTGCTGCCGTCGCTGAACTTCATGAAGCCACTCACCGGATATTTGGCATTGGCGTCGGAGGAATTGGCCGTGAAGAAGAACTTGAAGCTGCTGTAGGGCTGGTTGACGATGAAGTCCGTGTTCCAGTTCTCCTTGCCGATCAGCTTGGCGGCCCCGACCCGCTTGGAGACGATCGGGGTGGTGCCATCGCCACCGATCGGCTGCAGGAAGGTGCAGCGCTGCTGGGCCTGGGCCGCCGTGCCGCCACCGAAGACGAGCGACGCGCCCAGCAGGGAGAGGGCCAGGACTTTCATGGTGAAGGATGAAGAGACAGCGACCCTAGAACGCATCGGGCGCCGGACGCTATCGCCCGATGCGGGCCACCGCGGGCGGGGCAGCCTTCAGGGCTCAAAGGCGAACAGGCGCCGCCAATCGTTCTTCATGCTGACCACGATCCAGCCCTGCCGGCGGGCCTGGTCGTGGAGCTCCTGGGTGAACCGGCCCACTTGGGTGTCCGGCAGCCCCAGGGCCGGGCCGTAGGCATACTCGCGGCGGGCGTCATCGTGCAGCACCAGCATCGACAGGCGCGCCCCATCACCGGCCTTGGTGAACTCCAGCATCTGCCGGTCGCCGGTGGAATTGCCGAAGGCGGCGACGGGCCGTCGGCCGATCATCAGCTGGATGCCTTCGGGCTTGCCGGCGTCGTTGTCGTTGAGCAGCAGCCGGGGCTCCTTGGTCAGGAAGGGCCGGCCCCGGGCGTCGTAGCCGTAACGGGTGGCGCCGGCGCTGCCGATCACCTGCTCCGGTGGGATGCCATAGACCTCCTCGGCGTAGACACGCACGAAGTCCTAGCCACCACCGGTGACGATGTAGGTCTTGAAGCCAAGGGCGCGCAGGTAGCGGAGCAGCTCCTGCATCGGCTGGTAGGTGAGTTCGGTGTAGGGGCGCTGCCAGCGGGGATGGCGGGCCGTGGCCAGCCACTGGCGCACATCGGCCTTGAAGGTTTCCAGGGGCATGCCGCTAAGGGCGGTGGCGGCCAGCCGCTCCAGTTCCTGGCGGGTGGTCACCACCCCGGGCACCGTCTCCAGGATGAAGCGGACCTGCGGGTAGACCGGCTGCTCCACCCAGAGGGTGCCGTCCTGGTCGAAGGTGGCGATGCGCTCCCCGGGCGGCACGAAGGCGGGGCTGGCGGGGTCCGTGGACTGGCGCACGAAGCGGACGATGCCGTCCCGGGCCGCCCCCGGATTCCAGGAGGGCAGCGGATCGACCGGCCGGGCCCCGCCCGCCATGGCGGCAACGGTGGCCAGCAGGATCGTGGCGAGCACGCCCCCCAGCAGGAGCAGGAACCGGCGGCGACGAAGCAGGGTCAAGGGGCGGCGGGGCAGGGTCACGGGGCGGCGGCCTCAGAACTTGCGCAGTTCGCGGCGGATCTTGAACGGATCGCCCGAGTGCTGCTGGTTGAGCAGCAGCAGCGGCAGGCCCGCCAGCAGCAGGCCGATGGCGACGACGACCCCCAGGGGGACCGGCGGCCCGCCGTCGGGCGGGCGCGGGGTGCGGCTGAACCTGGCCATCGATGCGGGCGGCGGAGACGGCTGGTCCTTCAGTCTGCCGAGGGGCGCCACCGGCGCCCGTGATCCCGGTCCGCTGATCCCGGGCCCGCGGCCTGCGCAGGGATGAAAGGATTTCGGCATCGCCCTTGCCGGTCCGCCATGGACGCTCCCACCCTGCTGCTCGCGACCGGAGGCCACCAGATCGAGGCGGCCGAGACCCTGATCGAGGTGGGCCGCTTCATTGTGATCCTGTTCGCCGCCCGGGCCCTGGCGGAGCTGATGGTGCGCTTCCGCCTGCCGGCCATCCTTGGCGAGCTGGTGGCGGGGGTGCTGATCGGCGTATCGGGGCTGCACCTGATCCTGGCGCCGGAACTGGGGGCCCAGCTCAACGCCCTCGCCGAGGGCACCATCGCCGCCCTCGCCCACGTGGGCCCCGACCAGGTGCAGGAGATCTACGACCACGGCTTCAGCAATCTCCAGGCGGTGGCGAAGATCGGCCTGCTGGCGCTGCTGTTTCTCACCGGCCTGGAGAGCGAACTCGACGAGCTGATGGCGGTGGGGGGCCAGGCGATCACGGTGGCCCTCACCGGGGTGGTGCTGCCCTTCGTCCTGGGCACCTTCGGCCTGCAGTTCCTGTTCGGCGTACCGCTGCTGCCGGCGATCTTCGCCGGTGCCGCCATGACCGCCACCAGCATCGGCATCACCGCCAGCGTGCTGGGGGAGCTCAGGTTCCTGCGCACCCGGGAGGGGCAGACGGTGATCGGCGCCGCCGTGCTCGACGACATCCTCGGCATCGTGATCCTGGCCGTGGTGGTGGCCCTGGCGGGCGGCGAAGGCTTCAGCCTCGGCCCGATCCTGAAGCTGATCGCCGCGGCCGCGGTGTTCGTGGTGGTGGCCCTGTTCCTCAGCCGCACCGCCGCGCCCCCCTTCGACGCGCTGCTCGATCGCCTCAAGGCCCCGGGCGAGGTGGTGGTGGCGGCCTTCCTGGTGATGTCGCTGGCCTGCTTCGCCGCCCAGGCCTTCGGGCTGGAGGCGGCCCTGGGGGCCTTCGCCGGCGGCCTGATCCTCAGCGGCTCCCGCCATCGGCAGGCGATCGAGGAGGCGGTGAAGCCCCTGGTGGCCCTGTTCGCCACCGTCTTCTTCGTGCTGATCGGCAGCGGCATGGACCTCTCGGTGCTCAACCCCTTCGATGCGGCCAACCACGAGGGTCTGGTGATGGCGGGCTTCCTGCTGGCGGCCGCCGTGGTCAGCAAGGTGGCGGCCGGCTGGAGCTACCTCAGCAGCGGGCCCACCAACCGGCTGGCGGTGGGGCTGGGGATGATGCCCCGGGGCGAGGTGGGCCTGATCTTCCTGGGGCTGGGCACCCAGACCGGGGTGCTGGGGCCGTCGCTGGAGGCGGCGATCCTGCTGATGGTGATGGGCACCACCTTCCTGGCGCCGGTGCTGCTGCGGCTGGTGCTGGCCGACGCTGGTGAAGCAGCCGAGGCGACGGCCTGAGACGGTCGGCTGAGGGCAGGGTGCGGCCCCGGCCCGGCCGTGGGACAGTGGCCCCAGCTCGCCCCCTGCCCGTGGCCAACGACAGCGATACCCCCCGGTCGGTGATCGCCGGCCTGCTGCTGGTGATCGGCTCCCTCGCCGGCCTGGCCCTGCTGGTGTGGGTCACGGTGGTCATGCTCGACCTCAAGCACCTGAACACCTCCGGTTTCACCCTGCCCTGAGGCCGATCGCCTAGGCAGGGGGCCGCCGGCCGCCGGCATGGGCGTGGGCGGTGACAAGGCTGGCCAGGAGGGCCTCACTGCGGAGCGGCTTGGCGAGAACGTCGTTCATGCCGGCCTGCAGGGCCGCCTCCCGGTCCTCGGCGGTGGTGAAGGCGGTGAGCGCCACGATCCAGGGCCGGTCGGACCGTCCGCCGCAGGAGCGGATGCGGCGGGTGGCTTCCAGTCCATCGAGCCGGGGCATCTGCACATCCATCAGGATCAGGTCCGGCTCGAGGAGCCGCTGGCGCTCCAGCGCCTCCTGGCCGTCGACGGCGGAATCGGGCTCGTAGCCGAGGCGCCGCAGCATGAGCTCGCAGAGCCGCCGGTTCACGGCGCTGTCGTCCACCAGCAGGATGCGCAGGGGATGGCGCGCGGCGAACTGGTCGGCGGGCAGCGGCGACGGCTCCGCCACAGCGGGAGAGGCCACCCCGGGAGCGGCGGGAACGGGGGCGGCAGGGGCCTCCACCACCTGCACCGGCAGGCGGAAGCGGAACACACTGCCCCGGCCGGGGGTGCTCTCCACCTGGATCGTGCCGCCGAGGGCCACGACGAGCTGGCGGCTGATGGCCAGCCCCAGCCCGGTGCCGGCCTGGGGGGCGTTGGCGGTGGCGCCCAGCTGGGAGAAGGGCTGGAACAGGCGCTCCAGCTGGTCGGCGGCGATGCCGACACCGGTGTCGGCGACGGCGAACGCCATAGGGATCGTCGCGTTCTCGGGAAGGTTCGCCCCGGCGGCCACCGGAGCGGCGGCCTCCACGGAGACCACGACGCTGCCGGCATCGGTGAACTTGATGGCGTTGCCGATCAGGTTGAGCAGGATCTGGCGCAGGCGGATGGCATCGGTGACGATCGCCTCGGGCAGCTGAGGCGGCAGCACCAGGGCCAGGTCGATCCCCTTGACCCGGGCGAGGCTGGCGCAGGCGGCGATGGTCTCCTCCAGCAGGGGACGCAGCCGGCAGGGGGCCAGCTCCAGCTCCAGGTGGCCGGCCTCGATCTTGGTGTAGTCGAGGATGCCGTTGAGCAGGGTGAGCAGGGACTCTCCCGAGCTGTGGACGATGTCGAGACACTCCCGCTGCTGGGGCGAGAGCTCGGTGGCCAGCACCAGCCCGGTCATGCCGATGACGCCGTTGAGCGGGGTGCGGATCTCGTGGCTGAGGGTGGCGAGGAAGGTGCTCTTGGCCCGTTCGGCGGAGGCCATGGCCTGGAAGGCGCGGGCCCTGGCCTTGAGGGAGCGGCGATGGAAGTTGGCGGCCAGCAGCGAGAATCCGGCACTGCCGAGCAGGCCCAGCACGTAGGTGAGCTGCAGGGGCAGCTCCTTGCGTCGCAGCTGGGCCAGCGAGATGTCGATCCCGACGAAGCCCACCAGGGCCCCGTCGCGGTCGCGGATGGGAGCGAAGCCGCTGATGAAGGTGCCGAAGTGATCGGTGTAGGGCCTGGTGCTGACGGTGACCGTGCCGGTGCGGGCGGCGCGCAGGGCATCGTCGGAGGGATCCACGTAGAGGTCGCCGACGCTGACGGCGCTGGCGGGGGCGCCGGGGTTCTGGACGTAGTAGGTGCTGTCGAGCGTGAAGCGGAGCCCGTCCGGCGTGGCGATGAAGACATAGGCGTAATAGATGTCGGGCACCAGCCTGCGGAGCTTCAGCAGGGGCGCGGTGGCGCGGCGATAGTCCGGATCACCCGTCTGCTCCGGCCTGGTGATGGTGGCGACGAGGGCCGGATCCATCTCACGGGCGGCGATGCTCACCAAGTTGTGGAGGTTGTCGCGCACCTGGTTGCGCAGCAGTCGGGTGGCGCTCCAGTAGTTGGCGCTGAGGGCCACCCCGGCGACGGTGAAGATCGTGGCGGCCAGCAGCACGCTCTCGCGGCGAATCCGCTGGCGGCTCCATCCGGCGTCGGGATCGCCACTGGGGCGTTCAGACCACGGGAAGCCGCCGAACACACGGGAGAGCGGACCAGCCAGGAGTCCTCAGCACGCGGCACCTTCCTTGTCTACCCGGTCGGAACCCCTGTCGGTTGCGGCCAGGTGCGCCGCGTCCGGAGTAAGGAGATGTGAACCCCCCTCAGGCCCCCGAAGGGCCTTGCCTACGTTTGGGCAGGTGAAGGGCTCTCCATGCGCGCGAACGTGGCTCCCCGCGAGGCGGCACGGCTGGAGGCCCTGAACGATTACCGCATCCTGGATACGGAGAGCGAGCCGTCGTACGACGAAATCACCTTCCTGGCCGCCCAGCTCTGCGACGTGCCGATCGCGCTGGTCAGCCTCGTGGATGCGGATCGTCAGTGGTTCAAGTCCCGGGTGGGTCTGGCGGCCAGCGAAACGAGCCGGGATGTGTCCTTCTGTGCCCACGCGATTCTCGGCGACCAGACCCTCGTGGTCAGGGATGCCCGTGTGGATGAACGCTTCCGGGACAATCCGCTGGTCTGCAGCGAGCCCAACATCGTCTTCTATCTGGGGGTGCCCCTGTGCACACCGGGCGGGGCCAAGATCGGCACCCTCTGCGTCATCGATCAACGGCCCCGCGAGCTCAGCGACCTGCAGATCCGCTCCCTCGAAACCCTGGCCCACCAGGTGGTGCTGCAGCTGGAACTGAAACGGATTTCCGACCAGCTGGCCGGGGCCCTGCAGCGCATCGAGGTGATGGAGACCCTGATTCCGATCTGCTCCTACTGCAAGGGCATCCGCAACGACCAGGGCTACTGGGAGTCCGTGGAGTCCTTCATCAAGAGCCACGACAACGTCGAGTTCTCCCACGGCGTCTGCAATGCCTGCATGGCCCGGTACTTCCCCGAAGTGGCTCCTCTCCCGGAAGGGGTTTCAGCCGACTGAGGCCAGGGCTGAGGCGCCCCTGGCGATCGCCGCGTCCCCGCGCCGGTGGATCTCACGGGCGTGGTCGGTCCAGGTGCCCTGGCCCCAGTAGCGGAAGCAGCTGGTTTCCAGCAGCAGCAGATGCAGCAGGGCCTCCTGGTAGGGCTCGGTGCCCGTCACGGCGGGATCCTCCGCCACCAGGGGATCGAACACCTGGTGGAAGCGGGCGCTGAGCTGGTTCATGGGCTCCAGCACGTTGGCGTAGCCCTCCACCCAGCTGAGGTCGTTGGTCCAGGAGGCGCCGGCCATCGAGAAGGAGGGGTCGCCGGCCTGGAGCGCGGTGATGGCCGTCTCCACGGCCTGGGGGGTGGGGCTGCCGCCCACCTGCTGCCAGAGCCGGTGCTGCCCCACCGCCTGGATCACCGGGAAGGTGGCGTCGCCCACACCGGCGGCCTCCAGAAGTTCGAGGTACTCGCTGCCATTGATCGCCACCGTGCCGACGCCCTCTGCCGCCAGGCGCCGGTGGGCCTGGAGGAAGGCGGACGGGAACTCGTTCATCATCACGCCGCCGTTCTCGCCATCGGCGATCTGGGCCACCAGCGCCGGCACCGCCGTGCCGGCCAGGGGCAGCCGGCCCAGCCCCAGGGCCTCGTAGCAGGGCTGCATCTGGCCCACCAGCTTGGTGTCGGAGCCCTGGGTCTTGATCAGCGCCGTGATCGACACCTCCTCGCCGCTGGAGCTGCGGGCCACCAGCCGGTTGGGCAGCAGCGTCCGCTCCCGGCTGAGGCTGCTGCCATCGGGGTTCTCGACGCTGTGCTCCTGCACCAGCAGCCAGTGGTAGCCGCAGTCCCGCAGGGCGCTCACGAAAGCGAAAAGGGTGTCGGGGTGGTTGGGCAGGTGCATCTCCGGGGGCGAGAAGCCCTTCACCCGCTGCAGGGCCTCGCTGCCGAACAGGGCCGCGAAGTGGTGCTGCCAGGCCAGGATCTGCAGCTTCAGGTCGGGGATCGGCGTGGAGGGGGCGACGGCATGGCTCCAGAACGTGCCGAGCCACTCCACATGGGGCACGACGGCGGGATCACAGGCCAGGAACCTGAGCGCTTCGAGGATGTCGGCGCGGCCCATCTGCTGGAACCCCCAGAGCAGATTGCCGGAGTAATCCAGCATGATCCGCGGATTGGCGCCCTCGGCGATCAGCTCGGGGATCAGGTCGGCCAGGCGCCGGTAGCAGTGGGCGAAGGGTTCGGCGTTGTGGTTGTCGCCCTCGCCGGGGTGCTCGAGCATGTACTGGAGGTGTGAGATCAGCGCACCGTCCGCCCCGGCGGGAATCGTGGGCTGGTGCATGTGCAGCGCACAGGCGAAGGCCGAGGTGATCCGCTCGTAGGGCAGGGAGCCGTGGGGCCGCGCCACCGGCCCGCCCTGCTGCACCAGGGCGAGGATCTCGGCTTCACGGCCGGCGATCGGCGGCAGGGAGGGGTGGGGCATCGGCGGCTCCGCGGGCGGGGTGCGATGCGCAGGCCATCGACGGTCCCACCGATCCTGGCCAGGCCAGGCGAATGGCGCCAGCCACGCCGGCCCAGCCGGCCCAATCTCCCTAGGGTTGAACAACTGCAAGTCCGCCCCGTGCCGAAGCCAACCCTCGCCCTGGCCACCGGTCTGCTGGCCCTGCCGCTGCTGAGCGTTCCTCTGCTCACTCCGGACCCGGCGCTGGCCCAGAAGCGCATTCCCAAGCTTCCGGGCTACAACGAATGCCCGCTGGGGTATGTGAACGACCTCAAGCAGCACTGCAACTCGCCGATCTACTACGAGGTGCGGCCCACCAACGGCAAGCCCTGCCTCTCGGGCTGGATGAACATCGGAGCGGGCTACTGCAAGAAGAAGACGCTGGGGATCTTCTGAGGAGCCAGGCCGCGCCAGCCAATGCGGGCTAACGTAGTGCTCAGCACTACTTCTTATTCTTGCTGATGGCCGTGATCAGTGCCGCGGAGGCCAACCGCTCCTTCTCCCGTCTGCTGCGGGAGGTGGCTGAAGGCAAGAGCTTCACGGTGCTCTCCAGGGGACGGGCGGTGGCCACGATCAGCGCGCCCCAGCAGGCGGCGACTGCCTACGGGGCCGCCAGAGCCAGGCTGCTGCAGCGGCTCATCCACCAGGTGCCCGGCGATGGGGCGCGGGCCTGGAAGCGCGACGAGCTGTACGACTGATGCGCTCCGCCCTCGACACCAACGTGCTGGTCTATGCCGAGGGCTTCGGGGATCAGGTCCGGGTCGAGATGAGCCGTTCGCTGCTGGCCGCTCTGGCGGAGGCCGATGTGGTGATTCCTCTGCAGTGCCTTGGGGAGCTGTTCCGCGTGCTCACAGGGAAAGCGGGACGCAGCCCGGCGGAGGCACGGGAGGCCGTACTGAGCTGGATGGACAGCTTTGCCGTGGCGGATTCCACGGCCGGGGCGCTGGCCGGGGCCATGGATCTTTGTGTGGACCACCAACTGGGCAGCTGGGACGCTCTTGTGCTGAGCGTGGCCGCCGACGCCGGCGCCCGGCTGTTGATCAGCGAAGACCTGAATCCAGGCTTCACCTGGCGGGGCGTGCGCGTGGTGAATCCCTACGCCGCCACCCTTGACCCCCTGTTGCTGCAGCTCACAGAGAACCCCTAGAAGCTGTCCTCCGTCTGACCGGCGAAGCGGCCGGTGTAGCTCTCGATGCCCTGCAGCTTCTGGAACACGAACTGGCAGATCGCCGTGCCGGGATGCACCGCCAGGGGAGCGGGGCCGAAGTTGCTCATCTCCAGCACCTGCTGGCTGTCGATCCCCGGCCCCATGAAGGGGGCGCTGATGTGCACCATCAGGCCCAGCCGGGCGAAACGGCTGCGGCCCTCCAGCCAGCCGCACAGACCGGGGCCCAGGCGCAGCCGCTCCTGGGTGATCCCGAGCACCGTCTCGCCGGGCATGATCAGGATGTGCTGGCCCTCCGGGACTTCGATCTTCTCGGTGAGCTGGCGGTAGTCGGTGTTCTCGCCCACCTCGATCACCTGATGCACCTTGCGGAAGACGCGGAAGGTGCGGGCCAGGGTGAGGTCGAGGGAGGCGGGGCCCAGCCGCTCGGGGGCGAAGGGCGTGACCCCGATCGTGCCCGCTTCGATCGCCTGCAGGATCGCCTCTCTGCCGAGAACGCTCATGTCTTTCGCTGGGCACAGGCGAGGGTGGATTGTCTCAGGCGGTCGGCCGGCGGGGGCGATGGTGGTGCGGAGGTGGGCTGGACGGGGGGGCTTCCTAGGCTCGGCAAAGGCTCCCTGCCACTTCCATGACCGCACCGATCCAGGCCCTCGCCGCCCCCGGCGCCGGGCAACCGCTTGAGCCCTTCAGCTACACCCCCGGCCCCTTGGGCAGCGAGGAGGTGGAGATCGCCGTCGAGAGCTGCGGCATCTGCCACAGCGATCTCTCCATGCTCGACAACGACTGGGGCCTGACCGCCTATCCGTTTGTTCCCGGCCATGAAGTGATCGGACGGGTGGTCGCCCTCGGGGAGCACACCAAGCGCCTCAGCATCGGTGACCGGGTGGGGCTGGGCTGGTACTGCGGCAGCTGCGGTGCCTGCGATCAATGCCTCTCCGGCAACCAGAACCTCTGCCTGAAGGCCGAGGCCACCATCGTCGGGCGGCACGGTGGCTTCGCCACGCGGGTGCGGGCCCAGTGGCCCTGGGTGGCTCCCCTGCCGGAAGGCCTCGACACCGAGAAGGCCGGCCCGCTGCTCTGCGGCGGCATCACCGTCTTCAACCCGATCGTGGAGCTGGGCATCCAACCCACCGACAGCGTGGCGGTGATCGGGATCGGCGGGCTGGGTCACATGGCCCTGAAGTTTCTGCGGGCCTGGGGATGCGACGTCACCGCCTTCACCACCAGCGACTCGAAACGGGAGGAAGCGCTCCAGCTGGGCGCCCATCGCACCCTGAACTCCCGCAACGCCGAGGAACTGGCCCAGGCGGCGAGCAGCTTCGACTTCATCCTCAACACCACCAACGCCAACCTCGACTGGAACACCTACATCGGCGCCCTCAAACCCAAGGGCCGGCTGCACACCGTGGGGGCCGTGCTGGAACCGATCGCCCTGGCGGCCTTCCCGATGATTCTCGGGCAGAAGAGCCTCTCCGGCTCGCCCCTGGGCAGCCCTTCCACCACCGACAAGATGCTGCATTTCAGCTGCCGCCACGGCATCGCCCCCACCACGGAGTTCTTCCCGATGTCGCGGGTCAATGAAGCCCTCGATCACCTGCGCGCCGGCAAAGCCCGCTACCGCATCGTGCTGATCAACGACCTGGGCTGAGTGAGGCGCGCCTGCGGCGGCTTGGTCTGCGCCGTGGTGGCAGCCGCAGGGGCCTCAGGCGGTCGGCCGGGGTCCCAGGTCCTGGCCGTCGATGGTCTGCTCCAGCAGGTCGCGGCCGCTGTCGTAGACGACGCGCGGCGCCGGCCGGCCGGCCTCGGTGGCGCCCAGACGGCGGGCGGCGGCCCGACGCCGCTTCAGCTGGGGATCGGCATGGCGGGCCGCCCGGGCCCAGGCCTGGCGGCGGGCATTGCGGGCCGCGATGGCACGGTTGCGCCAGAACTGCAGCGGCAGGCGGGCCAGGGGCAGGAGCAGCAGCAACAGGGCGTAGCCGATGGCGAAGCGCGCCAGCCAGGCCACCGGGGGCAGCCAGGCGGGGGTGATCGCCAGCAGCCACGGCGAGAGCACCAGCAGGGCGCCGACGGCAATTCCATAGGCGACCCTTTGCCCGGCTCCGGCCCGGCTGAAGCGCAAGGCCCGCTCGCGCAGGGGCGGCACCGGCCCATCCCCGCCGGCGGCGCGGGCGGGCAGGGAGGGGAAGCCATAGATCAGGTCCCCGTCCTCACTCACCTCGGGGCGGCCGTCGAAGCGCAGCAGCACCGGCAGCATGGCGGCATCGGCGAGGTCGCGGCGGCGCTCGGGATCGGAGGGGCAGTCGGGCAGATCGAGCAGGGGGGCGAGGTCCTCGGCGATCACCACGCCACCGCGCTGGCGCAGGAAGGCGGCGATGCGGCGCCAGCGCTGCGGCTCGAAGCGAGCATTGGGATCGCCATCACCGAACAGGATCGAGAAAACGGCGCTGAGGAAGCCCAGGGAGGCTGGACGGGCAGCCTCGCCGGGCAGGTCCCAGAGCAGGCTCCAGAGCTGCTGCGGCGTGACGGAGGCGGAGCCCTGGCGCGCCGGGGCCCGGAGGCCGGAGGCGAGCAGATCGAGGATCGAGAGGGGCACCTGGGCGAGCCCCTGCAACAGCGCCAGGCCGGCATCGTCGGCGTCGTCGCTGGTGAACAGCCGCACGATCAGCAGCACCGACAGGATGACCACCACCAGGGTGGTGACCAGCAGCAGCACCACCCCGAAGCTGAGCCGGATCAGGCGGGCGGCCAGGCGCAGGGCCGCCTGCAGCCGGGCCTGCAGGCGCCGGCGGCCGCTGAGGGCCAGCAGCCGCATCCGCAGCGCGGGGGGGAAGACGAACAGCAGGGTGCCGTCCTCGGCCACCTGCAGGCGGCCGGACACGTCGGCCGCCAGGGCCAGCAGCCCCGGCTCGACCTCCTGCAGGGACAGGCCGGTGCCGGCGGCCACCTCGCCGACGCTGCAGCGGCGCCCGCGGTTGCCGATCCAGTCGAGCAGGGCGGCCTCCACCGTCATCGGCCGGGGTCAGAGGTGCGGGGGCTCGCGAACACCGCCTCCAGCCAGTCGTAGGCCCGCTGGTGGAACAGGGAGCGCGCCGTCTCCTGGCAATGGCCGCCAGCGCCCTCGGCGGTGGTGAAGCGCACCAGGGTGCGGGGACAGCGCAGCTCGGCATGGAGCTGCTCCGCGCCGGCCGCGATCGGATCGGTCTCCGCCCAGGCCACGAAGGTGGGGCAGCGGATCCGTTCAGCGCGCCCTTTGAGGCTGTAGTCGCCGGCGATGCGGAGGTAGTCGGCGATGGAATCGAGGCCGTGCACCCAGAGGGCGCGCCGGAAGGTCCAGTGCAGGTAGGGATCGGAGCGGACCAGGGCCTCGAAGGCCTCGAGATCGGCCGGGGTGATCTCGGGCAGCCGCTCGCGCGCGGCGGGGGGCAGGGGCAGGAGCCGGCGGAACGCCTCGAGCAGGTCCCACTGGCCGGGGTCGGCGATGCAGGCCGCCAGGCGGTGCTCGCCGCTGGCGGCGCGGGGCGCCAGATAGCCGCCGAAACTCCAGCCGATCAGCGCGATCCGTTGCGGATCCACCTCCGGGCGGGAGAGCACATAGTCGACCACCGGGCCCACCACGGCCTCCCAGTCGGGGCGGAACACCAGGCCCTGGTGGATGAGGGGCCGGCCCTGGCCGGGGCCGTCGAAGGTGAGGCAGTGGTAGCCGCGGCGTACGGCGGCCACGGCATGGGCGAAGTGCGCCTCGTGCACGGTGGCGTCGTAGCCGTTGGTGGCGATCAGGGTGGGGCGCGGCAGGCCCGAGTCATCGGCACGGTGGAAGTAGCCGGGCAGGGTGGTGCCCTCGTAGGGGATCTCCACGGCCTCCACGGCCGGCGTCATCAGGGCGGCGGCCCGAGCGAACGCCTCGGATTCCCGGTCGAAGGCCTCCACCAGCCGGGGATCCACGGGCGCCCCGAACAGCGGCAGCCAGGCGGTGCGGTAGTAGTTGCTGGCCCGCAGCCAGGCCTCCCGGGCACTCACCGAGCGGCCGGTCGCCGCACAGGCCTCGGCGATCTCGCCCACCCGATCCCCCGTCGCGCTCCAGGCCCGGAACCAGCTGTCCGAATCCCCGGGCGTGATCTGCGACGCCGTGACGAAGCACTCGCCGAAATCCGCCCCGCCGTAGGGGGCGTGCGAGAGGGCGCGGAACGCGAAGCGCTCGAAGAGGGGATCGGCGAAGAAAAGGCCCATGGGGTGAACGTCAGGGAGCGTGCCGTGCATCGGCCGCCAGCTGCCGCAGGGCCAGCCGGTCGGTCTTGCCCACGGGGGTGAGGGGCAGCTCCTTGAGCACGCGGATCTCCTCCGGCGCCTTGTAACCCACCCGGGCCCGGGCGAAGGCGATCAGTTCGGCTTCGCTGGGGGCGGGCTGGTCGTGGCGGAGGGTGAGGTAGGCCCGCACGTTCTCGCCGTGGACAGGGTCGTGGATGCCGATCACCCCCACCAGGTCCACGGCCGGATGCTCTGAAAGCGCCTCCTCCACCTCCTGGGGGCAGATGTTGGAGCTGTCGTGGACGATGATCTGCTTGCGGCGGCCGCAGAACCAGAAGAAGCCGTCGGCGTCGACCCGCATCTCATCGCCGCTGTCCAGCCAGCCTTGCTGGATGGTGTCGGCGGTGGCCTGGGGGTTGTCCCAGTAGCCCGTCATCATCGAAGGCGCCTGGATCCAGAGGCGTCCCTGCTCGCCCGGGGCCACCTCGCTGCCGTCCTCGTGGCGCAGGCTGGCGCTGAACCCCGGGCAGAGCCGGCCGACGGAGCCGATCCGGTTCGGGCCCGACGGGGGCGCCAGGGTGGTGTAGCCGATCTCGGTCATGCCGAAGCATTCGTCGATGCCGAAGCCGGCGGCCCGGCGGAACTCGTCCTGCAGCTGGTGGGGCACCTTGTCGCCGCCGCTGATGCAGAGGCGCACCGAACCCAGATCGGGCGGCTGGAGCTGGTCATCCCGCACCAGCTCGAACAGGGCGGCGGGCAGCATCAGCAGCAGCGAGGGCCGGTGGCGCCGCAGCAGGGTTTCCACGGTGGCTGCATCGATGCGACTGGCGATCGCGGCGGAGGCGCCGGCGGCCAGGGCCGCCAGCACGAGGGCCGACGAGGCGATGTGGCCCAGGGAGCTGCCCGCCAGCACCTCCTCCCCGGCCCGCAGTTCGCTGGCCTGGATGAAAGAGGTGAGCACCGCGGCGAAGCTGGCCCGGCTGTGGGTGACACCCTTGGGCCGGCCGGTGCTGCCGGAGGTGAAGAAGAGGAAACAGGGCTCGTCGGCGGCCAGATCGGGCCAGGGCGGCTCGCCGCCGGTGGACGCCGAGGCCAGCAGGGGCTCGAAACCGGAGGGGTCGTCGATGCGGTGGCAGCCAAGGGGTAGCCGGCCCGCCACGGCGCTGGCCTGCACATCGGCCAGCCGTTCGCCGTGGAACACCAGGGCCGCCGCGCCGCTCACCGTCAGCGCATGGTCGATTTCCGGCGGCACGTAGCGGTAGTTGAGGGGGGTGAGCACCAGGCCGCTGCGCAGGCCGGCCAGGTAGTGGACGACCAGCTCCACCCGGTTGGGGATCAGGGAGGCGAGCCGGTCACCCCGCCGCAGGCCCAGCCGCTGGTAGGCCCGGGCCAGCCGCTCCACCTGGCGATCGAGCTCGGCCCAGCTGAGGCTGTGGTCCAGATCCTGCAGCGCCGCTGCCGCCGGATCGCCTCTTAGGCCCGCCTCCAGGAGGCGGGTCAGGTCGACCAGTGGGGCCAGGGGCGGGCCGTGGTGGGGCATGGAATGCCGCAAGCCCGCCCACTCTGGCAGCGGTTTGGGGACGCCTGCATGGCGGAAGTCCAGCGTCGAAGGCAAGAGCGTGAGTGACGTGGTCCTGCGGATGATGGGGAAGAGGCTCAGCGCAGGAACTTCCTCGCGTCCTGGAGCATCCCGGCACCGAGGCCACGTCCATGGTTCTCCCGTGACACGGCGAGCCTGGCCAGGATGACCACGGGCAGCGGACATCGCCCCATGCCCTGACGGATGCGCTCTGGCGCCTCCACCGTGTCGACCTCTGGACCACGGGGAGACTGAAATAGGCGGCCACGCGGTTCTCCTCGCCCGCGACGACGAACGTTCGGGCCGAGCCAAACGACCCACGCCAGGAGGGGTCGCTCCAGGGGATAGCGGCTGGTGGCTCTTCTGCATCGCCGTGGACGTCGCCGCCGCGATGGGTGGACTAAACTAAGACTTAGTTCAGGGCATTCCCCCATGGAGCCGGTGAACATCCACCAGGCCAAGACCCAGCTCTCCCAGCTGCTGCATGTGGTGGAGCAGGGAGAGGAGGTGGTGATTGCCCGGGCCGGCGTGCCGATTGCACGGCTGGTGAGCTGGCAGGCTCAAGCCCAGCCTGTGGCAGCGCCCGGGGCAATGCGCGGCCAGATCCAGCTCGGTGCTGACTTCGATGCGCCACTGGATGGCCTGTTCGAGGCGCTGCAGTGACGCGGCTGCTGCTCGACACCTACTTGGTTCTGTGGTGGCTGAATGACGATCCGCGACTGCCGGAGCCTGTGGTGGAGCGCGTGCAGGCCCCGGAGGCAGAGGTGTTCGTCAGTCAGGCCTCGCTTTGGGAGATGGCGATCAAGGTGTCGATCGGCCGCTTGCAAGTGGATCTGCCCGAGTTGGAGCGCCAGGTGCCGCTGCAGGGCTTTCGCTGGTTGCCGATTCGCAACGCCCATCTGCTGGCGGTGGCGGAGCTGGAGGCCGATGCCGACCATCGCGATCCCTTTGATCGGCTGTTGGTGTGCCAGAGCAGGACGGAACCCATGCTGCTGTTGACAGCGGACCGCCAGTTGCGGCGCTACGGCAACACCGTGAACGTGATCGGATAGCGAGCGCGAGGAGCTGCCGTGCGGCCACCTTGGCGAAGGCCTACACCACCAACCCAAGGATCTGCCCCACAATCGTCATCACCTCCTCCAGTTGGGAGTCGTTCAGTCGCCCGATCGGATGGGGGCGAGCGCCCCTGGCGCGCCAGTGGAAGGATTTGAGTTCATCGCACAGCACATACCTGTGGGCGTCGGGCCGATCGGGGATGGGGCCCAGGTCCACAGCAAGGGTGGAGCCACGGTTGTAGGGCGCTGACGTTATGGCACAGCCCACCACCAGGCCCAGGGTGGTGTGGAAGGAAGCGGTGGAGAGCACCGCAAAGGGGTTGTGGTCGATCCAGATCACATCGCCGCGGTCGGGCACCCAGCCTTGGACGGCACGGCGGGGACTCACTCGATGACCTCAGCACCAACCGGACGGAAGGCCATGGCCTCAGTGGGTTCGCCAGCCATGGGCTCGTAGGCCTCAAGCCGTTCGGCCAGGGAAAAGCGCTGCTGCACCGGCCGGATCATCACGCCTCCCTCCACAACGGAGAGTTCCACGGCCTGATCCACCTGAAGCTGAGCCTCACGGGCAATGGAGGCGGGCAAGCGGATGCCGAGGCTGTTGCCCCAGCGGCGCAGGGCCTGGCGTGAAGGGGTGGCAGCCATGGGGCTCAGGCGTATAAACAAAAGGATCGACACTCCAGGTCGATGGGGCGGCACACCAGCACCCTGAGCCGGGTTGGCTGCAGCCGTTGCACGCCCACACCAGAAGGGATCCCAGCAGGGGCGATGGCCTGGCGGGCTGCCCAAAACCACGAAGCTCCACACGCTCAGGGGCGATCGAGAAGCCTGCCGCACACGTACTTGTGAAGGACACTGCTGATCAGGGTCTGGTAGGGAATGCCCTCCTGCAGGGCACGGACACGCAAGGCGCCCAGATCCTCACTGGTGAGGCGAATGTTGATGCGCTGATCCTTGGTGGCCGTTGACTTTGCGGAGGCTTCCAGGCGGGAGCGCTCTGCAGCTGTAGCCACCGAACGGAGCGTGCCCGCTTCGAAGGCTTCCAGGATCTCCTGCTCTTCGTGATCAAGGGGGTTCATGGTGCGTCTCCTGGGCGGTAGGCGATGGTGGCTTTGCGGCTTGGAATGATGGTTTTGAGAAAGAGGTGATCGTCGGCCTCGACATAAGGCACCAGATGGGCATAGCCGGAGATCAGGACGACAAGAATGCGCTGGCCTGGGTAGCGGGCATGGTTTGGATGCTCGACGATGTCGAGCAGATCACCGGATTCGATAGCGACCACCACGGCCTCGAAGGAAACGCCTCGTTGAAGCTGAAGGACCTCGTTCTTGCCCGAGCTCCAGCGAAAGGGCTTCATGGCAACACCCTAAGACCCTGTGTGCCTTTTGTCATCAGTCTTTGGGTGGGGGACTAGGGCGGCAAAGCCAGACGGGATCCAAGCAGGGGCAATGGCCTGACGGGCCGCCCAAAACCAAACCTGGCCCGGTCACCCGGCAGCCGCCACCATCCCTCCATGGCCAACAGCCCCTCTGCTGCCTTCCTTCGCCTGCGGCAGTAAATCTCCAAGCGCATGCGCATGAGCCCCATCGACCAACCCCTGATGCTCAAGGAGCTCCTCGGACGCCGCAGCCCCGCCCCCGCGCAGGACGTGGCCCGGCAGATCCTAGGAAGCGAGAAGCTGAACGATGTCGAATCTCAGCGATTCGCCGTAGCCAATGAACGCACAGCGATCAGATCCTGATCACCAATCGCTCGGAGGCTGCTGCTTGAAAGCGTCAACAGCGATTGGGTGCGTCCCGATGCGGCGACAAACTCAACCTCATAACTTGCAGGATCGTGAATAGCTACGACAGCACCGAGATCGCCCAACTGCAGACCAGCATCAGGTATGTCGTGGGTGAGAGCAACTGTCTGGTGCAAGACGAACATGACTTACTCCGGAAATGCGGTGACGAGCCTTGGCTGCCTGGAATGATCGGGGATCAGCCAGACCGTTCTGAATGGTCTGGATGCGCCGTTGGGGCCTTTCAACGTAGCACTGATCACTACTTTATTCCCATAGGCGCTCATCTCGATCCGGTGAACCTTCCCAGTCTGCCCATGATGGAGCAGATCATCATGAAGTCGTATCCAGGAATCAACGGTGTAGCCGAGTGAACGAAATACCCTGGCCTTGAAGCGACCGACTGGATGCGTATCTGAGAGCAGGTAGTCGCAGATCTTGGCTTCGTCAACGATCGCGTGGTCTGCATGAGGGAGCATCCGTGGGCCAGGGTGATCGCCGGGGCTTCTCCTCCACAAGTGCCACCCCCTGTCACACCCGCCAGGATTCCCCCATGCCCCCACCCCCCTCCGCCACCTACCAGCGCCTGCGGCAGTACATCGCCAAGCAGATGCGCATGAGCCACATCTACCAACCCCTCATGCTCATGGAGCTGCTGGGGAGGAGCAGCCCCGCCCCGGCGCAGGACGTGGCCCGGCGGATCTTGGGCGCAGACGTGACCCAGATCGACTACTACACCGAACGGGTGAAGCGGATGGTGGGCCGGGTGCTCACCGGCAACGGCATCACCGCCTACGGCAACGGCGCCTACAGCCTGATCGGCGGCGACGGGCGGAGCGACGCCGAGCGCGACGCGCTGCAGCATCTGTGCCGCCAGCGCCTCGAAGCCTTCCGCGAGCACCCCGATCAGCGGATCGGTGAAATACCGGGTTCACCGATGCGCCCGGGGCCGCTGCGAGTGCTGCGGCGCGCACGAGCACCAGCGCGCCTTGGAGGTGGACCACATCATCCCCAAAAACCAGGGTGGCTCCGACGCCATCACCAACCTGCAGGCGCTCTGCTTCCGCTGCAATGCCGGCAAGCGCGACACCGACTGCACCGACTTCCGCGGTATGCAGGCCAGCTACGACCACCGCGAAGCGGGCTGTGTGTTCTGCGCGCTGGAGGGCAACGGCCGGGTGCTGCTGGAGAACGAGCTGGCGCTGTGCATCGCCGACGCCTATCCCGTGAGCGAGGGAAACAGCCTGGTGATTCCGCGTCGGCATGTGGCCGACGGGCTCGAGCTGCACCAGCCGGAGTGGAACGCCGTGGTGGAGCTGCTGAAGCTGCGGCGGGAGCGGCTGAGTGCCTAGGACACGTCGATCAGCGGCTGGGCTGGTTTGCTCAACGCAAGAGGGGGGCTGAATTCAGGCGAAGCGGCGGGGCAGACGGCGTTTCATGCCCACTGGCATCTGATCCCCCAGCGAACAGATGATGACAAATCCCCCCGCGGAGGCGTTCGGGGAGTTATCAAGGGCAAACAGCACTACTGAGACGTGGCCACCAAGACGCCAACGCGCAAGAAGCTCGATCGGCCAGCGGTCTTAGCAAGGATCGATGAGATCCTCTCGGCTGGGGATTTGGATGCTGAAAGCCTATTGGCGTTCGCGGAGTTTATCAACGGAAAGCCGTTTCCCGAACCTGTTCTCACGCTGACAGAGCTCAAATCGGCAGTGTGCAAGGTGTTTGGCAGCAAGAATGCCACGGAGCTACGCAAGTCAAGTGAGTTCAACCTCGCGATGGCAGGCCGCACATTTGATCTCAAAACAAAGGCCGATTGGCTCAAGCTCTATCGGGAGTGGGTTGGAGTTCCCCATAGCGAGCGTGCCAAAACTGGCAAAACATCGATTAACGGCATCGATGTCTTAGAAAATTTCAGACCATGGCATGTGTTCTCACTTGATCCATCAACAGCGAGCGCCGAGGACATCAAAGAGGCCTTTCGCAGGCTTGCCAAGGAACACCATCCCGATGTTGGCGGCGATCCGCGCGTCATGGAGCGGCTCCAAAAAATGCGTGACTCCCTCCTTGCCTTCCTTTAACCAAGCCGATGACGACGACATCCAAGCGATCACGTGATGCCTTCTCCTTTCAGGAGACCGCCAGAATTCTTGGCATCAGCGCCAAGAAGCTCAACGGAATCTGCCAGTTCTTTGATGCCCACAATGATGATGAATGGGAGTTGGTAGAAGGAGAATTCTTTGAATACGAGCCTGGCCAAGCTCGCAGCCGGCGCTTTTACGAAGAAGGCGTGATGGCGCTGGCGAAGTATCTGGAGGAGAAGGAAGGTGGGAGCATTTTAGCCAAGATTCATGAGTCCTTTACCCAGCACCGTGCACGGGTGACACGCACACTCGTTAAACGGCGCATTATTCAAGTCACTCAAGATCGGAGCGCCATCCAGATCCGAGGTGATCTTGTTTTTCTGGAGCAGCGCTCAGTCGTCAGGGTACTGGGCACCAATGGGAAAGGGATGGCTGGCACCATCACCCGGATACAGGAAGAGAGCTCTGGCCTAGAAGGTGCTGAGGGGTTAGAGATCGGTGTACATTTTGATAGCTTTGAGGGCAACGATCAGCGCCATTGGAGCCAGCGCGGCATCGTGCGCCTGGCGAAGACGATGAGGGACAAAGGCCGAATCACCAAAGCACGAAAGGCTTGGGTGAAAGCAGTTGCCGATGTGGCGGAAGAGTGCTTTGAGGTCCAGCGAAAGCTGCTCGAAAGCCACGAAGCGAGGGTGAAGACAGCGAAGGATAAAGTTCGGCAGAGGGCGCTCCGTAAAGATGGTGCTGGCTGTGCCGTCTCCGGCCAAAAACCGTCAGCCTCCGATCAGCATCCAGTTGAACTAGAGGCGCATCATCTGTTCGATGCCAGTTCACGCCCAGACCTGGCAACCTACGAAGAAAACTTGATTGCTATCAGCAGCAGTATTCATCGAAACTTCCATAAGTGGATGGGCTCAAAATCTTGCGAACCCAAAGACTTTGTTGACTATCTCCTAGGCAATGAGATGAACCATTTTGATGGGCCACCCAGTGTTAAAAAAGGAAGGAGCAGAAGCTCCAAAAGCTTATGAATCGGCTTGAACTGCTTCAAGCCAGATTCGAAGGAAATCACTTGCTTTACTGACGCTCCAGATCAGAAGCGGGCAGTAGATTTCTGAATACGGAGGCAACTTATGCACCGGCCTTCTGAATCTGGATGTTGGACGGTTTGCTACAGGCAAATCATTCCTGGAGAACCTCCATGTACTTGCAGAAATCAACCATCAACAATTTACTGGATACCTGCATGCCTACATTTGTTTGCAAGCAAATAGCAGAACAAGTGATGCTCCGGCAAAGGCCGCAAGACATATTGGTGAGGCTCATTGAATAGCTACGCGCGCATTGCCTCAGCAATCAATCAGCCTGAAAGTGATTTCTAGTCCTGCTTATAATGCTCCTCGTTGCGTTGCCGAGATTCCTCTTTTCCTTCTAGCCAGTAGACTCCTTTGAACTTATCAAGTGCCATCCGGCGATAAGCCTCCTCGCTCATCACCACCTCGGCAGTGAAGTAGTAAGTCAGTTCACCTCCATCGCTAGATGAAACGACCTTTGGCTGAAATGTACGGCTACCATCCGAGTCGGTAGGGGAGAGAGTGAAATGCCCAGGGCGAAGACGACCCATGATCTTTAGTGGCTTGGTCGGTGGCAAAGCAAATTATGCCATATCCAACTTCAAGTTGCCGGATTCCCCCGGCCGGAGTATTCCAGTTTCGGAGTATAGGCATGTTTCCTGCGGCATTAGCCTAAATAATCGCATTCATTGATGCTTACCGATATACGTATTGCCACATTACACTAGATAATGTATTCACCAGGATTGCGATTAAGATTGATGATGCTAGTCCGTCTAGCTAGTAATTGGACGGTTCCGCATGAATCTCCTGTCGCCCCTTGTCCTTCCGCAGAAGAAGCAGATCGGAGCTTGGCTTCACTGTGCTGATCCCTTGCTGGAGCAGGCATCCGGCCTAAACCGCCAATGCTGGCTGTCACGTTATCCGTATCCGGATAGCATCGCCACAGCCCGAGCCCATTCTTGGCTGGCGATCCACGGCAACAACCGCATTTGAGGAGTCTGGTTTGCCATGCCCGACCAGGCCCCACCCCCCGGCCTCTACCAGCAACTCCTCACCGAGGGCCTGGAGCAGCAGCTGCACCAACTGCAGGAAACCCTGGTCGCCACCGACGGTCTGGATCCACAGGAATCCCCGCGCCTGCTGGCCCGGCACCTGGCGGGTCTGGCCCGCATTGCCCTGGAGCACCTGAGCGGTGGCTCCACCCCTGAGCACCAGCTGGCCCTGGTGAACCAACTGCTTGGCCTGCTCCAGAGCCAGGCACCACGCGCCATCACACCGGCCGACCAGCTGCATCCCTCCGCCCGGCTTCTCTCGGAAGTCCGATCGACGGCACTCCTGCCCGGCCAAGCCGAAACCATCCGCCCGCTCATCCCCCTGGCCGACAGCACCCTGCTGGTGAACGCCAGCGGCGAACCGTCGGTGGGGCAGGCGCTGATCCACGAAATCCCCTCCGCCCAGCGGATCGACCTGCTCTGCGCCTTCATCAAGTGGAGCGGTCTTCGCCTGCTCCAGCCTGCGCTGTCTGCGTTCCTGCAGGCTCAGCCCCGCCGCCAGCTGCGAGTGCTCACCACCGTCTACCTGGGCGCCACCGACCGCCGCGCCCTCGATTGGCTGGTGGCCCACGGCGCCGAGGTGCGCGTCAGCTACGACACCCGCCGCACCCGCCTGCACGCCAAAGCCTGGCTGTTCCATCGGCCCGGCCTCTCGGGCGCCGCCCCTGCCTCCACGGCCTACATCGGCTCCTCCAACCTCTCCACCGCCGCCTTGCACGACGGCCTGGAGTGGAACGTGCGCCTCTCCGCCCACGACAACGAGGGCATCCTGGCCAAGTTCCAGGCCGCCTTTGAGAGCTACTGGGAGGAGGGCGAGTTCGAGCCCTACCGGGCCAGCGAAATCGATCAGCGCCGCTTTGATCGGGCCGTGTGCGAGGAGTCGGCGGGGGATTCGGCAGCAGACGCCACTCCGCTCAGCTTCTTCGACATCCGCCCCTACGCCTACCAGCAGGAGATCCTCGAAAAGCTGGCAGCCGAGCGCAGCCTCCATGGCCGCTGGCGCAACCTGGTGGTGGCCACCACCGGCACAGGCAAAACCGTGGTCGCCGCCCTCGATTACGCCCGCCAGGCCGGCCCGGGTCACCCCAGCCTGCTGTTCGTGGCCCACCGGCGCGAAATCCTGCAGCAGAGCCTCGCCACCTTCCGCCAGGTGCTGCGCGATGGCTCCTTCGGCGAGCTGCTGGTGGATGGTCAGCGCCCCAGCCAGTGGCGCCATGTGTTCGCCTCCGTGCAGTCGCTCGCTGGGCTGGATCCGGCTGCCCTGGCGCCGGACACGTTCGCCGTGGTGATCGTCGATGAGTTCCACCACGCCGCCGCCGCCAGCTACGAGCGCTGGCTGGCCCACCTGAGGCCGTCCCTGCTGCTGGGCCTCACCGCCACCCCCGAGCGCACCGGTGGCGAAGACATCCTCCATTGGTTCGAGGGCCGCATGGCCGCCGAACTGCGCCTGTGGAGCGCCCTCGACCAGGGCCTGCTATGCCCCTTCCACTACTTCGGCCTGCACGACGGCACCGATCTCTCCCAGATCGAATGGCGCCGCAACGGCTACGCCAGCGAAGCCCTCTCCAACCTCTACACCGCCGACGACGCCCGCCTCCGCCTGATCCTGCGCGAACTGGCAGACAAGGTCACCCACCTGGCGTCGATGCGCGCGCTGGGCTTCTGCGTGAGCGTGGAGCACGCCCATTGGATGGCCCGCAAGTTCGTGGCCGCCGGCCTGCGCGCCGCGGCCCTGGATGCCTCCAGCCCCCGCGACGAGCGCGCCGAGCAAATCCGCCGCCTGCGCGCCGGCGAGCTGCAGATCCTGTTCGCCGTCGACCTGTTCAACGAAGGCCTCGACATCCCCGAGATCGACACGGTGCTGTTCCTGCGCCCCACCGAGAGCCATCTGGTGTTCCTGCAGCAGCTCGGCCGCGGGCTGCGCCTCTGCCAGGGCAAAAGCTGCCTCACCGTGTTGGATTTCATCGGCCAGGCCCACCGGAGCTTCCGCTTTGATCTGCGCTACCGCGCCCTGCTCGGCGGCACGCGCGACCAGCTGGAACAGCAGATCAAAGAGGGGTTTCCCTTCCTGCCGGCCGGCTGCAGCCTGCAGCTCGATCGGGTGTCGAGCGAGCGGGTGCTTTCAAATTTGCGCGAGTCGCTGCCCAGCCGCCGGCCCCAGCTGCTGGCGGAATGCCGCCGCCTTGGGCGCTGTTCGCTGGCGGGGTTGCTGGAGGGGCTGGGGATGGAGCTGGGGGAGTTTTACCGGGTGGCGGGGTCGTGGGCGTTGCTGCAGCGGGAGCTGGGGTGGGGGGCTGGGGCGGCCTCCGGGGGGCCCACGGCGGATGAAGAGCGGCTGGGGCGGGGGATCGCCGGCGGATTGCTGCATCTCGATGACCCCGAGCGATTGCGTTGGCTGGTGGCTCAGCTGCAGCGGCCCGTGGCGCCCGATCCGGCGGCTTTGGATCCTGGGGCCGAGCGGCGCTGGCGGATGCTCCTGGCCCAGCTGTGGGGCAGCGGCCGCCAGCACCTGCCCCTGGCCGAAGCGTTGGTGCGGCTCTGGGCCGCCGCCGACCTCCGCGCCGAACTGGTGGAGCTGTTCGAGCTGCTGCACGAGCGCACTGACCACCTGGTGGCGTCGCTCGACTGGCCAGGCATCGGCGCCGATGAGCCGCCGCCGCCGGTGCCTCTTGGCCTGCACGGCCGCTACTCCCGCGCCGAGGTGTTCGCCGCCTTTGGCCTGCTCAACGACACCCGCACCTTCCCCGGCCGCGAGGGAGTCTTCTTCGATGAAGCCACCCAGTGCGACGTCTTCTTCATCACCCTCAAGAAGTCCGAGCGCCTGTTCTCCCCCACCACCCGCTACAACGACTACGCCATCTCCCCGTGGGAGTTCCACTGGGAGAGCCAGAGCCTCACCCGCGAAACCTCAGCCACCGGGCAGCGCTACATCCACCATGTGGAGCGCGGCAGCCGGGTGATGCTGTTCGTGCGGGAGGAAAGCAAGCGCGGCGGGGTGACGCTGCCGTTTCTCTGCCTGGGGTTCGCGGAGTATGTGAGCCACGAGGGGGAGCGGCCGATGGCGATTCGCTGGCGGCTGCAAAGGGCGATTCCGGGGGGCTTCTATACGGAGCTGGCGGTGGCGGTGTGAACGCCAACCAAGCCAGTCGTTTTGTTCACTCTTCCTGCTGCTCTGAGCCAAGCAGAATCCTCAGGGCCTGCCTCAGATTGCTGGCGAACTCCACCAGTTCTGCTTGTTCCTCGGATGAGGTTTCAAAACCTGGGTAGCGAGCGAGCACTGCGCCTGATGAGAGGTCAGCCAGTTCTTCACCATCCCAGCTCCATTGGCCATCCACAGCTTCCAGCTGGCGGGACAGGGCGGCCAGATCATGGATCTTGTCGACCGTCTGCCCCAGCTGAATCAACCGGGCTTTGAGCAGTTTCTCCACACATTGCTGGGCGTGGAACACCACCGCATCACGCAGGCCGGGTGTGTTTCTGGTGAGGAGTATCTCCATGGCTTCCCAATCGCCCTCGGCCTTGGCTATCCACTCCGGAACGGCGGACCAGGGTTCAACCATGCAGCACCTCGCCATGATCAAGCGCCTCGCGCACGACCGGATCGCCCCCCCGGTAGCGAACCTCAATCTCCTCGGGCCGCCGGACCAGGAGATCCAGGGGAAATAGTGCCTGGCAGAATCGGCGCATTTCACGGATCTTGGCCAGGTGGCGTCCCTCGAAGGGCATCACGACCAGGATGTCGGCATCGGAATCCCAGCGCCCCTCACCACGGGCCAAGGAACCAAACAAGATCACCTTCTCGGGGGCGTAGCGCTCCACCAACCGCTGCGTGAACGCCAGCAGCGCCTCGCGAGTCACCAGAGGGGTCGGCGTTGTGGTCATGGGCTTCATCATCGCGAAGCTTCAACGAGCAGGCCACGGTGCTGTTCCTGCGGCCCACCGAAAGCGCCATCGTGTTGCGGCAGCAGCTCGGGCGCTGCTCGCTGGGGGGTTGCTGGAGGGGCTCAGGATGGAGCTGGGGTGGGTGGCGGCAGCGGCCTCGGATGGGCCCGCGGCGCTGGCGCATGCTGCTGCTCCAGCTCTGGGGAACGTCGCCGGATCGCCTTGCTCTGCAAGACGCACTCGACCGTCTCTGGGCCTGTCCAGCCTTTCTCGTTGAGCTGCGCGACCTGTGCGCCCTCCTGTTGGAGCGCACCGACCACCTCGCCCCTCCCCTGGACTGGGAGCAGCCCGTGCCCCTGGCCCTCCACGCCCGCTACAGCCGCGCCGAGATCTACGCCGCCTTTGGCCTGATCAGCGATACCCAGCAGACCACCGGCCAGTCAGGGGTGTTGTTCGATCGGGCCACCCAGTGCGACGTCTTCTTCATCACCCTCAAGAAGTCGGAGCGCCTGTTCTCCCCCACCACCCGCTACAACGACTACGCCATCTCCCCGTGGGAGTTCCACTGGGAAAGCCAGAGCAACACCCGGGAAGCCTCCGCCACCGGGCAGAGATACATCCACCACGTTGAGCGGGGCAGCCGGGTGCTGCTGCTTGTGCGGGAGGAGAGCAAACGCGGCGGGGTGACGTTGCCGTTTCTGTGCCTGGGCTTTTCGGAGTACGTGAGCCACGAGGGCGAGAGGCCGATGGCGATTCGCTGGCGGCTGCAGAGGGCGATTCCGGGGGGCTTCTATCCGGAGTTGGCGGTGGCGGTGTGAGGGGCCCGAAAGCTCCATTAACCTGACCCGATGGACACGGCTGCCCCGCTACTGCCCTTGCTGATCGACCGGTTAGAGCCGCTCAGGCACCTGTGCGCCCTTTACGGGGTGGATCGGCTGGAAGTGTTCGGCTCGGCGGCGAAGGGCCTGTTTGACCCCGCCAGCAGTGACCTGGACTTCATCGTGCAGATGACGGGCCAACGGGAACCGGGCTATGCACGACGCTTCTGTTCCTTCGCCGATGAGTTGGAAGTCCTCTTCGGCCGTCCGGTGGATCTCTTGACGGAATCCATGATCCACAATCCCTATTTCCGGAAAGACGTGGACGCGTCACGCCGGCTCATCCTGGAACTCTGAAATGCGAAGGGAGGCGCTGAAACGCCTGCTTGACCCCTTTGAGGCCATCGAAGCAATTGAGCGCTTCATCGAGAACTGCTCGCTTGAACACTACCTCGACAATGAGCTGATCCAATCAGCGGTGGAACGTAAATTCGAAATCATCGGATAGGCTCTGAAGCGGGCCCTTGAGGCAGATCCGAGTGTGCTTATGCTCATTCCCGATCTAAGCCGCATCGTTGGAACACGAAACAGAATCATCCATGTGTACGAAGCCGTGGATCAGCTGATTCTCTGGGATTCGATCAACAATGACCTCCCAGGTCTGAGAAGCTCTCTGTTGGCTGCCTTGGGCAAGGATCCTCCCATGCCTTAGCCATTGGCCGAACTGATCAACAGCGGTGTCTCGCTCCCGTTCATTTTCCTCGGCTTTGCCAATTCCATGGACGATGTGCGCGAAAGCATGGCCTGCCATCTGCCATCAGCATCACCCCGTCGTCGACGGCCTGTATTTGGCGCTGGCCGAGCGGGTGCTGCGCTGAACCCCCTTCAGGACGAACAGCTGTAGTGCGACACCCCGCCGGCGTTGAAAAACTCCCTGGGCTTCAGGCGGTCGTAGGTCGCCGCCAGCTCCGCAGGCAGGGCGTCGTAGGGATGGCGAAACACCTCCTGCAGCTCCCTGACCAGGCCGTAATCACCCTGCGCCGCCTGTTCGTAGGCCGGGGCGATCAGCCATTCGCGCCAGGTGATCGCGGGGTTCACCCGCTTCATCGCTGCCGATGTCGCGCTCAGGTCGCCACTGCCCGTCACCTGATCCCGCCAGCGTTGCAGCCATAGCGTCCACTGCCCATCGAGCTCCTCTGAGCAGGGCAGATAGAAGCTCTCCTGCAGGGCCGAGACGTGCTCGGGGATGTCGGACAGCCTGCGGAAGAAGATCGTGTAGTCCGCCTTGGAGGCCACCATCAGCTGCAGCAGCTCCTGCACCAGCTCAGCGTCGTAGGTGATCAGGCCGAGCTTGCTGGCCCACATGGCGTCGAGCTCCTGGCCCATCGCTTCGGAGAAGCCCTCCCGAAGCTGATCCAGCCTTGCCAGGGCCGTTGTGTTGCCCTCGAGCAGGGGCCGGAGGGAGGCCCAGAACATCTGAAAGTTGGCTTCAGCCGCCACCGGTTGGTTGAAGAAGGAGAAGTGCTGGCCGCCGCCGGTCCAGGGCTGGAAGCGGGGATCGAACAGTTCGCAGAAGCCGAAGGGGCCGTAGTCGAGGGTGTAGCCACCGGCAGCGCAGTTGTCGCTGTTGAAATTGCCCTGGCAGTAACCCACCCGCATCCAGTTCGCCACCAGAGCCGTGAGCCGTCCGCGGAACAACCCCGCCAGCGCCACCACCTGATCAGCAAAGTCCAGAGCCGGATCGATCTCCTGGCGGTAGTTGCGCTCGATCAGATGCCCCACGATCATCCGCAGCTCGTTGCGCGCCTCCGGATGGGCACCGCTGCGGACGCGGCGGGCGAACAGCTCCAGCTGGCCCACCCGCAGAAACGAGGGCGCCACCCGGGTGGTGATCGCCGCCGGGTTGTCCACCAGGATGTCGGGATCGAAGGAGCGGGAGTTCGGCGAGTACCAGGGCCGGCGCACGGTTTCCGATCCAGACACATAGAGCGTCAGCGAGCGGGAGGTGGGCACCCCCAGGGCGTGCATCAACTCCTGCGCCAGGAACTCGCGCACGCTGGAGCGCAGCACCGCCCGGCCATCGGCGCCCCGGCAGTAGGGCGTCGGGCCGCCGCCCTTGAGCTGCATCTCCCAACGCCGGCCGCCAAAGACGCCTTCGAACACGGAGATGGCCCGGCCATCGCCATAGCCGTTGCCGGTGCCGAATGGGCACTGCTGGATGTATTCGCTGCCGTAGATCGAGAGGGCATACCCCGTGGCCCAGCCGAACGGGCGCATCGGCTCCTGCGCCGCCGTGATGTCACCGGAAAACAGTCGGCGGAAGGACGCGTCGAGGGCAAGCTCGTCGCTCAGGCCAAGCTCCTGGAACAGGGTGCGGCTGTGGGCCACAAGCTCCGGTGCCGGCAACGGCGTGGGCGTCACCGGCACGTAATGGCCGGAGAACACCTGGCGGGGCCGATGGTCGTGGCCATCGGCGGTGGCCTGGGGATCCGCCCGCAGGGAATCCAGCAGCGAGTAGTCGGCCTGCTGGGCAAAGTCCGCGAAGGTGGACGTAGGGATGGCGGTGGGCGCTGCTGTCGGCACGGCGGTCGTCACGGGTCTCTCGGGTGTGGCGCGGCCCGGGCAGGGCCCTGACGCTGGGGTCCCCATCCTGGCGAGCTAAGCCCGCACAGCGCCTGATCCCAGATCAGCCGTCCCAGATCTCCTCCAGCTCCAGCCGCAGGCCCGGTAGCTCCGGCTCCCCTTCCAGCACCGCCAGTCCCTCCAGCCGCTGCGGTTCGCCACTGGCGTGCCACACCTCCACACCGCGGATGTCGGGCAGCAGCAGCCAGCCCAGCCGGGCCCCATTCGCCTGGTAGGCGGCCATCTTGCGGCGCAGATCCGGCAGCCGGTCCGATGGGCTGGCCAGCTCCACCACCAGTTCAGGGCAGAGGGGCGGAAAACCCTGGCGCTCGTCCCTGGAGAGGGCCTGCCAGCGTTCCAGCCGCACGGCACTGGCATCCGGACTCAGCACGGAGCCATCGGGCAGCAGGAAACCGGTGGAGCTGTCGAACACGCACCAACCGGGCTGGGTGCGGGCCCACAGACCCAGCTGCACAGCCAGCTGGTGGATGCGCCGGCCGGTTTCGCCGCCTGCAGGGGTCATCTCGATCAAGTGCCCGTCCGCCGCCAGCTCCAGCACCGCCTCCGGATTGGCCGCGCAGAGTTCGGCGTACTGGGCCGGCGTGAGCCGCAGCGCTTCGCTGAGCTGGCGAGGCAGGGTGAGCATGGCCCTGCGGAGGCGCAAACAGTTGGTTGGATCCTAGGCAGGGTTCAGGTGGTCGCCTTCACGGCGGCCCAGCACCAGCCCCCCATACCGCCGCACCGCGCTGCGGTGATCGGTGTCGGCCCTCAGGCCGATGAAGCCGTCCGGCCGCACCGCCAGCAGGGTGAGGGGGCCCAGCCCCAGGCTGGGTGCCTCCTCCAGCCGCACGGCCTCCACGGCCTCCACCAGCGCCGGCGGCAGCGCGCCGGCGGCCCGCTCAGCCTCCAGCTCGGCCTGCAGGGCTGCGAGGGCGCCCTGTGACGCGTCGGGGCCGGCCACCAGCAGCAGCGTGTGGCCGCAGCGGTGGGTGAGCGCATGCAGCAGCTCCGCTCCCGCTCGGGGAGGGGCCGCGATCGTGGTGGGCAGCCGCTGGCCGGCGCCGAACGGCTGGGCCTCACTGCCGATGGCGCCGCCGAGGGTGATGGCCGAGCCGGCGTAGCTGACGTTCATCTCGGTTTCCGCCACCACCTCCTGCTGGCGGGCCACCGGATTGGCCAGCAGGGCGGCGATCGCCCGGTCGCGGGCGGCGCGCTCCGCGGGCTCCTGCAGCCCGTGGGCCCGCTCGGTGGCATCGCCGGAGCGGCAGATCTGCTGTGCCACCGGACGGCGCTCCTGCTCGTAGCTGTCCAGCAGGGCGGGGTCAGCGGCGCCGTGGTGCACCAGGGCCAGCTTCCAGGCCAGGTTGGCGGCATCGTGCAGCCCGCAGTTCATGCCGTGCCCTTCGGCGGGGGAGCACACATGGGCGGCATCGCCGGCCAGGAACACCGGCCCGGCGCGGAAGGCGCTGGCCACCCGGCTGTGGCAGTGGAAGCGGCTGGGGTTCTCCACGCCGCTGAAGCGGGCCTGGGGCAGGTACCGCTGCAGCACGGCGGCGGCCTCGGCCACCAGATCGCCCTCCTCGGCTTCGGGCCGCAGGTACACCCGCCAGCGCTCCTCGGGCAGGGCCGTGAGGATCAGGGGCGAGGTGTCCAGATAGGCCACGTTGACCTCGTGGCTGTCGGCCCAGCCCTCCACCGCCGCATCGAACACGGCCCAGGGGCGGCTGATGCCATGGCCCTCGAAGTCGAGGCCGCTCAGCGCCCGGGTGGTGCTGCGCAGGCCGTCGCAGCCCACCACCCAGCGGGCCTGCACGGTGTGCTCCTGCTCGCCGCAGGCCACCGTGGCGGTCATCCCCTCGCCGTGGGGCGCCAGGGCCACCAGACGGCAGGAGCGGTGCACCCTGCCCCCCTGGCTCTCGAGATGGTCAGTGAGGATCGTTTCGGTCACCTCTTCGGAGAGGCCGAGGTTGAAGCCGTAGCGGCTGCCGCAGTCGGCCAGATCCAGCTCCCCCAGCCGCTGTCCATCGGCGTGGATGAGGATCCGCCGCTGCCGGCAGCCGGCCTCCAGAAACCGATCCACCAGCCCCAGCGCCTCGAAGATCTCCAGCGAGAGCGGGTGGATCACCGTGGCCCGGTCCCAGTGCAGGGCCTCGGCCCGGGCGTCGATCAGCAGGTTGGGGACGCCGCGGCGCTGCAGCTCCCCCGCCAGCAGCAGGCCGGTGGGGCCCGCCCCCACCACGAGCACGCAGGTCTGGCTGGGAAGGGATGACGGCATGGCGCCCGGGCGGGTCGAGCTGGCGCGGGCCAGTCCCGGGCACACTAAACACACCCCAGGCGGTGTCATGGGTCTGCGCTGCAGGAAGGGACTGGGGGTTGCCGGGTGCCGCTCCCTGGCCACGGCCACGGCCGTGGGCCTGGCCGCCGCCCTGGTCCTGGATGCGGCAGCGGCCCAGGCGGCCCCCAACGGCACCTGGCTGTCCCAGCCCCAGATCTGGTACTACGCCTCCCGGCAGTCCCTGAACGGGGTGATGGCCGACATCCGGAGCAGCGACTTCAAGGTGGTGTTCCTCGACGTCCGCAAGGTGTCGGAGGCGATGCAGCGGGAGGCGGCCCAGGCGGCCCGCCGCCAAGGACTGATGCCCGTGGTGTGGGTGCAGTCCCCCCAGTACCGGGGGTTGCGGATCGACGAGCTGGTGGCCGAAGCCCGCCACGGCGACGGGATCCAGGTGGACGACCACTTCTTCGCCCACTACTCCCTGGAGGACTTCTACCTGCTGCGCCAGCTGTACCCCAAACCCATCTTCTGCAGCATCCAGCCGTTCCAGGCCAGCCTGGTGCCCGCGGCGGGCTGCAACCAGCTCGATGTGCAGTGCTACAGCGCCAGACAGTTCCAGCCGTGCCTCAAGCTGGCCGACCGGCTCGGCGCCGTGGTGAGTCTCTCCAGCGAGAACACCCTGAAGTACCGGAGCCAGCTGGGCGAGCGCTCCTTCAACACCTTTCTCTGGCAAGGGCCCTGACGGGCGGGGCGTCCTGCGGTGCCAGATGGGCGCCGATCTCACGGAAGATGCCATCGGCGGCATTGCAGTAGCCCCCGCTGGCATCGAAGGCCTCCTCGTCGAAGGTGACCGCCACCGCGATCGCGATCCTGCGTGACGGCAGGTAGGCCATCACCCCGGCCTGCCCGGAGAACAGCGGGTTCTGTAGCAGCCAGGGGCCCGAGAGGACGATCCCGACCCCGTAGGTATAGAAATCGCCCAGGGTGGCGCAGGTCGCACAGCCCTCGATCGGCCGGCCGAAGCCCCGCAGCGTCGGAGCGATCTGCAGCCGGTGGCTCTGCGGCGACAGCAGCCGTCCCGTGCCGATCGCCTCGGCGGAGGCGGCCATGTCGTGGATGGTGGTGTACTGGATGGCCCCATTGGTGAGCGTCCACGACGGATTCCAGTAGGTCGACTCCTCGTAGAAGCGGGTGCCCGCCGGGATGCCGAGGGCCTGGCGCCGCTCCGACGAGAAGGCGTGCAGCACCGGCGGCGCGATCGCGGGCGTGCCGCCGGGGTCCCGCGTGTTGCGGAGCTTCAGGGGCCCGAAGATCCGCTCCTGCATCAGCACCGGCATCGTTTTCCCCGTGATCCGCTCCAGCGCCAGGCCCAGCAGGAGGTAGTTCGTGTGGGCGTAGTTCCAGCTCGTGCCGGGCTCGTACCAGAGCGTGTTCAGGTTCGCGTAGGCGAGCAGCTCCTGCACGGAGAACTGCCGGAACGGGTTCTCGAGCAGGGTCTTTTCGAACGCGGCATTGCCGATCACGTAGTCGCGGTAGCCGGAGGTCATCCGGGCGAGCTGGCCGAGGGTGACCCGCTCCGCATTCGGGATCTCCGGCAGCCACGTCGCGAGCTTGTCGTCGAGGCTCACCCTGTTCTCGTCGACCAGCTGCAGCAGCAGCGTCGCCACGTAGGAGATGGCGATCGCGCCGTTGCGGACGTGCATGGCCTCGGTGGCGGGCACGCCCGTCATCGACTCGCCCATCGCCTCGGTGACCACCTCCTTGCCGTCGATCGTGACGCGCACGATCACCGCCCTCAGGTGGTCGTCGGCCATGCGCTGACGCACGATCCGCAGGATGCCGGCCGCCTGGGGTGAGGAAGTCGGCGGGGTGGCGTCGTCGCTCCGGGCCTGGACGGGGCCCGCTCCGCCCAGGCATCCCGCCAGGAGGGCAGCCAGAACCCGTCGGCCCCGTGGGGCGAACCAGCGACGACCCACACCGGCCCAGGCAGCAAGGGGCAACGCTACGCGCCCCGGCGCCTGCCGACCCGGAGGATTCGTATCCTTGCCCGGATTCCCAGCCGCCATGTCCAGCCCCCATGGCCCGCGTCGCTGGGCCGCCCCGCTGCTGCTGGCTGGTGCGCTGCTGGCTGGTGTGCGGAGAGGAGCGATCGCTGCGCCGGCGGCGGCCGGCCCGCCGGCCACGCCGCTGACGCTGACCTTTGCCGGTCAGGCCTACCGGCTGCGCTGGTCGTCGCAGCACCAGCACGAGTTCACCCCGGCGGGCCAGGAGGATCTGAACCGCTGGACGGACATGGTCACCATCAACACCTACCCCGGGGTGAGCGATGGCGATGGGCTGGCCGATGTGGCCAACCGGGCCCTCGCCAACTACCGGCACCACGGGGCCACGATCCTTCGCACGGCATCCATTCCCCGCAGCGCCGACCGCCCGGCCGAGCACCTGGTCGTGGCCCTCTTCCCCACCCGCGCCTTCAGCGAGGCCGTGTTCGCCCGCTGGCGCCTGGCGGACGGCCGTGGCACCGCCGTGATCGTCAGCCACCGCCGCTATGGGCCCAAGGCCGGGGACGCCATGGCGGCCTGGCTGAAGGCGAATGGACCTGCCATGGAGCGCCGTCTGATGGCCCTCCAGGAGATTCCTTCCCACCGGGTCCTCGAGCCGGCCAGCCCCTGAGACGGGGCATGGGCGCCGCCGGTCTGGTCCGCCGCTTCGCCGCCGTCAGCCGGCGGGCGCGGGCGGCTGCCCCTCCAGAAAGGCGATCACCTCATCGCACCAGCGGATCCACTCCTGCTCGAACAGGATGCCCCGCCGCAGGGTGAGGTAGCGGTACTGCTCCTGCAGCGGCAGCGCCGGATGGCTGCGGACCAGGGCCTCCTTCTCTTCGTAGGAGGCGAGCTGGCCGGCGTGGACGGCGCGGCGGCGGCGCACCTCCGCCAGCAGCTGGGCGGGGTCGGTGTAGGGGCCACCCAGCACCTTCACCAGCAGGTCCTCGCGGATGGGGGTGGGCTGGGCGGGCTCGGCGGCCCAGTGGCGCAGTTCCTGGCGGCCCGCCTCGGTGATGGCATACACCTTGCGGTCCGGCTTGCCCTGCTGGGGCACCACCTGGCAGCGGACCCAGCCGTTGGCCTCGATCCGGGCCAGCTCCCGGTAGATCTGCTGCTGGCTGGCGGTCCAGTAGCAGGCCATCGTCTCCTCGAACTGCTTGCTGATGTCGTAGCCGCTGGCGTCCTTCTCGCAGAGCACCGTGAGGATCGTGTGCGCCAGGGCCATGGCAGGGAGGGGACGTCACGTCGGCGTGGGAGTTGATCCTGACCCAGCCATCGCCGGGCCCGGTTGACCTGCCCAACAAGTTGTGCATACACTTTGGCGCATACCCAATCTGTTGCATAGCCAAGCCCGTTGCCGGGCCAGGCCTGTCGCCAGGCAACGGCTGTTGCGCCGCAGAAGGGTCCCGCCGCCGCCCTCCCCCCATGGATTCCGCCACTGCGACGCCACCGGCGACGCCGTCAGCGCTGGCCAGCACCCTGCGGCGGATCCGCTGGGGCCGGCCCGCCGCCTGGCGGCCGCCCCTCGCGATCGCCGCGGCCAGCGCCGGGCTCGCCCTGACGGTCGTGGCGGTGTCACGGCGTCCCCGCCCCCCCGCCGCCCGCCCCCTGCCGGTGGCGGTGGTGACCGCCCAGCCCGTCAGCCGGTACCTCACCAGCCGCGATTACACCGGGGAGGTGGTGGCCGGCCGCAGCAGCAGCCTCGGCTTCGAGCTGCCCGGCACCCTTGAGCGGGTGCTGGTGGAGGAGGGGGACCGGGTGGTGGCCGGCCAACCCCTGGCCCACCTCGACCGCCGGCGGCTGCGGGCCCAGCGCCAGCAGTCCATGGCCCAGCGGGACGTCGCGGTGGCCGCCGTGGAGGAGGTGCGTCAGCAGCTGATCCTGGCCGAGCTGCAGCGCGACCGCCGCCGGCGGCTCCATGCCCAGGGCGCCATTTCCCGCGAGGACCTCGACCAGCAGATCCACGGCAGCGCCGCCCTGCGCAGCCGCCTCGTCCAGGCCGAAGCCCAGGTGGACGACGCCGAGGCCCGCCTGCGCCAGATCGATGTCGACCTGGCCCGCAGCGTGCTCGTGGCCCCCTTCGCCGGCACGGTGAGCCGGCGGCAGCTCGATGAGGGCGTGGTGGTGAGCGGCGGCCAGGCCCTGATCACCCTGGTGGAGGCGGCCCCCCTGGAGGTGCGGGTGGGGGTGCCCCCCGACGCCGCCCGGGGCCTGCGGCCGGGGCAGCGCCACCCCGTGCGCGTCGGCGATCGGCGCCTGCAGGCCACCGTCAGCGCCCTGCTGCCGGAGCTCGATGCCGGCAGCCGCACCGCCACGGTGGTGCTGAGGCTGCCGGTCGAGGATCTGCCGGTGGGGGCCACGGCCCGCCTCAGCCTGCGGCGCAGCGAGACGGGCGCCGGCTTCTGGCTGCCCACCACCGCCCTGGTGGCCGCCGAGCGGGGGCTCTGGTCGGTGTACGTGCTGGGCCCCGCCGGCCCCGCGCCGGAGCAGGGCCGCCCGGTGGTCCGGCGCCTGGTGGAGCCCCTGCACAGCGAAGGCGACCGCTCCCTCGTGCGCGGCACCCTGCGCCCCGGCGACCGGGTGATCGCCGCCGGCACCCACCGGGTCGTGCCGGGGGTGCGGGTGCAGGAGGCACCCTGATGTTCGACATCTTTCACCGCAACCGCCAGCTGCAGCTGCTCACCCTGCTGCTGGTGGTGGTCTGGGGGCTGTCGGCCCTGCTCACCCTGCCGCGGCTGGAGGATCCCCTGATCACCCAGCGCAACGCCCTGGTGGTCACCGCCCTGCCGGGGGCCACGCCGGAGCGGGTCGAATCCCTCGTCACCGAACCCCTCGAGGAGGCCCTGCTGGAGCTGGAGGAGGTGGACCACCTCGACTCCACCTCCTCCACCGGCACCTCGGTGATCGCCGTGAGCCTGAAGGAGTCGATCCGCCAGGTGGCGCCGGTGTGGGGCAAGGTGCGCAGCAAGATCGATGACGCCACCCCCGACCTGCCGCCGGAGGCCACGGATCCGGAGTTCCGCGACGGCAACATCGGCGCCAGCGCCCTGATCGTCGGTCTCACCTGGGAGCTCGACACCCCCGCCAACCTGGGCCTGCTGACCCGGCTGGCCGACGACCTGGCCAGCCGGCTGCGATCCCTCCCCGGCACCGACCGGGTGGAGCTCAGCGGCGAACCCGAGGAGGAGATCCGGGTGGAGATCGGCGCCCGGGAGCTGGCCCGGCTCGGCCTCACCCCGGCGGGCCTCTCCGAACGGATCGCCGCCAGCGACGCCAAGGAGGCCGCCGGCCAGGTGCGGGGCGCCCGCAGCGAGCTGCTGCTGGAGGTGGACGGCGCCCTCGACTCCCTGGAGCGCATCCGCGCCGTCCCGCTGCGCAGCGGCAACGACGGCGCCGGCGCCCGCCTGGGGCAGGTGGCCGCCGTCAGCCGCGGGGTGCGCCAGCCCGCCTCCCGCCTGGCCCTGGTGGGGGGCCGTCCCGCCGTGGTGGTGTCGGCCACGGTGTCCTCCGGCTCCCGGGTGGACCTCTGGGCCCGCCAGGCCCGTGCCCAGCTCGAGGCGGTGCGCGCCACCCTGCCCGAGGGCCTGGGGCTGCACACCGTGCTCGACCAGAGCCGCTACGTCCAGGAGCGGCTTGATGGCGTGATCGGCAACCTGGTCACCGGCTCGCTGCTGGTGGTGGCCGTGTCGGTGCTGATGCTCGGCGGCCGGGCGGCCCTGGTGGTGGGGGCGGCCCTGCCCCTGTCGGCCCTGATGGTGTTCGGCTGGATGCGGGTGCTGGCGGTGCCCCTGCACCAGATGTCGGCCACCGGCCTGGTGATCGCCCTGGGGCTGCTGATCGACAACGCCATCGTGGTGGTGGATGAGGTGCAGCAGCGGCTGCGCACCGGCGACAGCCCCTCCGCGGCGGTGCGCCACACGGTGCGGTACCTGCTGGTGCCCTTGCTGGCCTCCACCCTCACCACCGTGCTGGCCTTCGTGCCCATCGCCACCTCACCGGGGGCCACCGGGGAGTTCATCGGCACCATCGGGCTCACCGTGATCCTGGCCCTGGCCAGCTCCCTGTTCCTCTCCCTCACCGTGATCCCGGCCCTCACCGCCCGGCTGCAGCCCTGGCAGCCCCTGGGGCCTGGCGTGCGCTGGTGGGAGCAGGGCCTCTCCCCGGCGCTTCTGGCCCAGCCCTACCGCCGCTCCCTGCTCCAGACCCTGCGCCATCCCGCGCCGGGGGTGGCCCTCTGCCTGGTGCTGCCGCTGCTGGGGTTTCTGGCCTTCGGCAGCCTCGAGCAGCAGTTCTTCCCGCCCACCAACCGCGACCAGTTCCAGATCGAGCTGCGGCTGCCCCAGCAGAGCGGCCTGGGGCGCACCGAGGCCCTGGCGATGGCCGTGCGGCAGCGGATCCGTCAGGACCCCCACGTCGATGACGTGCACTGGTTTCTGGGCGAGAGCGCGCCGGCCTTCTTCTACAACGTGATCGCCTCCGAGGAGAACGCCTCCCACTACGCCCAGGGTCTGGTGCAGCTGCGGGGGGCCGACGGGGTGCGGACGACGATCCGCTCCCTCCAGCAGGCGCTGGATGGGGAGTTCCCCGAAGCCCGGATCCTGGTGAAGCAACTGGAGCAGGGGCCCCCCTTCGAGGCGCCGATCGAGCTGCGGCTGGAGGGGGCCGACCTGGAGCAGCTGCGCCGCACCGGCGACGAGCTGCGCCGCCACCTGGCCCAGCTGGAGCCCGTGACCCACACCGCCGCCAGCCTGAGCGAGGCCGTGCCCCGTCTGGCCCTGGTGGTGGACGAGGAGCAGGCCCGGCGCAGCGGCCTCGACAACCGCGCCATCGCCCGCCAGCTCCAGGGGGGCCTGGAGGGCAGCGTCGGCGGCTCGATCCTGGAGGGGGTCACCACCGTGCCGGTGCGGGTGCGGGTGGCCGAGCCCCAGCGCAGCGATCTGGCGCAGGTGGCCTCCCTGGATCTGGTGGCACCCGGCAGCGCGGCACCGATCCCCCTGGGGGCCCTGGCCGGGCTTCGGCTCGAGCCGGAGCTGGCCGCGATCGAGCGGCGCGACGGCCAGCGCGTCAACACCGTGCAGGCCTTCCTGGCGGCGGGGGCGCTGCCGGAATCGGTGCTGCAGGACCTGCGCCGCCAGCTGGAGCGGGAGGGCTGGCAGCTGCCGGCCGGGGTGAGCCTGGCCTACGGCGGCGAGGCCGATGCCCGCGGCGAGGCGGTCGGAAACCTGCTCTCCACGGTGGGGGTGCTGGCGATCCTGATGACCGCCACCCTGGTGCTCTCCTTCCGCTCCTTCCGGATGGCCGCCCTGATCGCCTCGGTGGCGCTGCTGTCGGTGGGGCTGGCGGCCCTGGCCCTGAGGCTGAGCGGATCGCCCTTCGGCTTCACCGCCATCCTCGGCACCCTCGGGCTGATCGGGCTGGCGGTGAACGACTCGATCGTGGTGCTCACCGCCATCCGCTCCGATCCGCTGGCCCGCAGCGGCGATCCGGCCGCCACCGCCGCGGTGGTGGAGCACGCCACCCGCCATGTGCTCGCCACCACGATCACCACCGTGGTCGGCTTCCTGCCCCTGATGCTCGATCCCTCCGGTTTCTGGCCGCCGCTGGCGATCGCCGTGTCCGGCGGCCTGGTGGGGGCCACGGCCCTGGCCCTCTACTACGTGCCGGCCGCCCACGGTCTGCTGGCGCGGGCCCGGCGGGCGCCCTCGGGGACCCTGGCGACGGCTGCCGGCGCCTGGCCCGCTGAGGGTCCATCCTGAGCATCGGATCGCCCCGTTGCCCCCATGCCGCCGACCCTGGGTCGTCGCCAGCTGCTCACGCTCTCCGGCCTGGCCGTGGGGGCGGGCCTCTGGCAGGCGAGCCGGCCAGCCCGGGCCCTCGCCGAGGGCCTGGCCCCGGCCGGCGGCCTGGTGGCCCCGCCCCGCGGCGGCACCCGCCTGGTGCTGATCAGCGACCTCAACGCCGCCTACGGCTCCACCACCTACATCGCCGAGGTGCACCGGGGCGTGGCCCTGATCCCCTCGCTGCGCCCGGATCTGGTGATCTGCGCCGGGGACATGGTGGCGGGCCAGAAGGCGGGGCTGGGGCGGGAGCGGCTGGCCGCCATGTGGGCGGGCTTCGATCGCAGCGTTCTGGGCCCGCTGCGCCGCGCCGGCCTGCCGTTCGCCCCGGCCATGGGCAACCACGACGCCTCCGGCGCCCGCTCCGGCGGCCGCTTCCTGTTCGAGGACGATCGAGCCGAAGCGTCCCGCTTCTGGCGGGCGCGCCGCGACGCCCTGGGACTGACGTTCGTGGACACGGGCGATTTCCCCTTCCACTACGCCATCCGCCAGAAGGAGGCCTTCGTGCTGGTGTGGGACGCCTCCACCGCCCAGGTGCCGGCGGAGCAGCTGCGCTGGGCGGAGCGGGTTCTGGCGGGTCCCGCCGCCCGCTCCGCCGGCCGGCGCCTGGTGGTGGGGCACCTGCCGCTGCGGGCCGTGAGCCAGGGCCGCGACCGGCCCGGGGAGGTGCTGGCCCAGCCGGCGGCCCTGCAGCAGCTGCTGGAGCGGCACGGGGTGGAGGCCTACGTGAGCGGCCATCAGCACGCCTATTTCCCCGCCCGGCTGGGGCGGCTGGATCTGTTCCACCTCGGGGCCATGGGCAGCGGCCCCCGCCGGCTGCTGGGCCAGACCGCCAACCCCTTCCAGACCCTCACGGTGCTGGATCTGGTCGGCAGCCCGCCCCGACTGGTGGACACCAGCGTCGATCTGCGCACCCTGCGGCCCATCGACCCGCAGCGGCTGCCCCGCTCCCTCAGCGATGCCGCCGGCCGGGTGCTGCCGCGACGGACACGAACCTGAGCCGGCGGGGCCAGCGCCGGCGGATCTATCGTCGCCGCGATCGCAGGCCGACGACATGAAGCTCCCGGAAGGCTGGCGGATCTACGCCCTGGTCATTGGTCTGAACGTGCTGGCCCTGTCGTTCTGGTGGCTCGACCGTGACGTGGCGCCCCACCCCACCGCCGGCGGCATGGGCGCCTGGATCGCCGCCCGCCTCGGATCCTGAGCCCCCGTGATGACGATGCAAGCGAACGTGCAGCGCCGCCCCCACGCCCTGCTGGCGGGCATCTCGGCTCTGGTGCTTCTGCCGGCGGCGCCCCAGGCCGCGGCCCTGGCCTCCACCACGTCCGCCGCCCGGCTGGAGAACACCGCCTGGGTGGTGGAGCGGCTGGGGGAGCGCCCGCCCCTGGGGGGCACCAGCCTCACGCTTCGCTTCGAGAACGGCCGGGTGGCGGGCAGCGACGGCTGCAACCGCTATGGCGCCCCCGTCAGCGTGCGGGGAACCACCCTGCAGGTGTCGGCCCGGGGCATGAGCACCAAGATGGCCTGCCCGCCGGCGGTGATGCAGCAGGCGGAGGCCTTCCAGACGGCCCTGCGGAACAGCCGGGGCTTCCGCCTCGGTGGCGAGCGCCTGCGCCTCCTCGCCGCCGACGGCCGGCCCCTGGTGGTGCTGGTGCCCCAGGCACAGCAGCTGGCGGGCAGCAGCTGGCGGGTGGCCGGCTTCAACAACGGCCGCCAGGCCCTGGTGAGCCCGATCCTGGGCACCTCCCTGTCGCTGCGCCTCGTGAACGGCAACCAGCTGGCCGGCTCGGCGGGCTGCAACCGCTACACCGCGCCGGTGCGGCTGGAGGGCAGCCGCCTGCGCATCGGCACTCCGGTGGCGACCCGCCGCCGCTGTCCGGGCGCCGGGGTGATGGAGCAGGAGCGGCAGTTCCTGGCCGCCCTGCCCACGGCCGTCAGCCTGCGGCTGGAGGGCGATTCCCTTGAACTGCGCCGCGCCGACGGTGCCATCGCCCTGAGTCTGCGCCGCGTTCCGGGGCCCTGAGCGGGCCCGATCCCTTCCGGCGGCTAGCGTCTGCAGCGCGTTGGTGACCGGCCATGGATCTGCCGAGGGTGGTGTTCTTCGGACGCACCGGGGCCGACGCCCTGGCCTTCTTCAACCTCGATCTGGCGGCCTGGCGCGGCCAGCGGGTCCTGGACTGCCCCGGCGGTCCCGGCTCCTTCACCGCCCTGGCCCGGGCCGCCGGGGTGGAGAGCGTGGCGGCGGACCCCCTCTACGACCTGTCGATGGCGGAGCTGGAACAGCGCTGCCGCGACGACGTCGCCTTCACCATGGAGCGCCTGGCCCGGAGTGCCTCGGTACGGCCGGACTTCGACCTGTCCCGGTTCCGCCAGGGAAAGATGCAGGCCCTGGAGGCCTTCCTGGCCGACCGGCGCGACCACCCGGAGGCCTACCGGGCGGCGGCGCTGCCCTCCCTTCCCTTCGAGGCGGCCAGCTTCGACCTGGTGCTCTGCGGCCACCTGCTCTTCTGCTACGCGCCGATCGCCGACGGCGGGCTCAGCGAACAACCCGACTTCGACCTCGACTGGCATCGCCGCGCCCTGGCCGAACTGCTGCGGGTGAGCCGGCGGGAGGTGCGCCTCTACCCGGCCCACACGATCGAGCGGCGCCCCCGGGTCCATCCCTGGGTGGAACCCCTGCTGGCCTCCCTGCCCCCTGGCTGGCAGGGCCAGCTGGAGGACACCGCCTACGACGAGGGCTTCGAAGGGGAGACCCCGATGCTGCGGTTGCGCCGTGGGGATGCCGGCTGAGCGGGATCGTCAGATCACGACTTCAACACATTAAACAGTTATTATTGATACAAAAGCCGGGGAATGTAACAGAGCGTGGCTGCATTCCAGTGCTGGAGACACACTGAAAAAACATTGCACCCGGAGTGAATCCCCATGACGTATCTGACCTGGAGGCGGGAGCTGGTGCGCTCCGCCATCGATCAGATGCTGGAGGCCACCGATCCCGACCGCGGCCCCTTCGGGGATGGGGGTGTTCTGTTCAACGCCATGATGCAGGAGCTGACCCGGAGCCTGCCGGCCCTGGAGATCGTGGCCGCCGCCGACGACATCCTCACCGCCCATCGGGGGTTCTGCGAGGGCCGCAGCTGCGAGGTGGCCCAGGCCCTCAAGGTGTGTCTGTCGATGCCGGCGGAGAAGCAGGGCCTCGAGCGCCGTCTGGTGCTCGATCGCGAGCGGGTGGAGCAGAACGCCCTCGGCCATGACGCCAACCTGCTGCTGGTCTGGGATGGGCGCCGCGGCAGCGCCATCGAGGAGCTGGGCGCCGCCGGCCTGAGTGAGCGCTTCCCCTGCCAGGGCAGCGAGGCCCGCTGGAACACCGACGAGTTCGTGGCCCTGCTGGAGGCCCGTGCCCTGCAGTGCCGCCGCACCCGGGTGGCCCTGGAGATCGTCGCGGAGGATCCCGCCACCACCCCTTCGGCCGGCACCGTGGTGCTGGTGTTCCCCGCTGACGCCGGCACCCGTCCCTGGGTGGCCACCGTGGCCGTGGCCCTGCGCTCCGAGGAGCTGCCCGAGAGCGAACCCCCCACCCTCGACGGCTACCAGGCCATGCGGGTGCTGGCGGGGCCGAGCAGGACCTCGGCGTAACGGTCGAAGGCCCCCCCCTCGGCCAGGAACAGGCGCGGGATCACCAGTTCGCATTCCAGCAGCACAGGTCCCCCGCCCCATCGCGGATGCCGTCGATGCGGGCGTAGGGCAGCACCCCGAAGCGCCGGCGCAGGCGCTCCCCGATCGCCTCGGCCCAGCGCCGCTCCGCCGCACTCGCCTGCCGCAGGGTGTTGGTGCCGCCGAAGCGTTCGTGGGCGATCCAGCCGCCGGCCGCCACGGTCTTGGCCACCGCGTGGGAGAAACGGCCGCCGAGCATCACGGCACTGAACTCCCCCTCCCGGCAGACCGCGCTCAGAAACGGCTGCAGGCACACCTCCCCGTCCCGGGTGAGTGCGGCCAGCCAGCCATCGACCGCCCCGGCCGCCACCGGCTGGCGGCCATCGGCCGCGGTGATCGTCAGGCGGGTACCCTCCCGACGCACCCGGTAGGTGTGCCAGCTCTTCGAGCCGATCGCCGGCTTGAGCACCGCCTCCTGCCAGCCGCCGTCCTCCAGGAGCTCCGCCAGGGATCCGCACCAGCCCCGCGGCAGCCAGCGGCTGGGGATCAGGGCCACCCCCTCCCGGGCGAGCCGGGGCAGGTAGTCGTTCTTGGCATGGCCGGCCTCGATCACCGGCAGGGGGTTGGCCAGGGGCACCCCGAGGCTGCCGAGCTGCTGCGCCAGGGCCCGGATCCGGGGCAGGAAATCGGGGTATCGGTGGCTGCCGCGGCAGTCGCGCACCGTGACCAGATCGAAGCGGCCCCAGTCATCGCCGCCAGTGGCACGTGGCCCGGCCGCCGCCCGCTCGCACGCCGCCAGCGGGGGCAGGGGCACCAGCTCACTGGCGATGCCGCGACGGGCGAGACGGGCCCGCAGCGCCGGCGTCTCGTCGTGGATCCGCCCCAGGTGCAGCAGGGCGATCCGCTTCAGGTGGGCAGGATCCCCCACTCCCGCTTGACCTGCACGCTGGTGATCTCCCAGGCCTCCTCGGCCGCCACCACCGACCCGCGGGGCTCCTCGGGCGTCAGGCCGCGCCGGGCGAACTCGTTCTGCAGCAGCAGCTGGAACAGCACGCTCTGGGACACCAGAGCGCGCAGCCGATCCTCACCGCCCACCCGCGCCATCAGCACCGGATGGCCCTCGCAGTCCCGCAGGGCCCGCAGCTGCTGCTGCAGCCAGACCCGCTCGTACTGCAGCATCGCATCGCTGCAGCGGGACAGGTTCTCCCGGTAGCAGCCGGCATGGCATTGGATGGCCCCTTCCGACAGGCCGGCCGCCGTGCCGGCCTCCCTCAGGAGCTGCATGGCATCACTCAGGAAACTCACGCGCGTTCAACGCATTCCGACCCAGGCTAGAAACGTCGTCGCCCGCTGCCCACGGAGGGCCTGAAGCGGCAATGATCCGTAGCGGGGAGAAAGAAAAGCCAAAAACTGTGGCTTTAGCTACATCACCACGGCAGGGGCGAGCGGGGCCCTCAGAGCCACTGCTTGCGGCGGAAGTAGAGATACAGGGAGACGCTGATCACGATCATCACCGCCCACACCAAGTAATAGCCTCCACGCCATTCCAGCTCGGGCATCTCCTTGAAGTTCATCCCATAGACCCCGGCGATGAAGGTGAGGGGGATGAAGATCGTGGAGATGATCGTCAGCACCTTCATCACCTCGTTCATCCGATGGCTGAGGGTGGAGAGGTAGGTGTCGTGCATGCCCCCGAGAATGTCGCGGTGGGTCTCGACCAGATCGATGATCTGGATGCAGTGGTCGTAGAGATCACGCCAGAACACCCGGCTCTCGGCCGTCAGCAGGGGCGATTCGCTCTTGACGATCATGGCCACCTCCTCCCGGATCGGCCAGACGGCCTTGCGCAGGCTGAGGATGGACCGTTTGAGGCCATGGATCTCCTTGATGTCGCCGGGGTGGGGATCCTCCAGCAGCCGGTCGTCCACTTCTTCGATGGTGTCGCCCATGCGCTCGACCGCCAGGAAGTAATGGTCGACGACGGCATCGAGGAGGGAGTAGGCGAGGTAGTCGGCCTTCATCCTGCGGATCCGGCCGCCGGCGGAGCGGATCCGCTCACGCACCCCGTCAAAGACATCGCCATCGTCCTCGAGGAAGGAGATCACGAAGTGGTCGCCGAGGATCACGCTGACATGCTCGATGTCGATGGTCTGGGTGTCTTCGTTGAAGGCGATCATCTTCAGCACCATGAAGACGTACCCAGGAAACTCCTCCACCTTGGGGCGCTGGGTGGTGTTGGCGATGTCTTCCAGCGTCATCGGATGCAGGCCGAAGCGCGCGCCGAGCCGCTCCACCAGGGCAACGTCATGGACGCCGCTGACGTTCATCCAGGTGATGCTGCCCGCCGCCACCGCCTCGGCGCAGCCGTGGACCGAGGCGTCGCGATGCTCTGAACACCCCTCGGCGTCGTAGTGAATGACATCGATCTGGACCCTGGCCAGGCGCTGCTCGCCCACGAACTCCACGGTGCCCGGGGGGGAGCCCGGCCGGATCCGGCGGCTGCGGATACCGCCGGCGCCGCGGTTGCGCTTGGACGGTCGCGATGGCCTGGTCTTCATCGCCGGGCCCGTAGGCATCCATGGGCCAAGGAGCCTATCGGCATCCCCCGGTCAGAGGAAGTCGGGCCGCAGCTGTTGACTGCGCGCCAGCGACTGCTCCAGAGCGCTCCAGTCCTCCGCCCGCACCATCGCCTCGAGGTCGGCCAGGGAGCGCCGGTAGTGCCCCAGGGCCTCCAGCAGCGCCGTGCGGTTGGCCTGGGCCATCAGCCTGCCCAGCTCCGGGTTGCCGCCGCCGACCCGGGTCGTGTCGGCGAAGCCACTGGAGGCCAGGGCCCGCACCAGCCCGGCCCCGACCTCCGGCGCCCCGCCGGCCTCGCCGCCGCCGGCCTCGGCCGCCTGCAGCAGGGCCGCCCCCACCAGCACCGGCAGATGGGAGATCAGGGCCACGGCCCGGTCGTGGGCCTCGGCGTCGCAGCACAGCCAGCGGGCCCCGAGGGCCTCCGCCAGCTCGCGCACCGCCCCCAGCGCCGCCGGGTCCGTGTTTGGCGCCGGGGTCGCCACCCAGGGCCGTCCCCGGAACAGCCCCCGCTCCCCCGCCTCCACCCCGGCGTGGGCCGTGCCCGCCATCGGATGGGAGGCCACGAACCGGGACGGGGCCGGGCCATCGCCGGCCGCCTGCAGCAGCTGCTGCCAGCGGCGCAGCACCGGCCCCTTCACCGAGCCCACATCGGTGACCACCGCCGCGGCCGGCAGGGCCGCCAGCAGGGCGGGCTCGGGATCCAGCAGCCGGTCGAGGGGCAGGGCCAGCAGCACCAGTCCGCAGCCCTCGAGCACGGCCGGATCGATGCTCACCGCACTGGCCAGCCCCCGCTCCCTGGCCCGCTCAGCGGTGGCCGGCCGGTGCACCAGGGCCCGCACCTGGGCACCCGCCGCCAGCAGATCGAGCCCCAGGGAGCCGCCGATCAGCCCCAGGCCCACCACCCCCACCGGTTCGCGCTGCCAGAGGGGTGTCATCGTCGCTGCGGATCGGCTGGGGCCAGCTTCCTACGATCCGGCGATGTTGGAAGCCCGCGCCCACCAGCACCTCAAGGCTCTCCTGCAGCGGGAGGGGGTGGAACGCTGGCCCCATCACCTCACCCTCAGCCGGCTGGTGGCCCGCAGCCTGCGCCGGGCCGACCACACCCTGGTGCGCCTGGCCCCCGGCACCGCCCCCAGCTGGTGGATCAGCCTGCTGGTGCCCCTGGCCCTCAGCGACGTTCCCCTGGCCCTGGTGGTGACCCCGGCCCTGCGCCAGCGGCTGCTGCGGGTGGAGTGGCCCCGGCTGCGCAGCGTGGGCCTGGAGCTGGCCTGCTGGGAAGGTCCCGGGGCCCCCGCCGGCACGCCGCTGTGGCTGCTCGACCACCGCGAGCTGGTGGCGGCCTGGCGCTGCGGCGAGCTGGGGGAACGGCAACTGGTGATCCCCGAGGCCGAGACGCTGGAGACCGCCCTGCGCGAGGCCCTGGAGGTGGAGCTGGAGCCCCGCCACTGGGACCAGCTGCGCCGCGTCCAGCCCAGCGCCGAAGCCTGCCTGCTGGGTCTGCATGAACGGCTCAGCCGCCGGGTGCTCGCCCATCCCCGCTCCCCCCAGCGGCTGGTGGCCCTGGCCGACGATGACGAGGCCCCCCTGCGCCATCTGCTGCGGCTGCTGGAGCCCCTGCCGGAGCCCTGGCCGAGCTGGCTGCGCGCCGGGGCGGGCTGGAGCAGCTGGGCCCGGGTGGATCCCTCCCTGCTGCAGTGGAACCTGCTGCGCCAACCCCTCGAACCCCTGGGGGAACTGGCCGGCCTGCTGGTGGGACGGGGGGCGGTGCTGATCGGCGAGCTGGCCACCGGCCGGGCGGCGGAGGGCCAGCCCGCCTCCGGCGCCGCCCTGGGGCTGAAGCCCGCGGTGGTGCTCGATCTGGCCGATCCGCCCCTGTCCGACCCCCTGCCCCTCTACGCCCCCCTGCGCCAGCCCCTGCCCAACAGTCCCCAGTACGCCGAGCACCTGCTGGAGCAGGGCCGGCGGCTGGTGCTGGGCCAGAGCGGCCTGTCGGTGGTGCTGATCGACGATCCGGCCCTGTGCCTGGGCCTGGCCAGCGGCCTGGCCGCCGAGTTCGGCAGCCGGGTGTGCCACCAGAACCTGGCCCCGGAGAGCAACGGGGTGGTGTGCTGCAGCTGGGAGTGGTGGCTGGAGCACCAGCCGCGCCTGCCCCTGCCCTGCCAGGTGGTGGTGGGCCTGCTGCCGATCGCCAGCCTGGAGGATCCGCTCACGGCGGCCCGGGTCGGGGTGCTGCGCCAGCAGGGCCGTGACTGGTTCCGGGAACTGCTGCTGCCGGAGGCCCTCAACCGGCTGCAGCGGGGCGTGGCGGGGCTGCGCCGCAGCGGTGGCCGGCTGGCGGTGCTGGATGGGCGCCTGCGGGGCCGCAGCTGGGGGCGGCTGGTGTTCACCGCCCTGGAGCCCTGGGTGGCCCTGACCCGGTTGCGGCCCGACTCCTAGCCTGCCCCCAGAGTTGCGACCGAATCTCCGATGGGGGAAGCCAAACGCCGGGCCGAACAGGGTCTGCCGCCCCGCGACAAGCCACGCGCCAGCAAGGCCAAGCCCGTGGACACCTCGCCCCGCATCGCCCCCTGGCTGCCCCTGACCCGCAACCAGGCCTCCCGCTTCGTGGCCATCACCACAAAGGGGGCCTGGATCGGCATCGGTGCCCTGGCCCTGTTCTGGGTGACCGTGCGCTTCATCGGCCCGGCGGCGGGCTGGTGGACCCTGGCCGACGGCTGAGCACGGCCGCCGCGTGCGGGTCTCCCCACAGGCGCCGCAGCGCCTGGCAAGAATCGGAAGAAATCCTTATGATCTGCGGATCGTGATGGGAACGACCCATGTTTCTCCGGCTGGCCGAGCAGTACCGCTCGGCCGTTGAGGATCTGATCCTGAGCCTCCAGGCCCTGGCAGTGTCCCTGCGGAAACAGGGCCACGTGGCCACCTGCTACACCTGCGGCGACGGCCGCGACGGCCATGGCGCCTCCTTCGTCGCCGACCTGGGCGACAACCACATGGTGCGGCTGCTGGTATCCGATTTCGGCATCAGCTGGGTGGAGTCCCGCCACGGCCAGGAGCTGGTGAAGCTCGAGGGCGCCGACGCCATCCAGGAACTCCAGCGGGTGGTGCTGGTGCTGCAGCCCACGGCCGAGTCGGCTGCGGCGAGCACCAGGACTTCCGGAGCGGCTCTGCCGGCCCAGTCCTGATCCCGGAGCCCCCTGAGCCAGGCGCCCAGGGGGCCGGGGGGGCCGGGCTCAGGGGGGCCTGGTTCCGTGACCCCCGCGATCAGCCGGCGGCGGGCAGCACCTCCGGTTCGGCGGCCTCGCCACCGGGCGCAGGCTTGGCCGCCGCCAGCTTGGCCGCCGCCGCCAGGGGCTTCATCGAGTTGGCGGTGACTTCGGAGCCCTCGGTGAGCTTCTGACGGGTGAGCGACTCGATCACCTCCTTGGGCGCGGGGTTCTGCTCCAGCCAGGCGATCGTGTTGTCGCGGCCCTGGCCGATGTTGTCGCCCTCGTAGCTGTACCAGGCGCCCTTGCGGGTGACCACGCCCGTTTCCTCGGCCAGATCGAGCAGACAGCCCAGGGTGCTGATGCCGCGGCCGAACAGGATGTCGAACTCGGCGATGCGGAAGGGGGGTGCCACCTTGTTCTTGGCCACCTTCACCTTGGCCCGGATGCCGTACTCCTCGGTGCCGCGCTTGAGGGTCTGGATGCGGCGGATGTCGAGTCGCACCGAGGCATAGAACTTGAGGGCGTTGCCACCGGTGGTGGTTTCCGGGTTGCCGTAGGTGACGCCGATCTTCTGGCGCAGCTGGTTGAGGAAGATCACCGTGCAGCCGGACTTGCCGATGTTGCCGGTGATCTTGCGCATGGCCTGGCTCATCAGCCGGGCCTGGCTGCCCACCGCCAGGTCACCCATCTCCCCCTCGATCTCGGCCCGGGGCGTGAGGGCCGCCACCGAGTCGACGACGACGATGTCGACGGCGGCCGAGCGGACCAGCTGGTCGACGATCTCCAGGGCCATCTCGCCGGTGTCCGGCTGGGAGACCAGCAGGTTCTCGATGTCGACCCCGAGGGCGGCGGCATAGACCGGATCGAGGGCATGCTCCGCATCCACGAAGGCCGCCACGCCGCCGCGCTTCTGCACCTCGGCGATGGCATGGAGGGTGAGGGTGGTCTTGCCGGAGCTCTCCGGCCCGTAGACCTCCACCACCCGGCCCTTGGGATAGCCGCCCCCGAGGGCCAGATCGAGGGTGAGCGCCCCGGTGGGGACCGTTTCCACCCGCATGCGGGAGGCATCCCCCAGCCGCATGATCGAGCCCTTGCCGAAGTTGCGCTCGATCTGGGTGAGCACCAGGCCCAGGGCCTTGTCGCGCTCCGCGGCGGCCCGGGGATCGCCGCTGGGGGCGGCGGCGGACACGTAGGAGGTGGACGGGGTGGAGGAAGACGCGGCGGCGGCGGCCGTGGCCCTGGAATCGGCAGGCATGGTGGGGGTGGGTGATGGAACGGGCCGCAGCAGGCCGGAGCCGTGCAGACGGGTGGTGGGAGAGGGGGCCGGAACCAGGCGCCATCCTGCGACCTCTGGACAACCAGTGCCACCCGGAGAGGCCGGCGTATCAATCCCGTGTAGTACGGGCGTACTCTAGCGGTTCATGGCCAGAGCGCCAGGGGGGCCTCGAAGCCGGCGGGCTCCAGCCAGTGGATGCCCAGGGGGGCCAGCCCCTCCCCGTCCCCGGGACCCAGGTACCCCCACGACACCAGACAGCAGCGCACCGCCTCCAGCCCGGGGGTCCGCCGCACCAGCTCCAGGGTGGGGCGGCGGTCCTCAATGAACCACAGGGGACGCTCCGAGGGGTCATGCCCGGCCACCAGCTGCGCCAGCACCGACGGCTTGCTGCCCTGTTCGTGGCCGTACAGGGCCAGGGGCGTGAGGCCGGCGGCGGCCAGCAGCCGGGCGGCGAAGGCCCCGCCCTTGGTGGTGAGCACGGCCCAGTCGGCCCCCTCCGCCGCCAGACGGCCCAGGCGCGCCTCGACGCCGGGGTAGAAGCGGTGCAGGGCCAGCCAGGCGTCGAGATCGGTGGCGATGGCCTCGGCCCGCAGCCCCTCGAGCGCCAGCTGCAGCTGGTCGGTCGTCCAGCCCCAGCGCCGCAGGGCCGCTCCGAGGAAGGTGTCGTAATCGGCCAGGGCGGCGGCGAGATCGACGTCGGGCCGACCCAGTTCGGCGGCCATCAGCACCATCTCCCAGCCCTTGTGGATCAGGGGCCGCAGCACGGCGAACCCAGGCGGCGCCTGCTCCGGCAGGTGCCAGGCGGCGGGGGCGGCGCTCGCACCGGCGGCTCCGCCCACCAGGGCCAGGGCCGCCCGCCGGGCCGACCACCAGTACTCGGCCATGCCGTCCACCAGCACGCCGTCGAAATCGAACACCAGCAACGGGCGTTCAGGCACCGGTGAAGAAGAGAGAAAAAACTGGGCCGCTAGGATTCGAACCTAGGAATGTCGGGACCAAAACCCGATGCCTTACCGCTTGGCGACGGCCCAATCAAGCCCATGGGATGGGGCAGGCGTCGGTGCGAAACCGGCGCCCTGCTAGTTACCCACAGCGGCTGGTCCTTCGTCAACTCGCCGGCACCCACCCCCGGCGGCAGGCCCCTTCAGGCGGGGAAGACCCGCAGGCGCTGCTGCAGGCCGCGGCCGAAGACGGCACTGCGCAGCCGGTAGTGGTGCACCAGCTCGGCCTGCAGGGCCCGCACCGCCTCGCTGCGGGGCAGCAGCTCCACCGGCCGTCCCTCGGGGAGCACCACCTGCTCCACCGCCAGCCGGCATTCCTCCAGGGCCGCGTGGGCGTCGTCGAGGCGGGCCGGTGCGGCCGGTTCCCCTCCGTCCGCCCCGTCTCCCCCCCGTCGCCGTTCCAGCAGGCGCTCCATGGCCCGCTGCAGCTGGTGGGGGGTGTCGGATTTGATCACCAGGATCGGCAGGCCGAGCTCGCGGGCCTGGCGGCGCAGCTCCGGGTCGCGCCCCAGCTGGCCCCGCACGCTCAGCACCGCATCGGCCTGCTCCGGGCCCTCCACCACCTGCACCGGCAGCTGGCGGCGGCGCACGGCCTCCTCCAGCTGCTGGGCCGCCAGCCCCACCCCATAGACCCGCAGGGCGGGCGACGCCGGGGCTGGGGTGGCGGCGGCGGGCCGGGGGGCCGTCGGATCGGGCAGGGGCACCACCGCCAGGGGGGCGGGGCCCGGGCGACGGGGGGGCGCAGGGGGGGTGGCCCAGGCGGGCGGCGGGGCGGGGCGGACGGGGCCGTCGTCGCGCAGTACCAGGCGGCCGTCGCCGCCCAGCTCCCGCACCTGGGGGTGGGTGGGCTGGCCGCGCAGCAGCAGGTCGACGGTGCCGGCCACGTCGCGGTGCACCAGCCAGCGATGGCGGCTGTGCATCTCCACCGCCAGGGGGAAGGTGGGCTCGGCCGCCCGTTCCAGCACGGTCTTCTGGGTGCGGCGGCGGCGGGCCTCCTCGTCCCCCAGGGTGACCGACTGGATCCCGCCCACCAGGTCGCTGAGGGTGGGGTTGCGGATCAGGTTGGCCAGTTCGTTGCCGTGGGCCGTGGCCACCAGCATCACCCCCCGTTCGGCGATGGTGCGGGCCGCCTGGGCCTCCAGTTCGGTGCCGATCTCATCGATGACGATGACCTCGGGCATGTGGTTCTCCACCGCCTCGATCATCACCTGGTGCTGCAGCTCCGGGCGGGCCACCTGCATCCGCCGGGCCCGGCCGATGGCGGGGTGGGGGATGTCGCCGTCACCGGCGATCTCGTTGCTGGTGTCGATCACCACCACCCGGCGCTGCAGATCGTCGGCGAGCACCCGGGCGATCTCCCGCAGGGCCGTGGTCTTGCCCACCCCGGGGCGGCCCATCAGCAGCAGCGACTGGCCCGTGTCCAGCAGGTCGCGCACCATCGCCACCGTGCCGAACACCGCCCGGCCCACCCGGCAGGTGAGCCCCACCACGTCGCCGGTGCGGTTGCGGATGGCGCTGATGCGGTGCAGGGTGCGCTCGATGCCGGCGCGGTTGTCGCCGCCGAAGGGACCGAGACGCTGCAGCACCGCCGCCAGGTCGGCGCGCTCGATCGCCTCGGTGCCCAGCGCCAGCACCCGGCCGGGATAGCGGGCCTCCGGCACCCGCCCCAGGTCGAGCACCACCTCCAGCAGGCCCTCCCGCTGCTCGGGCCCGGCCAGGACCCGCTGCACCACGGGCGGCAGCACGGCCAGCAGACGGTCCAGGTCGTCGGTGACCCGCTGGGGGGAAAGGGAAGGGGGAGGCGAAGGCTCCAGGGGGCGGCGGGGGGAGCTGCCCGTTCGTTCTAGCCGGGCCCGGGGTCCGCCAGACCCCGGGGGGCGGCGACACCGCGGGCCAGCCAGGGGGCCACCAGCGCCTCGGCCAGGGCCAGGGCCCGGGGCCAGAGCAGGGGGAGGTCGAGCAGCCGCCGCCCCTCGGCCTGGGCCTCCTGCAGCAGGGGCTGGAGCTGGCGGCGGGCCACCCCGCCGAAGGCCACCCCGGCCGCCCGGGGCCCGGCCGCTGGGGAGCGGGCCAGCACCGCCAGGGTGTGGGCGTTGGTGCCGCCGGCCAGCTGCAGCGGCCCCGGCGGCGCCAGCGGCCCCAGCCGCTCCAGCAGGCCCACCGCCGCATGGGCCGTGCCGACCCCCACATCGCCGCTCATCGGCCGGCCGTCCAGCTGCCAGAGGGGCCGGAAGCCGGCCCCGCGCAGCAGCCGGAACCGCTGCCAGAGCTCCGACGCCAGCCCATCCACCGTCGTCCCGCCCTCCAGGGCGGCGCTGACCGCCACCCGGCGCAGCGGCACCCCGCTGGCGACCAGCTGGGCCACCCGATCGCCGAAGGCCTCCAGCCGCCCCGGCCGGGTGTGGAGCTCCACGGCGTCCGGGGCCAGCTGCGCCAGCAGCGGGCCCACCCCGGCCGCCTCCAGCACCTGGCTGCGCTCCTCGATCAGCCCCAGGGGGCAGGCCGGCAGGCAGCGGCCGCAGCCGTAGCAGCGCTCCTCCACCACCCCCGTGCCGCCGATCGCCAGGGCGGGGCAGACCCGCTCGCAGGGCCGGGGGCAGGCGGGCGGGCAGCGGTCCGGATCGAACCAGGCCTTGCGGAAGTGGGGGTCGAGGCCGTCACTAAGGCTGACCATCAGCCAGGGACGGGCCGCGCCCCTGGCTTCGGCCCAGGCCATGCCCCGCCGCGCCGCGGCCACCACCGGCGGATCGGCGGCCACATCGATGCAGTGGACCCCGGCCAGGGCATGGATGCCGGCCAGGTCCTCGATGGCGACCAGATCCTGGTTGCTGGCCCCGCCGATCAGCTTCACCCAGCCGCCGGCGGCCAGGGCCTGCTCGGGATCCGGCCGGACCATCGGCGCAGGGCCCCGGGGCAAGGCACCCATGGCTGGCGCGCGGCAAGGGTCCGATCCTGCCACCGGGGGCCCTCAGCCGGTCCCGCCGGGCAGCTCCGGGGCGACCTCGGGCTGGGCCAGCCCGAGGCGCTGCACCAGCCAGGGGGCGGTGAACCCCTGCAGGCCCACGGTCATCAGGATGGTCAGGAACACCAGCCCCTTGAGGGTGGCGCCGCCGGGGACCTCGGCCCGGTCGAGCTCGAGGGCGAACAGGCTCACCACCGCCGCGGTGACGATGCCCCGCGGAGCGATCCAGCTGAGCAGGGCCTTTTCCTTCCAGTCGAGGCTGGGGAGCCCGATGCCGGTGAGCTGGATCAGGGGCCAGCGCATCAGCATCAGGGCGAGCACGCAACCCAGGCCGCCCAGGCCGAGGGGGCTCAGCTCCGCCCAGGAGACATCGGCCGCCAGCAGGGGAAACAGCACCGTGATGGCCAGCATGGCCAGCTGGCGGATCAGCTCGTCGAGCTGGCTGGCGGCCGCATCGAGGCGCAGCCCCACCACCACCCCGGCGCCCACCGCCGCCGGCAGGCCCGACTCCGGCAGCAGGGCCTCACAGCCGCTGAACATCAGGAACAGCACGCCGAGGGTGAGCTGCAGCTCCAGCCCGTTCCCTCCGGCGGCGGGCGCCCCCTCGGCCCCCCGGGAGGCCGCGACGGCACCGAGCCGCCGCAGGGCCTCCGAGAGCAGCAGCCCGGCCAGCCCGCCGAGGACCACCCCGCCCCCGAGTCGCAGCAGCAGGCGGGAGGCCACCTCCTGCCAGCTGCCCAGGTCCCCCAGGGTCACCTGGAGCAGCACCAGGCCGAGCACGGCACTGACCGGCTCGAGGATCAGCCCCTCGGCCTCCAGCAGCTGACCCAGCTTCGGCGCCAGGCGCAGCTGGCGCACCATCGGGGTGACCACGGTGGGGCCGGTGGCCAGGGCGATGGCGCCGTAGACCAGCGCCAGGGACCAGGGCAGGCCCGCCAGGAGGTGGGCCAGCAGGGCCGCCAGGGGAAGGCCCAGCACCAGGCGCACCAGCACCAGCTGCAACACCGACCGCTGCAGATCGCGGCCGGCCAGGCGCAGGTTGAGCCCCCCGTCGAAGAGCACCAGGCTCACCAGCAGGCCGACCAGGGGCTCCAGACCGGCGCCCAGGTTCTCGGGATGGACCAGATCGAAACCGGCATGGCCCGTCAGCAGACCGATCGCCAGCAGCAGCACCACCGCCGGCTGGCCGGTGAGCCAGGCGGTGGCCTGGGCCAGGGAGCCGGCGAAGAAGGCCGAACCCCAGATCAATCCGAGCCGCTCACTCAAGGCCCTGGAGTCGCGGAACGGGCCCAGGCTATGGGGTGGACTCAGCTCAGGCGGGCAGGAGCTGCTCGAGGGGCTGCCAGCGCAGGGCCCGGGCGCCGCCCATCTCCACCACCAGCTTCAGGCGGGGTTCGCGGCGGCAGAGCTCGCAGAGGGCAGCCAGCTCGGAGCTGCTGAGCACCTGGCCCTCCAGCAGCCAGAGGAGCACCGGCCCGTCGCCGGCCAGGGCAGGGCCCAGCTGGGGCATGACCCGCTGCACCTCACCCACGGCGGCGGCCCGGCCGACGCTGTGGTGGCCCAGGTGGGGCGGCCGGATGCCGTGCAGCTGCATCAGGTAGGCCTCCGGATCCCCCAGCCCGCGGGCGGAGGTGAGGTGGGCCCGGTAGCCGGCCGCCCGCAGCCGCCGCAGCAGCCGGGTCTCGGCGCCGCCCTCCAGCGGAACGAACAGGGCAAGGGCACCGCAGCGCTCCAGCTCGGTGCGGAAACCACGGCCGGTCATCAGCAGGGGCATCGGGAGCGGCAGGCGAATCGGGGCTGAGTCTGGCAGCCGATGCGGGTCCCAGGGGTGGTGGTGCACACCATGGGGTACTGTTGTCTCTTGTGCCGAAGATCTGTGCCCGTCCGCTAGCCGGGCCTCCAGAGAACGGTACGGGGTCCGTCAGTGGTGACGAACCCTTCCCGGCCCGTACGACTCCTGCAGTGCCCGTCGCTGCCGTGACCGTCGGGATACTGCCAGAAGCCTCACCGCCCCCGGCAAGTCCCAGCCCGCTGATTCGCCTCGCTAGCTCCAGACCCTCGGGTCGATCTGCGATTCCACGAATTCAGCCCCCCCGCCGCCCAGCGGGTCCCCCTCGGATGTCGGGCCTCGGTCCCCATCCCTGGCGGCACGCCGCGGCTGTCCAGCTGGTGTTGTTCTCCCTCCCATGTCCATCGGCATTCTCGGGAAGAAGCTGGGTATGTCCCAGTTCTTCGACGAAGAAGGCAAATCCATTCCGGTCACCCTGATCGAAGCGGGTCCCTGCCGCATCACCCAACTCAAGAGCGAAGCCACCGACGGCTACACCGCGGTGCAGCTCGGCTTCGGCGAGACGCGCGACAAGCTCGTCAACAAGCCCGCCAAGGGCCACCTGGCCAAATCCGGCGAGGCGCCCCTGCGGCACCTCAAGGAGTACCGGCTGGAGGCCATCGACGGCCTCGAGCTCGGGGCCGCCGTCACCGTCGGTGACTTCGCCCCCGGCCAGAAGGTCGACGTCAGCGGCGACACGATCGGCCGCGGCTTCTCGGGCTACCAGAAGCGCCACGGCTTCAGCCGCGGTCCGATGAGCCACGGCTCCAAGAACCACCGCGAACCGGGTTCCACCGGCGCCGGCACCACCCCCGGCCGGGTCTACCCCGGCAAGCGGATGGCCGGCCGTTACGGCGGCAAGCAGATCACGACCCGCGGCCTCACCATCCTCAAGGTGGATGCGGATCGCAATCTGCTCGTGGTCAAGGGCTCGGTTCCCGGCAAGCCCGGCGCCCTGCTCGACATCCGCCCGGCCCGGCGGGTGGGCGTCCCCGCAGCGAACTGAGGAGAACACCCATGACTGACTGTGTGATCCGCGACTGGCAAGGCAAGGAGAGCGGCAAGGCTCCCCTCGACCTCAAGGTCGCCAAGGAGGCATCCGCCAACGGCCTGCTGCACCGCGCCGTGGTCCGCCAGCTGGCCCATGCCCGTCAGGGCACCGCCAGCACCCTCACCCGGGCCGAAGTGGCCGGTGGCGGCCGCAAGCCCTACAAGCAGAAGGGCACCGGCCGGGCCCGCCAGGGTTCCATCCGCACCCCCCTGCGTCCCGGCGGCGGCGTGATCTTCGGACCCAAGCCCCGCAGCTATGCGGTGGCGATGAACCGCAAGGAGCGCCGCCTGGCCCTGCGCACCGCCCTGATGAGCCGCGTCGCGGACATCACCGTGGTGAAGGGCTTCGCCGAGGGGCTCGACACCCCCAAGACGAAGGAGATCACCGCCGCCCTGGCCCGCTTCGGCATCGACGCCGGCGCCAAGGTGCTGCTGATCCTCGACGGCCCTTCCGATGTGGTCTCCCGCTCGGTTCGCAACCTCGAGAAGGTGAAGCTGATCGCCGCCGATCAGCTCAACGTGTTCGATCTGCTCCATGCCAACAAGCTGGTGCTCAGCGAAGAGGCACTGGCGAAGATTCAGGAGGTCTACGGCGATGTCTGAGCGTTTTGCAGGCCGGCTGGCGGACGTGATCCGTCGCCCGCTGATCACCGAGAAGGCCACCCGCGCCATCGAGATCAACCAGTACACCTTCGAGGTTGACCATCGGGCCGCCAAGCCCGACATCAAGGCGGCCGTCGAACACCTGTTCGATGTCAAGGTCGTCGGCGTCAGCACCATGAACCCCCCCCGCCGCACCCGTCGGGTGGGGCGCTTCGCCGGCAAACGCGCCCAGGTGAAGAAAGCGGTGGTGCGCCTTGCCGAAGGCAACGCCATCCAGTTGTTCCCTGAGTCCTGAGGGGTCTGAAACGTCATGGCAATCCGCAACTACAGGCCCAACACCCCCGGCACCCGCACGCTGGTCGTCACTGATTTCAGTGACATCACGGGCAAGAACCGGGAACGGGGCCTGGTGGTGTCCAAGCACCGCCACAAGGGCCGCAACAACCGCGGCGTGATCACCTGCCGCCACCGCGGCGGTGGCCACAAGCGCCTCTACCGCATCGTCGACTTCCGTCGCGACAAGCACGGGGTGAGCGCCAAGGTGGCCGCGATCCACTACGACCCGCACCGCAACGCCCGTCTGGCGCTGCTCTATTACACCGACGGCGAGAAGCGCTACATCCTCGCCCCCGCCAACGTGGCGGTGGGCCAGAGCGTCATCTCCGGCCCGGACGCCCCGATCGAGAACGGCAACGCCCTGCCCCTCTCGGCCATCCCCCTGGGCTCCAGCGTCCACAACGTGGAGCTCTACGCCGGCCGCGGCGGTCAGATGGTCCGCACCGCCGGGGCCAGCGCCCAGGTGGTGGCCAAGGAAGGGGACTACGTCGCCCTCAAGCTGCCCTCCACCGAGGTGCGGCTGGTGCGCCGCGAGTGCTACGCCACCCTCGGTGAGGTGGGCAACGCCGAGCAGCGCAACACCAGCCTGGGCAAGGCCGGCCGCAAGCGCTGGCTGGGCCGCCGTCCGGAAGTGCGCGGCAGCGTGATGAACCCCTGCGACCACCCCCACGGTGGTGGTGAGGGCCGGGCACCGATCGGCCGTTCCGGTCCGGTCACGCCCTGGGGCAAACCCGCCCTGGGCCTCAAGACCCGCAAGCGCAACAAGCCGAGCAACCGGTTCGTGCTGCGGAAACGACGCCGCACCTCCAAACGGAGCCGTGGCGGACGCGACTCCTGATGAATCACACCGCTCTGCCGTTCGCCTGATCCGCCATGGGACGCTCACTCAAGAAAGGCCCGTTCGTCGCCGACCACCTGCTTCGCAAGGTGGAGAAGCAGAACGCCGCCGACGACAAGACCGTGATCAAGACCTGGTCACGGGCCTCCACCATCCTGCCGATGATGATCGGCCACACCATTGCCGTTCACAACGGCAAGGCCCACGTGCCCGTCTACGTGACGGAGCAGATGGTGGGCCACAAGCTGGGCGAATTCGCCCCCACCCGCACGTTCCGCGGTCACATCAAAGACAAGAAGGGAGGCCGCTGATCCGATGGCAACCACCACACCCGACACCCAGGCCCTGGCCCACGGCCGCTTCATCCGAGGTTCCGTGTCCAAGGTGCGCCGGGTTCTCGATCAGATCCGGGGTCGCACCTACCGCGACGCCCTGATCATGCTCGAGTTCATGCCCTACCGCTCCACGGGCCCGATCACCAAGGTGCTCCGCTCCGCGGTCGCCAATGCCGAGCACAACCTCGGCCTCGATCCGGCCACCCTGGTCATCAGCCAGGCCAGCGCCGACATGGGACCCTCCCTGAAGCGGTTCCGGCCCCGGGCCCAGGGCCGCGCCTACGCCATCAAAAAGCAAACCTGCCACATCAGCATTGCTGTGGCAGCGCCCACCGCCTGACCCCCGAGGACACCGCCCGATGGGACACAAGATCCATCCAACCGGCCTGCGCCTGGGGATCACCCAGGACCACCGCTCCCGCTGGTACGCCCCAAGCAAGACCTACCCCGTCCTCCTCCAGGAGGACGACCGGATCCGGTCGTTCATCAACAAGAAGTACGCCGCCGCCGGCATCAGCGACGTGCTGATCGCCCGCAAGGCCGACCAGCTCGAAGTGGAACTCAAGACCGCCCGTCCGGGCGTTCTCGTGGGCCGCCAGGGCAGCGGCATCGAGGAGCTGCGCACCGGCATCCAGAAGACCCTCGGCGACGCCCACCGTCAGGTGCGCATCAACGTGGTCGAGGTGGAGCGCGTCGACGCCGACGCCTTCCTGCTGGCCGAGTACATCGCCCAGCAGCTGGAGAAGCGGGTGGCCTTCCGGCGCGTCATGCGCATGGCGGTGCAGCGCGCCCAGCGGGCCGGGGTGCTGGGTCTCAAGCTCCAGGTGAGCGGCCGCCTCAACGGCGCCGAGATCGCCCGGACGGAGTGGACCCGCGAGGGTCGCGTGCCCCTGCACACGCTCCGCGCCGACATCGACTACGCCACCAAGGTGGCCACCACCACGTACGGGGTGCTGGGCATCAAGGTCTGGGTGTTCAAAGGGGAGGTGCTTCCCGGTCAGCAGGACCAGCTGCCCGTGGGTGGAGCACCGAAACGCCGCGCCAACCGCCGGCCGCAACAGTTCGAAGACCGCTCCAACGAGGAGTGATCAGGAGGCCTGAACCATGCTGAGTCCAAAACGCGTCAAGTTCCGAAAGCAGCAGCGAGGCCGCATGCGCGGCATCGCCACGCGCGGCAACACGATCGCCTTCGGCGATTTCGCCCTGCAGGCCCAGGAGTGCGGGTGGATCACCTCCCGCCAGATCGAGGCCAGCCGCCGTGCCATGACCCGCTACGTCAAGCGGGGCGGGAAGATCTGGATCCGGATCTTCCCCGACAAGCCCGTCACCATGCGGCCGGCCGAAACCCGCATGGGTTCCGGTAAGGGCAACCCGGAATTCTGGGTGGCCGTGATCAAGCCGGGCCGCATTCTCTTCGAGATGGGCGGCCCGGAGATCACCCCCCAGATCGCCAAGGAAGCGATGCGTCTGGCCCAGTACAAACTGCCGGTCAAGACGAAGTTCCTGGCCCTGGCCGATCAGGAGGCCGCCGCTCCCGAACCCGCCCTCGCCGTCGAGTCCTGACCATGGCCCGTCCCACCATCACCGACGTGCGCTCGCTCAGCGACGCCCAGATCGGCGAACAGATCGACGGCGTCCGTCGCGAACTGTTCGACCTCCGCTTCCAGCAGGCCACCCGCCGTCTGGAGCACCCGCACCGCTTCAAGGAGGCCCGCATCAAGCTGGCCCACCTGCTGACGGTGCAGCAGGAGCGTCAAAGCTCCACCGTCGCCTCCTGATTCCCCCTCGATCCCCATGGCACTCAAGGAAAGGGTCGGCACCGTCGTCAGCGACAAGATGGACAAAACGGTGGTGGTGGCGGTGGAAAACCGCTTCCCCCATCCCATCTATCAGAAGACCGTCCGCCGCACCACCCGCTACAAAGCCCACGACGAAGCCAACAGCTGCCGCGTGGGTGACCGGGTCCGGATCACCGAGACCCGCCCCCTCAGCCGCACCAAACGTTGGGCCGTCGCTGAGGTTCTCTCCCCCACCAGCGCCGGCTGAGGAACTCCCCATGATTCAGCAGGAAACCTTCCTCAACGTCGCTGACAACAGCGGCGCCAAGCGCATCCAGTGCATCCGGGTGCTCGGCACCAACCGTCGCTACGCCCACGTGGGTGATGTGATCGTGGCCGCCGTAAAGGACGCCATGCCCAACATGGGCGTCAAGAAGTCGGATGTGGTCAAGGCCGTGGTGGTGCGCACCCGGGCCACGCTGCGCCGGGACACCGGCAACGCGATCCGCTTCGACGACAACGCCGCGGTGATCCTGGGCAACGACAACAACCCCAAGGGCACCCGCGTCTTCGGCCCGGTCGCCCGGGAGCTGCGCGAGCGCAACTTCACCAAGATCGTGTCCCTCGCTCCGGAGGTGATCTGAGATGGCCACCGCAACCCCCAAGGCCCGGCCCGTTCAGCGCATCAAGATGCGCATCCGCAAAGGTGACACCGTTCAGGTGATCGCCGGCAAGGACAAGGGCAAGACCGGCGAGGTGCTGCGCACCCTGCCCAACGAGAACCGTGTCGTGGTGCAGGGCGTCAACCTGCGCACCCGCCACGTCAAGCCCACCCAGGAGGGCGAGACCGGCCGCATCGTCACCGAAGAGGCGTCCCTGCATGCCTCCAACGTGATGCTGTACTCCACCGCCAACAAGGTCGCCAGCCGGGTGGAGATCGTCGTCCAGGAGGACGGCAGCAAGAAGCGCCGGCTCAAGAAGACCGGGGAGGTGCTCGACTGACCGCCCCCCTCCCCGTCGCTCCCCCCATCCCGGCCCGCGACGTCCCCCACGCTCCGCGTCCCTGCCTCCCTCCCCCGTCCGCCTTCTGACCACGTCCAGAAGCGCCCCCCCATCCCCCCGTCATGTCACTCAAACAGCGCTACCGGGAGACGATCCAGCCCAAGCTGCTGAAGGATCTCAACCTCTCCAACGTCCACGAGGTTCCCAAGGTGGTGAAGGTCACCGTCAACCGGGGCCTCGGTGAAGCCGCCCAGAACGCCAAGGCCCTCGAGGCCTCGATCACCGAACTGGCGACCATCACCGGTCAGAAGGTGGTGGTGACCCGCGCCAAGAAGGCCATCGCCGGCTTCAAGATCCGCCAGGGCATGCCGATCGGCGTGGCCGTCACCCTGCGGGGCGAGCGGATGTATGCCTTCCTCGAGCGACTCATCCACCTGGCGCTGCCGCGCATCCGCGACTTCCGCGGTGTGAGCCCGAAGAGCTTCGACGGGCGGGGCAACTACACCCTGGGGATCCGGGAGCAGATCATCTTCCCCGAGATCTCCTTCGACAAGATCGATGCCATCCGGGGGATGGACGTCACGATCGTGACCAACGCCCGTAACGACGAAGAGGGCCGGGCCCTCCTCCGCGAAATGGGAATGCCGTTCCGCAATACCTGAGCCCCCTCCCGGACACGACCATGGCCAACCACGACCCGATCTCAGACATGCTCACTCGCCTTCGCAATGCGAGTGAGAAGCGCCACGAGCGCACCAGGATTCCCGCTTCCCGGCTCTCCCGCAGCATCGCCAACGTGCTGCAGCAGGAAGGCTTCATCGCCGCCATCGCCGAGGAAGGCGAAGGTGTGCAGCGCCACCTGGTGCTCGAGCTGAAGTACAGCGGCAAGCACCGCCAGCCCACCATCCGCTCCGTGCAGCGGGTGAGCAAGCCCGGCCTGCGCATCTACAAGAACACCCGCCAGCTGCCCAAGGTGCTGGGCGGCCTCGGCGTGGCGATCATCTCCACCTCCCGGGGTGTGATGAGCGACCGTGATGCCCGCAAGCAGGGCGTCGGCGGCGAAGTGCTCTGCTACGTCTACTGATCCCAGGAGTTGTTCCATGTCTCGTATCGGTAAAGCCCCGATCCCCATCCCCGACAAGGTCACCGTCAGCCTCGATGGCCTGGCGGTCACCGTGAAGGGACCCAAGGGGGAACTCAGCCGCGTTCTCCCGGAGGGCGTCAGCGTCAGCCAGGAAGGCGGCACGGTGGTGGTGAGTCCCACCAGCAGCCACCGCCGCTCCCGGGAGCGCCACGGCCTCAGCCGCACCCTCGTCGCCAACATGGTGGAAGGGGTCAGCCAGGGCTTCACCCGCAAGCTCGAGATCGTCGGCGTGGGCTACCGCGCCCAGGTCCAGGGTCGCAAGCTGGTGGTCAGCGCCGGCTACAGCCACCCGGTGGAGATGGTTCCCCCCGAAGGGGTCACCTTCTCGGTCGAGAACAACACCTCGGTCTTCGTCACCGGCCCCGACAAGGAGCTGGTGGGCAACGAGGCGGCCAAGATCCGCGGCATCCGTCCGCCCGAGCCCTACAAGGGCAAGGGCATCAAGTACGAAGGTGAGCGGATTCTGCGCAAGGCCGGCAAGACCGGCAAGAAATGAGGTCTGCTCGAGCGTCATCCGTCTGATCCCCCATGTCTTCCCTCTCCCGCAAACAGCAGACCCAGAAGCGTCACCGCCGCCTGCGTCGTCTGCTCTCCGGCACCGCCGACCGTCCCAGGCTGGCCGTGTTCCGCTCCAACAACCACATCTACGCCCAGGTCATCGACGACGACGCCCAGAACACCCTCTGTGCCGCGTCCACCCTCGACAAGGACCTGCGCACCAGCGTCACGGCGGGCGCCAACTGCGAGGCGTCCATCGCGGTGGGCCAGCTCGTCGCCCAGCGCGCCCTCGCCAAGGGCATCCAGCAGGTGGTCTTCGATCGCGGCGGCAACCTGTACCACGGCAGGGTCAAGGCCCTTGCTGACGCCGCCCGGGAAGCGGGCCTTCAGTTCTGATCCCTGCTCTCACCATGACCGAAACCAACGACCAGATCCAGACCGGCGCCGTGCCTGCGGCCTCCGACGTCCCCGCCGCTGCCGAAGGCCAGCAGGAGCAGCGCCGGGGCGGCGGCGGCGGTGGCCGCGGCGATGCCAAGGGTGACCGCCGCGGTGGCGGCGGCCGCGGCCGCGACAACCGCCGCGGCCAGGAACGCGACTCCGAGTGGCAGGAGCGGGTGGTTCAGATCCGCCGCGTCTCCAAGACCGTCAAGGGCGGCAAGAAGATGAGCTTCCGGGCCATCGTCGTCGTCGGCAACGAACGGGGCCAGGTTGGCGTGGGCGTCGGCAAGGCCGGCGATGTCATCGGCGCCGTCCGCAAGGGCGTGGCCGACGGCAAGAAGCATCTGGTCAAGGTGCCCCTCACCCGCACCAGCTCGATCCCCACCCTCAGCAACGGCCGCGACGGCGCCGCCAGCGTGCTGATCCGGCCGGCCGCCCCCGGTACCGGGGTGATCGCGGGCGGTTCGATCCGCACCGTGCTCGAACTGGCCGGCATCAAGAACGTGCTGGCGAAACGGCTGGGCTCCAAGACCCCGCTGAACAACGCCCGCGCCGCCATGCAGGCCCTCGAAGGCCTGCGCACCCACAAGGAGACCGCCAAGGAGCGGGGCATCTCCCTCGAGCAGATCTACTCCTGAGGCCCGCCATGACGTCCTTCTCTCTCAACAGTCTCCAGCCCCAGACGGGCTCCCGCCGGCGCAAGCTGCGCAAGGGTCGCGGCATCGCCGCCGGCCAGGGCGCCAGCTGCGGTTTCGGCATGCGCGGCCAGAAGTCCCGCTCCGGCCGGCCCACCCGCCCCGGCTTCGAGGGCGGCCAGATGCCCCTCTACCGCCGGATCCCGAAGCTCAAGCACTTCCCGGTCATCAACCCCACCCACTACACCGTGATCAACGTGTCGCGGCTGGGTGAGCTGAAGGCCGGCAGCACGGTCAGCCTCGAGTCCCTCGAGCAGGCGGGTCTGGTCACCAGCCCCCGCTACCCGCTGAAGGTGCTCGGCAACGGCGAACTGACCGTGAAACTGACGGTCCAGGCCGCCGCCTTCACCGCCTCGGCCCGCGCCAAGATCGAAGCCGCCGGCGGCACCTGCGAGATCATCGACTGAGGCCGGGCCCTGCCCCGCCCCCAGCCGCGAGCCGCCTGCCCGTAGCCTTGTGCTGCGGCAGGCGGCTCCGGTCGTAGCGACCCGTTCCCCCCACTCCCGATATCACCATGCTCCTCAGCCGGGGGCGCAATCCGAGCGCCGCTGAAATCCTCGTCCAGCTGGTCCAGTCGAAGGGCCTGCGGGATCGGGTGCTCACCACCCTGGGCCTGCTGCTGCTGGTGCGACTCGGCATCTACATCCCGGTGCCCGGCATCGACCGGGTCGCCTTCCAGGACTTCATCCGCCAGGGGGGCCAGCTGATCGGCTTCCTCGACATCTTCACCGGCGGCGGCCTCTCCACCCTGGGCGTGTTCGCCCTGGGCATCCTGCCCTTCATCAACGCCTCGATCATCATCCAGCTGATGACGGCGGCCCTGCCCCAGCTCGAGGAGCTGCAGAAGAACGAGGGGGAGGCCGGGCGCCGCAAGCTGGCCCAGATCACCCGCTACGTGGCCCTGGGCTGGGGCATCCTGCAGAGCATCGTCTTCGCCCTGATCCTGCGGCAGTACGCCCTGCCGGGCCTGCCGGAATGGCTGTTCGTCGTCCAGACGAGCCTGGCCCTGGTGACCGGATCGATGGTGGTGATGTGGATCAGCGAGGTGATCACCGAGCGGGGCATCGGCCAGGGGGCCTCCCTGGTGATCTTCATCAACATCGTCGCCACCCTGCCCAAGGCCCTCGGCTCCACCATCCAGCTGGCCCAGAGCGGCGACCGCGCCACGGTGGGCGGCATCGTGGTGCTGGTGCTGGTCTTCCTGGTGACGATCGTGAGCATCATCTTCCTGCAGGAGGGCAGCCGCCGCATCCCGATCGTCAGCGCCAAGCGCCAGGTGGGCGGCGCCAGCACCCTGGCCTCCCGCCAGAGCTACCTGCCGCTGAAGCTCAACGCCGGCGGCGTGATGCCGATCATCTTCGCCTCGGCGGTGGTGTTCCTCCCCCTCACGATCGCCAACCTCACCAAGAGCCCCTGGCTGATCCGGGTGGCGGGCTACCTCAACCCCACCAGCAGTACCCCCTGGCTCTACGCCCTGGTGTACTTCGCCCTGATCTGCGGCTTCGCCTTCTTCTACGCCTCCCTCACCGTCAACCCGGTGGACATCGCCACCAACCTGAAACGCTCGGGCGTCGCCATCCCCGGGGTGAGGCCCGGATCGGCCACCGCCGACTACCTCTCGGGGGTGTCCAACCGGCTCACCCTGCTGGGGGGCGTGTTCCTGGGGGCCATCGCCATCATCCCCTCGGCGGTGGAAGGGGCCACCCAGGTGCGCACCTTCCAGGGACTCGGGGCCACCTCCCTGCTGATCCTGGTGGGCGTGGCCATCGACACCGCCAAGCAGGTCCAGACCTACGTGATCTCCCAGCGCTACGAAGGACTGGTCCGCCAGTAGGCCCCTTCTCCCGTTTCCCAACCCATGAAACAGCGACTCCTCTTCCTCGGTCCCCCCGGCGCCGGCAAGGGCACCCAGGCCGAACTCCTGGCCGAACGCCACCAGCTGCTGCATCTCTCCACCGGTGAACTGCTGCGGGCGGAAGTCAAGGCGGGCACGGCCCTGGGTCAGGAGGCGGAGGCGGTGATGGCCCGCGGCGAGCTGGTGAGCGATGCCCTGGTGCTGGCGATCGTGCGCAGCCGCCTGGAGGGGCACACGGGCGGCTGGCTCCTCGACGGCTTCCCGCGCAACCTCGCCCAGGCCGAGGCCCTCGATGGCCTGCTGGCGGAGCTCGACCAGCGCATCGAGCGGGTGCTGCTGCTGGAGCTGGAGGACGGCGTGCTGATCCAGCGCCTGCTCTCCCGGGGCCGGGCCGACGACAACGAAGCGGTGATCCGCAACCGCCTGGTGGTGTACCAGGAGCAGACCGCCCCCTTGATCGATCACTACCACCAGCTCGGCCTGCTCTGCAGCGTCGAGGCCTCCGGCACGGTGGAGGAGATCGCCGCCAGGATCGTAGCCAGCTTGACGGACTGATGTGATAAGGTAGCTGTTTGCAAATTCGGAGAGCACAACGCCCATGAAGGTGCGTGCCTCAGTCAAGAAGATGTGCGACAAGTGCCGGGTGATCCGTCGCCACGGCCGGGTCATGGTGATCTGCACCAACCCGAAGCACAAGCAGCGTCAGGGTTGATCCCTCACGCCTTCACGGCGGCCGCCGTCGGCCGCCACCCCCTTTGCCCTCTGATCGTTTCCTGACGTGGCTCGGATCGCCGGTGTCGATATCCCTCGTGACAAGAGGGTTGAGATCTCACTCACTTACGTGTACGGGATCGGGCTCACCAGGGCCCGCAAGATTCTCGCCAAATCGGGGGTCAACCCCGACATCCGGGTGAAGGACCTCAGCGACGGCGACGTGCAGAAGCTGCGCGGCGCCGCCGACTCCTTCGTCCTCGAGGGCGACCTGCGGCGGGAGGAGGGCATGGCCCTCAAACGCCTCCAGGACATCGGCTGCCTGCGGGGTCGCCGCCACCGCATGGGCCTGCCCGTGCGCGGCCAGCGCACCCGCACCAACGCCCGCACCCGTCGCGGCGCCCGCAAGACCGTCGCCGGCAAGAAGAAGTGAGCTCCGGGCCTGCGGGCCCGTCCTCCCTTCCCTGCCTGCACCGCCCTGCGGCCCAGGGCTCTTCGCGGCAGCCCCCAGCCTCCCGGCCCCAGCCCCGCCGCCCTCCCCCTGCGGAGGTCGTCACCGGGGTTCTCCCCAGTCCTCCGATCACCTCCCCGCCACCGCGGGGTCACCGCCATGGCCAAGCCCACCAAGAAGACCGGCCCCAAGAAGGCCAAGCGCAACGTCCCCAACGGCGTGGCGCACATCCAGAGCACCTTCAACAACACGATCGTCTCGATCACCGACACCGCCGGTGAGGTGGTGAGCTGGTCGTCGGCCGGCGCCAGCGGCTTCAAGGGAGCCCGCAAGGGCACCCCCTTCGCCGCCCAGACCGCCGCCGAGGCCGCCGCCCGTCGCGCCCTTGAGCAGGGCATGCGTCAGATCGAAGTCCTGGTGCGCGGCCCCGGCTCCGGCCGGGAAACCGCCATCCGCGCCCTCCAGGTGGCCGGTCTCGAGATCACCCTGATCCGCGACGTCACCCCCCTGCCCCACAACGGCTGCCGCCGGGCCAAGCGCCGCCGGGTCTGAGCCCCCGGAGACTCTCCGGCCTCCCTCCCGCCTTCCCCGGGCCGCCATCGCGGCCACCGTTCCCTTTTCACCTCCTCAGACCGTGTTGCACTACCAGATCGATCGGGTCGAGCACCAGGTCGCCGACGACCGTTCCCAGACGGGCGTCTTCCTGATCGGCCCCCTGGACCGGGGTCAGGCGACCACCCTCGGCAACGCCCTGCGGCGCGTGCTGATCGGTGGTCTCGAGGGAAGCGCCATCACGGCGGTGCGTCTCTCCGGCGTGAACCATGAGTACGCCACCGTGCCCGGGGTGCGCGAGGACGTGCTTGACATCCTGCTGAACTGCAAGTCGGTGCCGGTCAACAGCCGCAGCCGTGACCTGGAGATCGGCCGTCTGATGGTCAACGGCCCGGCCAGGGTCACCGCCTCGGATCTGCAGTTCTCTCCCCAGGTGCAGGTGATCGACGGCGACCGGGAGATCGCCACCGTGGCCGAGGGCCACAGCCTGGAGATGGAGGTGCACGTCGAGCGCGGCGTCGGCTACCGGCCGGTGGATCGCCACAACGAGGACACCTCCGCCATCGATCTGCTGCAGATCGATGCGGTGTTCATGCCCGTCCGCCGGGTCAACTACACCGTCGATGAGACGGCGGTCGGCGAGGGCGGTTCGGCCCACGAGCGCCTGCGCATCGAGATCGAGACCAACGGCAGCGTCACCCCCGACGACGCCATGGCCCAGGCCGCCAACCAGCTGATCAGCCTGTTCCAGCCCCTGGCCACCCTCACCATGACCGAGGAGCCCGGCCTGGAACCCGAGCCTTCGGCCGAGGCCCAGATTCCCCTGGAGGAGCTCAACCTCTCGGTGCGCGCCTACAACTGCCTCAAGCGCGCCCAGGTCAACTCCGTCTCCGACCTCATGGGCTTCAGCTACGAAGACCTGCTGGAGATCAAGAACTTCGGTTCCAAGTCCGCCGACGAGGTGATCGAGGCCCTCGAGAGGATCGGCATCTCCCTGCCCCAGAGCCGCACCAGCGGCTGATCGGCGGTTTCCCCTTCCCCGTTTCGCCACCCGCCCCGTCCCCACCATGCGACACCAGTGCCGAGTCCCCCTGCTGGGACGCCCCGCCGACCAACGCAAGGCCATGCTGCGTGGTCTGACCACCCAGCTCATCCGCGAAGGCCGCGTCACCACCACCAAGGCCCGTGCCAAAGCCCTGCGTGATGAAGCGGAGCGCATGATCACCCTGGCCAAGGACGGCACCCTCGCCGCCCGTCGCCGCGCCATCGGCTACATCTACGACAAGCAGCTGGTGCACGCCCTGTTCGACAAGGCCCAGGACCGCTACGGCGACCGCCAGGGTGGCTACACCCGCATCATCCGCACGGTGCGCCGCCGGGGCGACAACGCCGAGATGGCCATCATCGAGCTGGTCTGAGCGAGCGGGTCTGAAACGGATCGCCCTCTCGCTGCAGTACCACGGAGCCGCCTTCCACGGCTGGCAGCGGCAGGCCCATCACCCCAGCGTCCAGGAAACCCTGGAGGCCGCCATCGAGGCCCTCGACCCGCACCGTCCCGTCCGGGCGGTGGCGGCCGGGCGCACCGACACCGGGGTTCATGCCGCCGCCCAGGTGGTCCACTTCGATGCCGCCGGCCCCATCCCCGTGACCCGCTGGGCCAAGGCCCTCAACGGCCGCTTGCCGCCCACGGTGCGGGTGCGGGCCGCCGCCGAGGTGCCGGGCGACTGGCATGCCTGCTTCAGTGCCACCTACCGGCGCTACCGCTACACGATCTTCAACGCCCGCACCCCCAACCTGTTCCTGGCCCCCTGGAGCTGGCATCGCTATCCATGGCGGCTGGATGAGGCCCGGATGGCCCGTTGCCTGGAGGCCCTGCTCGGGGAGCACGATTTCTCCGCCTTCCAGCGGGCCGGCAGCCGCCGCGCCCACGCCCGCACCACCCTGCAGGCGGTGCGGGTCGAGCGCTGCGGCGATCTGCTGGTCACCGAGGTGCAGGCCAGCGGCTTCCTCTACGGCATGGTGCGCCTGCTGATGGGCCAGCTGGTGGCGGTGGGGGAGGGTCGCCTGGCGGCCGAAGAGTTCCTGCACCGCTGGCGCAGCGGCGCCCGCCACGCCGTCAAGGAGGCCGCACCGCCCCAGGGCCTCTGCCTGCTGCGGGTGGGCTACCCGGAGCCGGTGTTCCCTGAGGCTGCCTGGTATGATTGTCAACCGCGATTTCTGTTGGATTCGCGCGATCCTCCCGCCGATCCCTTCGGCGACGATCCGATCGGCTGAGTGCCCTGCAGGGAGCCCCGTCCGGTGGCCCCAGGCAGATGGCACCTCTCCGAATTCGCCGGATCCGGCGACACGGTAGGGTCGAATCTTCCTGTCCCGACCCATCCGGCTGCGATGGGCTCACCCCAAACCGGCCCGCCGGCGCGATGAACAAGACAACCCCACCCTCCATCGATTCGCTCGAGCGCCAGTGGTATCTGGTCGACGCAGCGGACCAGACCCTCGGCCGTCTCGCCAGTGAAGTGGCGCAGGTGCTGCGCGGCAAGAACAAGCCCACCTTCACGCCCCACCTCGACACGGGTGACTTCGTTGTGGTGATCAACGCCGACAAGGTGCGCGTCAGCGGCAACAAGGCCACCCAGAAGATCTACCGGCGCCACTCCGGTCGCCCCGGCGGCATGAAGACCGAAACCTTTGAGCACCTGCAGGCCCGCCTGCCGGAGCGCATCATCGAGAAGGCGATCAAGGGCATGCTTCCCCACAACGCCCTGGGCCGCCAGCTGTTCCGCAAGCTGAAGGTCTACAAGGGCGCCGAGCATCCGCACGCCGCCCAGCAGCCCCAGCCCCTCGCCCTCGATCCCGCCGCCGCCGCCCAATGACCAGCACCTCCAACCGCGTCGTCTACTGGGGCACCGGCCGTCGCAAGACCGCCGTCGCCCGTGTGCGGGTGGTCCCCGGCAGCGGCAGCGTCACCATCAACGGCCGCCCCGGCGACAACTACCTCAACTACAACCCCGTCTACCTGGCGGCGGTCAAGGCTCCCCTGCAGACCCTGGGTCTGGAGGCCCAGTACGACCTCCTGGTCAACGTGCGCGGCGGCGGCCTCACCGGCCAGGCCGATGCCATCAAGCAGGGTGCGGCCCGCGCCCTGTGCGATCTGTCCCCCGACAACCGCAAACCCCTCAAGATCGAAGGCCACCTGAGCCGCGATCCCCGGGCCAAGGAGCGTCGCAAGTACGGCCTCAAGAAAGCCCGCAAGGCTCCCCAGTTCTCCAAGCGCTGATTTCCGTCATGCCGAAAGCCGACATCCATCCCACCTGGTATCCGGACGCCAAGGTGATCTGCAACGGAGAGGTGGTGATGACCACCGGCTCCACCCAGCCGGAGATCACGGTCGACGTGTGGAGCGGCAACCACCCCTTCTACACGGGTACCCAGAAGATCCTCGACACCGAGGGCCGGGTCGACCGCTTCATGCGCAAGTACGGCATGGGCAGCGCCGATTCCGCCTCGGGTGCCAAGAAGGCCGCCAAGGCCACCGACGCCGCCGCCACCCCGGTGGAAGAGCCGGCCGCCTCCGAAGCCTGACGCGTCTCTCGGCCTGACGCCTCCTTCGGACCCCCGGATCGGGCGACGGTCCGGTTCTGCCTTGGCCGGGTGCCCGTCGCACCCGGCCCTTTTTGTTGCCGGTGCCGCCCCATGGATTCCGAGCTGCTGCAATCCCGGCTGGACACCGCCTGCCGCACCTTCCAGACCCTGGAGCGCCAGCTGGCCGATCCGGCGGTGGCCTCCGATCCGGCCCGGCTGCAGGCGATCGCCCGGGAGCGGGCCAAGCTGGAACCGCTCGTCAACGACTACCAGCGGCTGCGCAAGCTGGAGCAGGAACGGGAGGAGGCCCGCGCCCTGGTGCGGGCCCACCGCGACGACCCCGCCGGCGAGGAACTGGCGACCCTGGCCAGCGAAGAGCTGGTGAGCCTCGAGGGCCTGATCAACGGCCTCAACGAACGCCTCACCCTCAGCCTGCTGCCCTCGGATCCCCGCGACGAGCGCAGCGTGATGCTGGAGATCCGAGCCGGTGCCGGCGGCGATGAGGCCAGCCTCTGGGCGGGGGACCTGGCCCGCATGTACGAGCGCTACGCCCAGGGCCAGGGCTGGCAGGTGCAGCCGGTGAGCGCCTCGGAGGCCGATCTCGGCGGCTACAAGGAGCTGATCCTCGCCATCCGCGGCGACGGGGTCTACAGCCGGCTCAAGTTCGAGGCGGGCGTGCATCGCGTCCAGCGGGTGCCGGCCACCGAATCCCAGGGGCGGGTGCACACCTCCACCGCCACCGTGGCGGTGATGCCCGAGGCCGATCCGGTGGAGGTGCAGATCGACCCGGGGGATCTGGAGATCAGCACGGCCCGCTCGGGCGGCGCCGGCGGCCAGAACGTCAACAAGGTGGAGACGGCGGTCGACCTGCTGCACAAGCCCACGGGCATCCGGGTGTTCTGCACCCAGGAGCGCTCCCAGCTGCAGAACCGGGAGCGGGCCATGGAGATCCTGCGGGCCAAGCTCTACGAGCGCCAGCTGGCGGAAGCGAACGCCGCCGAGCGTTCCGTGCGCCGCGCCCAGGTGGGCAGCGGCGACCGCAGCGAGAAGATCCGCACCTACAACGCCAAGGACAACCGGGTGACCGATCACCGGCTGGGGCGGAACTTCTCCCTCGAGCCCGTGCTGGCCGGCCAGATCGAGGACCTGATCGGCGCCTGCATCGCCGAGGAGCAGCGCCAGGGTCTGGAGGCCCTCGCCCTCGAAGCCACCGGGACCGGCGGCTGAGGGGACGGATGGGGCCGGCGAGGACGGGGGGCGGATCAGGCGCCGATGACGTATTTGGCCCACTCCTGGTGCTGGCCGGAGCGGATGCGGCGGTTGGCCTCGAAGCTCAGGCTGCCCAGGGGCCGGCGGGGCTCCCGGGCCAGGGGCATGCCCGCCTCCCGCGGGGTGCGGTTGCCCTTGCGCACGTTGCAGGGCAGGCAGGCGGTGGTGACGTTCTCCCAGACATCGGTGCCGCCCCGGCTGCGGGGCACCACATGGTCGATGGAGAGCTGCTCACCGCTGTAGCCGCAGTACTGGCAGGCGTGGCCGTCGCGGTGGAAGACGTTGCGGCGGGTGAGGGGGAGCGGCTTGTAGGGCACCCGCACGAACTGGCGCAGCCGGATCACCGTCGGCAGGAAATGGTCCGGACGGATCGCGCGTTCGGGGTCGTGCTCGAGCCCCTCGGCCTTCCCCTTGAGCAGCATCACCATGGCGCGCCGCCAGGTGGTGATGTTCAGCGGTTCGTAGGACGCATTCAGAACGAGTACGTGGCCCATTCCCGTCCGCTGGATACGCGGCATGCTAACGGGATTCCCATGATTTCCATGGTTCACCTTCTGCGGCGGCGCCCATGACCAGCTCTTCGCTCGCCACCGCCAGTGCGACGGAGGAGACCCAGCCCTCGCGGCAGCGGGCCTGGGTGGAGGTGAACACCGCGGCCATCCAGGCCAACGTGCGGGCCCTGAGGCGCCACATCGGTCCGGCCACCCAGCTGATGGCGGTGGTCAAGGCCGACGCCTATGGCCACGGCGCCCTGGCGGTGGCCCGTGCCTCCCTGGAGGCGGGGGCGGCCTGCTTCGGCGTCGCCACCCTGGGCGAAGGGGTGCAGCTGCGCCGTGCCGGCATCTCCGCCCCGGTGCTGGTGCTCGGCAACCTCACCCAGCCGGAGGAGCTGCGCAGCTGCCTGCGCTGGCAGCTGATGCCCACCCTCAGCAGCATGCGGGAAGCCCTGCTCTGCCAGAACCTGGCCAGCGGCAGCGGCCGCCCCATGACCGTGCAGCTGAAGCTGGACACCGGCATGGCCCGCCTCGGCGCCGACTGGCGGGAGGGACCGCGGCTGGTGGCGGCCCTGCAGGGCATGGAGGCGATCGAGCTGGCGGGGGTCTACTCCCACCTGGCCTGCGCCGATGCCGCCCCCGGAGAGGACGACGGCCTCAACGCGCTCCAGCAGCAGCGCTTCGAGACGGTCCTTGCCAGCCTGGCCGAACAGGGCCTGGCGGCCGGTTGCCGCCACCTGGCCAATTCGGCGGCCACCCTGCGGGGGCACGCCCAGCACTACGACCTGGTCCGGGTGGGGCTGGCCCTCTACGGCCAGCCTCCGGCGCCCCACCTGGCCGGGGTGGTGCCCCTGCGGCCGGCCCTGCAGATCCACGCCCGCGTCACCCTGCTGCGCCAGGTGGGGGCGGGGGTCGGCGTCAGCTACGGCCATCGCTTCCGCACCAGCCGGCCCAGCCGGCTGGCGGTGGTGTCGATCGGCTACGCCGACGGGGTGCCCCGCCAGCTCTCCAACCGCATGGACGTCCTCTTCGACGGCCGGCGCCTGCCCCAGGTGGGCGCCATCACCATGGACCAGCTGGTGATCGACGCCACCGAGGCCCCCGGCATCGAGGTGGGCAGCATGGTCACCCTGCTGGGCGAGCAGGAGGGGGAGACGATCAGCCCCCTCGACTGGAGCGAGCGCTGCGGCACCATCCCCTGGGAGATCCTCTGCGGCTTCAAGCACCGCCTGCCGCGCCTGGCCGTGCCCCCGGACCCGGGAGCGCCCCTGCCGCCGGGGGCCGAGTCCGAGCCCTGATAAGCTCGCTGGGCCACTGGAGAGGTGGCTGAGTGGTTGAAAGCGGCTCCCTGCTAAGGAGTTACAGGAGGCAACTTCTGTCGAGGGTTCGAATCCCTCCCTCTCCGTTCCAGGCCCTGCCATGGGCCGATCCCCAGGCCCTTCCGGGGCCCCCGTCGCCAGGTCCGCTCAGAGCCTGGCGACACCGCTCCAGCCGAGATAGGCCGCGAAGAGAAAACAGAGGCCCCCATTGATCCGGCCCTGGTGGACCAGGGTCCAGTGGGAGAGCTGCTCGAGGCGGGACCGCCCCCAGGCCCCCGTGAGCCCCAGGACCACCGGCGGCAGCAGCGACGGCGCCAGGGTGACCAGGCTCACCAGCAGCACCAGGGCGGCCAGGGGGCCCGCCGCCAGGCCGGAACGGGCCAGGTCCTGCAGCGCCGGCAGATAGAGCACTAGGGAGGTGAGGTTGCCGGCCATCAGGGCGAACCCCAGCCCGAAGGATCGGGCCAGGGAGTGACCCCCAGGGGCCGGGGACGCCGTTCCGCCCTCACGCTGCAGGGTCCGGGCTCCGATGGCGAGCAGCACGGCGGCCAGCACCAGGCGGAGGCCGGCGGACACCGGATCGGCGCCGGCGACGGAGCGGGCCGGCAGGGATCCGCCCGAGCCCAGCCCCACCAGCGCCCAGCCCGCCACCACGACGGCGTTGCCGGCGACGTAGGCCCAGCTCTGGCGCAGGCCCGCTCCCGGAGCGGTGAGGGTGCGCATCTGTCCCAGCAGCAGCATCGGGCTCACCGCCGCCCCCAGGGCGAGGGGGACCACATCGAGGGGCGGGGCGGCGGGCATCGGGCGGATGGGCGGCAGGTTCAGGCGTCCAGCAAGGCGGCGGCGATGGCCGGCAGCAGCATCTCATCGCCGGCCCGGGCCCGACCCTCGCTGAACACCACCAGCAGCATGGGCGCCCTGCCCTCCGCCTCCACGTAGGCGGCGTCATGGCGCGCCTGGCTCATCCAGCCGGCCTTGCTCCACAGCCGGGCGCCCTCGGGCAGGCCGGCCCCCAGGAAGCCATCCACCTGGTTCTCGGGATCGGCGGCCCGGGCCTGGGGGTCGAGGGAGCGGCGCAGCAGCGCCGTCATGCGCCGACAGGCCGGGGGGGAGACCGCCACGCCGGCCATCACGGCGTGCAGCAGGCGGGCCGTGAAGTCAGTGCTGAGGCGGTTGCGGTTCTCCAGCTGGGCGCCGTAGAACTCCCGCTCACGGCCGTAGGGCCCCTCCGCCCAGGTCTTCTGGCAGGCGTTCACCCCCGCCACCTCGCTCCAGCCGAGGCGGGCCAGCCAGCCATTGACCAGCTGGCGCTGGCGGCACCAGGCGGCATGGCGCTCCGGCGGCAGCGACGGACCGCTGGTGGTGCCGCTCAGCAGATCCACCACCAGGCTGGTGGCCTCGTTGCCCGAATCGCGCACCATGTCGGCCAGGGCGCGGCGCAGCTCGGGGCCGTCCTCGATCAGCTGCTGCTGCAGCCAGGCTTCGGCCGCCACCAGGTACACCAGCTTGACGACGCTGGCGGGATAGCGGAGCGTCGGACCGGCCCAGGAAGCGCCGCTCACCGTCCGACCCCAGAACTCCTCCTGACCCAGGCCCTCGGCCGCCCCCACCAGGGAGTCGCCGTAGCGGAGCCAGGTGACGGAGAGCTGCTCCCCCAGGCCCGGACGCCCCTCCGCCTCCAGTCGGACGATCAGCTGGCGGAGGGCCTCGCCCATGGCCGGATCCGGGCTGTAGAACGCCATCAACGGCGGCACCTTGCGATGGCGACCTTAGGCACCCTGCCGGCGCCGGGCCGTGTCTGGACCCTGACCCGGCCGCTGCCGGCCCACAGCCGGCCCCAGGGGCCAGGGCTGGCCACCGAGATCCACGCGGGCCGGTGCCTGAGGGTCCTGGGGGCGGCCGGGGCCGGCGGCGCCGGGGCTCGCCTGCGGGTGCGGCTGCTGGAGGACGGCTACCCCTGCTGGCTGGACGCCGCGGCCCTGGAACGCCACGGGCGGCCCGTACCGTCGCCGCCGCCCCTGCCCCGCCTCGATCGCGACCGGATCGCCGCCCGCCTGGAGGCGGTGCTGGCCTTCGCCGAGGCCGCCCGTCACCGCCCCAACCGCTACCTCTGGGGGGGCACCCTGGGGCCCGATTTCGACTGCTCGGGGCTGGTGCAGACCGCCTTCGCCCAGGCCGGCATCTGGCTGCCCCGTGACGCCTACCTGCAGGAGCGCTTCTGCCGCCCGGTGGCGGTGGCCAGCGGTGTCACCAGCCTGCTGCTGCCGGGCGACCTGATCTTCTTCGGCACCCCGCGGCGCTGCACCCACGTGGCCCTGCACCTGGGCGGCGGCCGCTACCTGCACAGCTCCGGGCGCCAGCACGGCCGGGACGGCATCGGCATCGACGACCTGAACCCCCGCAACCGGGATCCGGTGGCCTGCCACTACCGGGGCGAACTGCGGGGCGCGGGACGGGTGATGCACAGCCACGACGGCAGCCCCCTGCCCCCCTGAGGTAAGTTCAGGACCCGAGTTTCGCGGAACGGTCATGGCGGAGGCAGCCCTGGCCCAAGGTTCCGGACACCCCGCGCTCGGACGTTCCCCCGAGCTCTCCGTGGTCGTCCCCCTCTACAACGAGGAGGAAAGCCTTCCCCATCTCGTGCAGAAGCTGCTGGCGGCCCTGCGGCCGCTGGGCCGCAGCTTCGAGCTGGTCCTGGTGGATGACGGGTCGAAGGACGGCACCGCGGCGGTGCTGCGGGATCTGGCCGCCCGGGTGCCCGAGCTGGTGGCCGTGCTGCTGCGGCGCAACTACGGGCAGACGGCCGCCATGGCCGCCGGCTTCGACGCCAGCGGCGGCGGGGTGATCGTCACCCTGGACGGGGACCTCCAGAACGATCCCGCCGACATCCCGATGCTGCTGGCCCGGCTGGAGCAGGACGACCTGGACCTGGTGAGCGGCTGGCGGCAGCAGCGCCAGGATGGGGCCCTCGACCGGCTGCTGCCTTCCCTGCTGGCGAACCGCCTGATCGCCCGGGTCACCGGGGTGCGGCTGCACGACTACGGCTGTTCCCTGAAGGCCTACCGCCGGGAGGTGGTCAGCGACATGAACCTCTACGGGGAACTGCACCGCTTCCTGCCGGCCCTGGCCTTCATCGAAGGGGCACGGATCGGTGAGGTGAGGGTGTCCCACCAGGCGCGGCGCTACGGCCGCAGCAACTACGGCATTGATCGCACCTTCCGGGTGCTGATGGACCTGCTGACGGTCTGGTTCATGAAGCGGTTCCTGACCCGGCCGATGCATGTGTTCGGCTTCGCCGGACTGCTGGCCCTGCTGGTGGGGCTGGCCATCGCCGCCTGGCTGGTGGGCGAGAAACTGCTGCTGGGGGCCGACATCGGCAACCGCCCCCTGCTGCTGATGGCGGTGCTGGCGATTCTCACCGGCGTGCAGCTGTTCAGTTTCGGGCTGCTGGCGGAGCTGCAGATGCGCACCTATCACGAAAGCCAGGGCCGGCCGATCTACCGGGTGCGCGCCACCGTGCGGGGCGAGCCTGGCTGAACTTTTATGTCGCCCCCCGGGTCCCCGAGAAGCCGGACAGGGCGTGGTCCTTACAGTACCGGCGGTTCCTATTGGCCCAAGCCATGACTGGTGAATTTGCCGTTGCCTGGATGCCGTCCGTGATGGTTCCCCTGGTGGGAATCCTCGGCGCGGCGGTGGCCATGGCCCTGCTGTTCAACGTGATCGAGGCGACCGACTGACGACGGCCCCAGGCCCCAGCGTCCTTCGCCGCTCCCCGACCCCCCGATCCGCCGACCCCCCGATCCGCTTCCCATGACCGTGACCCCCGTGGCCGACCCGACCGTCGGCAATCTGGCCACCCCCGTCAACAGCAGCTATTTCACCAAGGCGTTCCTGAACGCCCTGCCGGCCTACCGGCCCTCCCTCTCGCCCAACCGTCGCGGTCTTGAGGTGGGCATGGCCCACGGCTACCTGCTCTACGGCCCCTTCGCCTACACCGGCCCCCTGCGCGCCACCGAGTTCGCCAGCACCGCCGGCCTGCTGGCCACCATCGGCCTGGTGTCGATCCTCACCATCTGCCTGTCGATCTACGGCACCGCCGGCAGCGGCCCCAACGTCCAGCCCCCCGACGCCACCATCGACAACCCTCCGGCCGACCTGTTCACCAAGGCCGGCTGGGCGGAATTCGCCAGCGGCTTCTGGCTGGGTGGCTGCGGCGGCGCCGCCTTCGCCTGGTTCCTGTGCAGCACCGCCATCCAGTCCCCACTGGCCAACATCGCCGGTGGCGTCTGGAGCGCCGGCTGAGTTCTGCGATGGTCAGCCACCCCTGGGAGCGGATCCCAGGGGTGGCCTGCCAGGCCTTTCCTTCCGACCCTGCCGCGTCAGGGTTTTTTTATGGTCCTGCTCCGGCCCTCGATCGCCCAGGCCGCAACCCGGTGCCGATCCCTCAACCGAAGGGCATCAGCGGTGATCGAACGAGGCGCTCGCTGAACACGGCCAGATTCAGGGCAAGGGTCAGCAGGGAACAGATCAGGAACGTGATCTTCAGGGACCGGGGCGCCTCGGAGGATGCGGCGGCGGCAGCGGACAGAACCACCAGCGGAATGAAGACCACGGCGAGATAACGGGGGCTGATGAATCTCAGCAGCAGCGGCGGCACCAGGGAAAAGAAGGCCGCCGCCGCGAGAAACCTCAGACTGAGCTGGGTGACACCAGGGAAGACCCTGAGGCGCAAGGCCCGAAAAAAGGGAATCAGCATCAATCCCATCGTCTGCAGGACGGAAAACACTCCGTAGGCGCCCGCCACCAGCAGATAGTCAAGATACTTTTTCGGATACCGAAGGATCACGTCGCTCACGGTGCGGGCTCCCGGGAACACCGATCGCATCACATCCTGCCAACTGGTGGGACTGCCAGCGAGCGTTTCGGGGCTGGGGGCAAACTGATGGGGGCTGAACATGAACACATAGGACGAGGCAAAGGTTCGCAGCCCCTTGACCGTCCTGACCATCTCAATGCCATAGAGCTTGAAGCCGGGAGCCATCAGCAGCACCAGCCAGAAGGCCATGCCGACGGGGATCTGCCAGCGCATCCGGTTCTCCCGCACATCCCACCAGTACCAGACGGCACCCACCCCCAGGGAGCAGACGAGCAACTGGATCTTGGACACGCCGAAAAGAATCAGCAGGCCGGAGGAGATCAGCCGCGGCCACCCCAATCGCACGGACAGCATGAACAGGGCGAAGAACGCCGCCGCGATGATGTCACTGGAAGGTTCAGCAAACTGAAGGGCGGAACTGGCGATGACAGAGAAGGCCAGCGCCTGGAAGATCCAGTGGCGGATGAACAGCCGACAAAGGCAATACGCCGATCCCAGAAAGAGCAGGGTGGTGATGCACTTGGCATGCCAATTCAGTGTCTCCGGGGCAGGAGAAACAACCAACTTATAGAGACCGATCAGCAGGCTGGCCGCTACGCCACCGGACCAGTTGAAGCGGGGATACTGAAAGACCCAGCCTGTCGGCAGTCGATACAGGCGAAGATCAGCCCGCGTCACGAAGGACTGGTCCATGGGCCATTCGGACACCTGCCCGCTCTGACTCAGGATGCCGACAAACGAGACGACAAGGGCAACAACGAGAAGGATTGGCAGGCAACTGTTTCGGAGCAGATCTGGAAAGTCCTGGGACTTTCTCTTCATTTCCAACCGGCAACCACCCGAGCGTAGCAGGCAAAAATGCAGCCATCCCAGCCCCGGACCGGGTGGCAGGGTTTGCCCGCACCCGAAGCTGATCGCCCCGACGGAGTCAGACGATCTGGCTGAAAGTGAAGCCGATCACGTGGTCGTCAACATCGCGGTCGCCGCCGCCGAATGTGTCTCCCAACCCGAACGGATTGGTGCCCAGGGGTCGGTGGCCGGTATCGGGCAGATCGAAGCTGCCGTGCCGGTTCCCATCACTGCTGGCGAGGCTGTTCAGCCGCCTGCCCAGCGCCAGGAGGCGCTGCAGGTCCGTTTCCCGCTCCACCCGGAAGCGGGTGCTCGCCATGCCCTTCAGGCCAGCAGCTGGATGTCGCCGGCTCCGCCCACGCTCAGCCCCCTCACCCCCTCCAGCAGCACACCCTGGCCGCCCTTCCCGGCGAAGCTCACGAAGGTGCCGTTCTGGTACTCCGTCACCTGCGCCTGCCCCAGGCCACCGAGCACCTGGAGCCGGTCCAGTCCCGCCTCGAAGCCCACGATGCGGTCGACACCCCCGCCCTCGAGCCCGTAGATCACGGTGTCGGCCGCCCCATCGCCCCCGCCGCCGGGGGCGCGCAGGTCGATCAGGTCGCCGCCGCTCACCACCACCCGCCGGGCCGAGCCCCGGCCGGTGAAGCGGAAGCCGCCGCCGTCGCCGCCGCCGATCAGGGTGTCCTCGCCCAGGCCACCGATCAGGCGGTCGTCGCGGAGCGCGCCGATCAGCACGTCGCTGCCCTCGCCCCCATCGGCCTGCAGCCGCACGTTCCCCAGGCTCTCGATCCGGTCGGCGCCCGCACCACCGGCGGCGATCGCCGTGCTGAAGCGGCCGTCGTAGCTGGGGTTCCACTGGGACCCGTTACCGGCCCGGGCGTTGTCCGCCAGCAGCAGGTCGTCGATCCCGGAGCTCCCCACGCTGGAGAAGGTCAGCGTGTCGTTGCCCCCGCCACCCGACACCGTGGCCGTGTTGCTGCGCTGCGGGCGGCCCCATCGCTGTGGAACAGCCAGCTGAGGCGGTCATCGCCGCCGCCGAGCTCGACCCCGCCACGCTTGGCACCCACCACCAGCAGATCGAAGTCCAGGGGCGGTGCCGTGGACAGATCCCAGCGCACATCGACGAAGTTCGCCACCAGCAGGTGCCTGCCCAGCGACGGGGTCCAGTAGTCGGCGTCCAGGGTGAGGGTCTTGAGCCCGTTCCAGTAGGCGGTGTTCTCGATCCGGGAGCGGGGATCGCTCTCCCCGGGCAGGCTGATCGGGCTGGTCTGCACCGCCCCCAGGGAGCCGGTGGCCAGGGGACGACCCGAAGGGGCCGATCCGGGGGGGTTGCCCCCCACCCCCTGGGTGATCGCGAAACCGGGGCCGTTGATCACACCCGCCTGCACGGCCGCACCCTCGGCCAGGTCGGTCACCGTGATGGTGAAGGCCTTGGTGTAGCGGTTGCCGGCGCTGTCGGTCACCTGCAGCGTCACGCTGCGGGTGGCGCCCGCCTCGAAGTCCAGCGCAGCGGTGGTGAGCAGTTGGTTCCCATCAAGGCGGAACAGCCCATCCGGATTGCCGTTCGGCGCGAAGGAGAACACGAACGTGTCGTTCCCATCCGGGTCCGTGGCCGACAGCTGGCCCACGCGCGTGGCGGCGGGCAGGTTCTCCAGCACGGTCCCGCCGGTGAGCGTGATGAGCGGATCGATCACGGAATCGCTGCGCACCGCCAGGTTCTGCAGGCGCGTGTCGAGGGCCGCCGACGTATCGGCCGCCGTGAACGGGTTGGCGGGGGAATGGTTGGCCGCCAGGAATTCGGCCAGAGCGTCCTGTTCGGAGCCATCGGCGGCGAAGGTGGCGACGCCGGTGCGGGGGGCACCGCCCGGCTGGGTGATGTTCACCCGGTTCGGGTTGGCGAGAGCGGCGAAGGGGTAGCCATCACCGCCGCTGGCCAGGAAGTCGAGGGTCACCATGCGGAGGCTGCGGGCCGGATCGCCCACCACGGCGCCATTGCGCACCACGACGTCGAGGTCGTTGCCGGCGGCGTCCTGGATCGCCAGGTTCACCACCCGGGAGCCGGCCGGGCGGCTGAGGTCGTAGCTGAAGGCCATGCCGCCCACCTGGGGGAAGCGGCCCTGGTTGATGCCGGCGGCGATGCCGTGCTCGATCAGCGCCTTGAGTTCGCCGGGGGTGACGCTGACGATGGAGAGCCCGTTGTTGAAACTGAGGGCGTTGGCGATGTCGTTGCGGGAGATGCCGCCCTCCGGCTTGACCACATTGCCCTGGGCATCGAAGACCGCCGCGGTGGGCAGCAGTTCCGGCTCACCGCTCACCGAGCCGGTGGGAACGGTCGACTGGCCGATCGAGTTGCGGATGCCGCCACCGTTCTTGAGTGAGATCACCACGCTGGGATCGATCCGGCGCGCGTAGGCCAGGTTGGCGTCGGCCGTGAGGTTGCCGAGGTTGGTCTCCTCGCTGCGCACGCCCGGATTGCGGTTGCCGTTGAGGAACACCTCGCTGATGCCGAACCATTCCGATTCCTGGGCAATGATCACCTCCCGCAGGTTGTCGACCACCCCCTGGACCCGGGCGTCGATGAAGGCTTCGGCCTTCAGGGCCGCCACCCCGGCGGCGTCGGTGCGGAACGCTCCGCTGATGGTGGGGTCGTAGCTCTCGGGGATGATCACACCCTGGCTGTCGAAGTCGAGCACCAGGCGGCCCAGATACTTGTAGTTGCCATCGGTGTTGACCACCGCCACCGGCCGGCCATCGGCATCGGTCCTGACGATCGGGTAGGGGCCCTGGACGCTGTCGCCGGGGCGGGTCAGATCATCGCTGTCGAGCAGTCGCGTGTTGGAGCCGCCGGCCACGATGATGTCCACGTGGCGCAGGCGCTCGGCCAGGGCCTGCTCGATGCTGATCTGCTGCATGTGGGCCAGCAGGATCACCTTGTTGAGGCCAGGGTTGGCCGCCAGCAGGGCATCCACGTCGCTCTGGATCTCCGCGGCCAGGGCATCCAGCTCAGCGGCCGTGGGGGTGCCGCCGAAGGGAACGGGGGCCACGCCCACGGCGCCAGGGCTGGAGATGGTGCGCAGGGTTGGGGTGGTGGCGCCGACCACACCCACCGTCTGGCCGTTCACGTCGAAGACGACGCTGGCGGTGATGCTGTTGGGCCGGGGCGCCTGGCCGGCGGGCACCACCAGCCCCGCCAGGTTGACATCCGTGGCGAAGTTGAGGTTGCCGCTCAGGTAGGGGAAGGCGGTGCCGGGGTAACCGGCGGCCGCATTGGCCTGGATCAGGTCCCGCACCACGGCGGTGCCCTGGTCGAACTCGTGGTTGCCGAAGGCGACCGCCTGCACCCCCAGGGCGTTCTGGATCAGCACATCACCGCGACCCACGGCGCCGTAGGCCTGGGCGGAGGCCCCGTAGAAGAGGCCCGGGATCCAGGCGTCGCCGCTGGAAAGGGTGAGGGTGCCCGCGAAGCCGGGGATGCCGTCGAGGTCGATGTCCTGGGCCCGCAGGGCATTGAGCACTCCCGACAGGCGGGGGGCGTCATCAAGGGCCGCGATGCCCCCCTCCTGGTCAGCCAGGTGGAAGAGCTGCAGGCGGAAGGCACTGCCGGACGGCAGGGGCGCGGCGCTGGTGACGCTGACCCTGTCGTTGCCCTCACTGCTGGCGACCAGACCGGCCGGCTCGCCCGCGGGGCTGCGCAGGAAGGTGATCCCTTCGACCCGCTCGGTGCCGGGGAACACCACCGGATCCACCGCCGCCACGTTGTAGGGGTCGGTGACATCGAACACGGCCGCCACGCTGGTGGTGGTGCGCTCCAGGGCCACGAAGGCGTAGGTGCGGCCGGCCACGGTGGCGATCTCCACCATCTCGGGCTCGGTGCCCTTGTCGTCATCACGGCCACTGGCCATCAGGCCGAGGCTGTTGGCCAGCTCCTCCAGGGCATTGCTGGAATCGAACACCACGTTGCCCTGCCCGTCGTAGATGCGCAGCGAGCGGGAGCCGATGCTGAAGGGCTTGTCGATCAGTCCGTCGCCGCTGATGTCGCCGTAGTCGTTGAGCAGGTTGAGACGGGTGCGGCTGATGCCGGTGGCGGCGGCGAAGGCGGCGTTGAGGGCGCTGACGCCGGGGTGATTGCGGAAAGGGGTGCCGTTGACCACCGTATTGGCATCGGCCCGGGTGAGATCGTTGAAGATGTTGCCCCGGTCCGGTTCGTATTCGCGGGAGTCCCCTTCACCCACCGCCAGCAGGAAGCTGCGGCCCTGGGCATCGGTGAAGGCGGCGATGCCATCGGGCATGGTGAGGCCGAAGAGAGGCAGGCCGGAGATCGGCCGGTACAGATTGCTGTTCGAGGGGCCGTCCCGGTCGGAGCTGTCAAAGCCGGCGTGATCGAAGCTCACCACGGTGAAGGCGTTGCCACGGGCGCCCTCGGTGCCGAAGTCGTTGTCGTAGTTGATCACCAGCGCGCCGTCATCGCGGAGGGTGAGGCCCTCCGGCTTGTCGTAGGCGAGGGTGCCGCCGATCGAGGGCAGGTTGAACAGCTCGATCTTGTGGACCAGGCGGATGCCGGCGGCCGCCAGGGCATCGGCACTGGAGGTGCTGAAGATCGGCGGGGTGGCGGGGTTGCTGTCGTGGTCGACGAGGCTGCGGCGGTTGTCGAGCAGCTCGGGGCTGGCCACACCGATCGCGCCCAGCCAGCCGGCCGTGGCCTGGTCGGCGGCGGTGGTGAGCGGCAGGGTGTCAGTGGCTCCGCGCAGATCCACCTCATAGACATGCTTGAAGCCGGTGAGGCTGCGGCTGCTGTCGCGCTCCATCACCAGGAACACGCCACGGGCGGCGTCAAAGGCGACATCGCCGATCTTGTCCTGGCCGGGACGGCCGCTGAGCAGGTAGAGGTGCTCCTTCACCGGGACGCCGGTGGCCGGATCGATCGCCAGGATGCGGGTGAGTTCGGAGCGGCTGCGGCCCTCGGTGACACCGTCGCCGTTGGCGTCCACATCCAGGGGGCTCTGCAGGAAGGCATACAGCAGGCCGTCGGTGGGGTTGAAGGCCATGCCCTCGATGCCGCGGTTGCTCCAGCGATTGCCGTAGATGGCCGGCAGGCTGTCGATCGTTTCCGCCCCGAGCGGCGAGGCACCGCCGACGTTGTGCTGGGCCGCCAGCTGGGCCTTCTGGCCGGCGGGGATGTAGCGCTGGATCAGGTTGCCGCTCTCCGCATCAAAGATCGAGATCTGGCCGCGGTATTCATCGCCGACGGCGAACACCTGGCGCGTGCTGCCACCGATGGTGAGGCTGAACAGGGAGATCGTTTCCGAATCGATGCCGAAGGGGTCGTAGGCCAGCGGGGCATTGGCCGCCGTGATCGGCACGTCATCCTTGATCGCCAGCTGGGGCAGGCCGGTGAGGGGGGTGCCATCGGGGCGATTGAGGCCGATTCGGCCGAGCTCAGTGACGGCGCCGGTGGCACGATTCATCCCCAGCTTGTAGATGCTGGGCTGGAAATCCGGGTCGAGAAACTGACGCTGACCGGCGATCAGATCACCGTTGGGGCCGCGATCGGTGATGGAGTAGTAGACATCCAGCTCCGCGCCGTTCAGCATCTCCTTACCGGCAAAGAACAGACCGGAAAGACCGCCGGCCAGCACACCGGCGGGCTGGTTGGCGGCGCCGGCGGCATACTCCAGTTCGAACGTGAAGTTCTCGGCGCTGGCGACGCCGCGGGACCAGTCCTTGATACCAGCGGAGAAGATGGTGCTGATCACCGGCGCCGCACCGCTGAGATCCAGCACGGCGATGGCGTTGTTCTCCTGCAGGGAGATCCAGGCGGTCCTGCCGTCGGCGCTGATGGCGATGGCCTCCGGCTCGATGTCCTGGGCGACGGTGGTGGTGACGCCCAGTCGGGTGCCGATGCGCACACCGCGGTTGATCAGTTCGCTGCGGCGGTTCTCCCAGGCCTCGAAGCCCACAGTTTGCACATCGGCGGCTCCAGGAGCCACCGGGGTGCCCGCCAGATAGCCGCTGGTGTTGATCAGGGAAATTGAACCGACAGGATCGACCGTATAGACGGAATTCGGCTCCCCCTCATTGGTGACCAGCAGCTTGGTGCCATCGCTGCTGAACTTCACCATGTCGGGCAGGGCGCCCACGGTCACGGTGCTGATGTGAACGGGCAGAGCCGGGTCGCTGAGGTCGTAGAACTGAACGAAACCAGGATCGGTCTTGACGGCGTTCTGCACGGCAATGGCCAGCAGCTGGCCGAAGACCGCCGCACTCTGGAGGGTTTCCCCATTGCCGGTAGACGTGGCCCGGGCGACGGCTTGGGGGTTGGCGGGATCGCGCAGGTCGGAAACAACAATGGCCCCGGATCCGCCGCCTACGGTATACAGATAACCGCTGGCTGGATTGTAGGCAGAGATTTCAGCGTTGGCCCCAAGATCTGCCAGAGAGATCACTCCGCTCGTCGCCTGGATGAAAGGATCCAGGGCAGAAAAGGTGAGAGCCATTCAAATCAACTGCAGTCAAGTTCAACTTGACAGCAGCACGTTCATGCCAGGTTAAGCCCAGACAAATGTGTGTTGAAGAGATGGGGCAGGGGCCGGTTGGTCACACCCGCCCGTGTCCTGGCCCACGGCTGGTCACGCCGGCTCCGCGTCCCAGTCGGGACCCGCGGGCCAAGGGCATGAAAAAACCCCCGGTGTGACCGGGGGTGCGGAGGTCCCTCGAGATTCGAGAAGGGGAGGCGTTGCAGGGGTTCGGGAGCCGGAGGCTCAGCCGAACTTGCCTGAGGTGGACGCGATCAGGAAGGCGGCGTACGTGAGGATGTAGCCGATCGTGAAGTGGGCGAGACCCACCACACGGGCCTGAACGATCGAGAGAGCGACGGGCTTGTCGCGCCAGCCCACCAGGTTGGCGAGGGGCGTGCGCTGGTGTGCCCAGACGATGGTTTCGATCAGCTCCTGCCAGTAACCCCGCCAGGAGATCAGGAACATGAAGCCGGTGGCCCACACCAGGTGACCGAAGAGGAACATCCAGGCCCAGACGGCCAGGTTGTTGGACCCCATCGGGTTGTACCCGTTGATCAGCTGGGAGCTGTTGAGCCACAGGTAGTCGCGGAACCAGCCCATGAGATAGGTGCTGGATTCGTTGAACTGGGCCACGTTGCCCTGCCAGATGGCGAGGTGCTTCCAGTGCCAGTAGAAGGTGACCCAGCCCACGGTGTTCAGGGCCCAGAAGACCGCCAGGTAGAAGGCGTCCCAGGCCGAGATGTCGCAGGTGCCGCCACGGCCGGGGCCGTCGCAGGGGAAGGAATAGCCGAAGTCCTTCTTGTCGGGCATCAGCTTGGAACCCCGGGCATCCAGGGCACCCTTCACCAGGATCAGGGTGGTGGTGTGCAGACCCAGTGCGATCGCATGGTGCACCAGGAAGTCACCAGGGCCGATCTGCAGGAACAGGGAGTTGTTCCCGGCGTTCACGGCATCCAGCCAGCCCGGCAGCCAGACGGCGCCGTTGTTGGGCCACGCCGTGGTGGCGATGCTGTCGGCGTTGGCGAGCAGGATGTCCATGCCATAGAGGGCCTTGCCACTGGAGGCCTGGACGAACTGGGCGAACACCGGCTCGATCAGGATCTGCTTCTCGGGGGTACCGAAGGCGACCACCACGTCGTTGTGGACGTAGAGACCCAGGGTGTGGAAGCCGAGGAACAGGGAGACCCAGCTCAGGTGGCTGATCAGGGCTTCCTTGTGCTCGAGCATCCGGGCCAGGACGTTGTCCTTGTTGGCTTCCGGGTCGTAGTCACGGATGAAGAAGATCGCACCGTGGGCGAAGGCACCGCACATCAGGAAGATGGCGATGTACTGGTGGTGCGTGTAGAGCGCCGCCTGGGTGGTGTAGTCCTTGGCGATGAACGCATAGGACGGCAGCGCGTACATGTGCTGCGCCACCAGGCTGGTCACGACTCCCAGGGCAGCGAGGGCGAGGCCCAGCTGGAAGTGGAGGGAGTTGTTGACGGTGTCGTAGAGGCCCTTGTGGCCGGCGCCCAGGTCACCGGGGGTGCCCTTGGGGGGGTTGTGGGCGTCGAGGATCTCGCGGATCGAGTGGCCGATACCGAAGTTGGTCCGGTACATGTGGCCGGCGATCACGAAGATGCAGCCGATGGCCAGATGGTGGTGGGCGATGTCCGTGAGCCACAGCGCTTCGGTCTGGGGATGGAAGCCACCCAGGAAGGTGAGGATCGCGGTGCCGGCTCCCTCGGAGGTACCGAACACCTGGTTGGCGGTGTCGGGGTTCTGGGCATAGACGCCCCAGTTGCCGGTGAAGAACGGAGCAAGACCGGCGGGGTGGGGCGAGACCGAGAGGAAGTTGTCCCAGCCGACGTGCTGACCCCGGGATTCGGGGATGGCGACGTGGACCAGGTGACCGGTCCAGGCGATGGAACTGAAGCCGAACAGCACAGCCAGGTGATGGTTGAGCCGGGATTCAGCGTTCTTGAACCAGGCCAGGGACGGCAGGAACTTGGGCTGGAGATGGAGCCAGCCGGCGAACAGGGCCCATGCCGAGAGGATCAGCATGAAGATGGAACCCTGGTAGAGCTCCATGTTGGTCGTCATGCCGATCGTGTACCACCAGTGGTACAGACCGGAATAGGCGATGTTCACCGGAGAGGAGGCACCCGCCTGGGTGAAGGCGTCGATGGCGCCTTGCCCGAAGTGGGGATCCCAGATCGCGTGAGCGATGGGACGGACGTGCAGCGGATCGGCGACCCACTGCTCGAAGTTGCCCTGCCAGGCGATATGGAACAGGTTGCCCGAAACCCAGAGGCCGATGATCGCCAGGTGACCGAAGTGGGTGGAGAACAGCTTTTGGTAAAGCCGCTCCTCCGTCATTCCGTCATGGCTCTCGAAGTCGTGAGCCGTGGCGATGCCGTACCAGATACGGCGGGTTGTCGGGTCCTGTGCCAGACCCTGGCTGAACGAAGGAAATTTCGTTGCCATTGGGAAAGGTCAGGTGGAGGTCAGCCGACCGCGATGAGTCGGGACAGGAAGAAGGCCCAGGTGGTCGCGATACCGCCCAGCAGGTAATGGGCGACACCGACGGCACGGCCTTGGGTGATGGAGAGCGCCCGCGGTTGGATGGCGGGAGCCACCTTCAGCTTGTTGTGAGCCCAGACGATGGACTCGATCAGTTCCTGCCAGTAGCCGCGGCCGCTGAAGAGGAACATGAGGCTGAAGGCCCAGACGAAGTGGGCACCCAGGAACATCAGACCGTAGGCGCTGGAGGACGAGCCGTAGCTGTTCAGCACCTGGGCAGCCTGAGCCCAGAGGAAGTCCCGGAGCCAGCCATTGATGGTGATGGCGCCCTGGGCGAAGTTGCCGTTGGTGATGTGCTGGACGCTGCCGTCGGCATTGACGGTGCCCCACACGTCGCTCTGCATCTTCCAGCTGAAGTGGAAAATGACGATCGACAGGGAGTTGTACATCCAGAACAGGCCGAGGAACACGTGGTCCCAGGCCGACACCTGACAGGTACCGCCACGGCCGGGGCCGTCGCAAGGGAAGCGGAAGCCCAGGTTGGCCTTGTCGGGGACGAGGCGGGAGCTGCGCGCGTAGAGCACACCCTTCAGCAGGATCAGCACGGTGACGTGGATCGTGAAGGCGTGGATGTGGTGGACCATGAAGTCGGCCGTTCCCAGGGGGATCGGCGCGGCGGCCACCTTGCCGCCGACGGCGACGACAGCGCCGTTGAACACTTCACTCACACCGGCCAGCGCATTGGGAGCGGTGGTGCCGGCGGCAGCGGCGTGCAGGCCCTGGATCCATTGCGCGAAGACGGGCTTCAGCTGGATCGCGGTGTCGCTGAACATGTCCTGGGGACGTCCCAGGGCACTCATGGTGTCGTTGTGGATGTAGAGGCCGAAGCTGTGGAAGCCCAGGAAAATGCACACCCAGTTCAGGTGGCTGATCAGGGCATCACGGGCTTTCAGCACCCGATCCAGCACGTTGTCGATGTTCTTGGCGGGGTCGTAGTCGCGGATGAGTGCGATGGCCGCATGGGCACCGGCTCCAACGATCAGGAAGCCGCCGATCCACATGTGGTGGGTGAACAGCGACAGCTGGGTCGGGTAGTCGATACCGATGTAGGGATACGGAGGCATCGCATACATGTGGTGCGCCACGATGATCGTGAGCGAACCGAACAGCGCCAGGTTGAGACCCAGCTGGGCGTGCCAGGAGGTGGTCAGGAATTCATAGAGCCCATCGTGACCTTTGGGCGCGGGGAACAGCAGGGGATCACCCTTCTGACCCTCGAGAATCTCCTTGATGCTGTGACCGATGCCCCAGTTGGTGCGGTACATGTGGCCAGCCACGATGAACAGCACCGCAATCGCCAGATGGTGATGGGCGATGTCGGTCATCCAGAGGCTGCCGGTCACAGGATTCAGACCACCTTTGAAGGTGAGGAAATCGCTGTAGGCGGCCCAGTTGCCGGTGAAGAAAGCGGAGATACCCGCACCGAAGCCAGGGAAGAGCTGGGCCAGCACGTCCTGGTTGATGAACTCGTGGGGGAGCGGGATGTCGGCCACCGACGCGATGGTCTTGCCGTTGAGCACCAGCGGGTTGCCGGCGTCGATGGCATCCATCAACTGGGTGGTGGGCAGGGACACGTGCAGCAGGTGACCTGTCCAGGACAGGGACCCGAGCCCGAGCAGACCGGCCAGATGGTGGTTGAGCATGGACTCAACGTTCTGGAACCACTCCAGCTTCGGCGCTGCCTTGTGGTAGTGGAAAACACCGGCGTTGAGCATCAGGCCGGCCATCACCAGGGCACCGATGGCGGTGCAGAGGAGCTGGAACTCGTTGGTGAATCCCCAGGCTCTCCACACATGGAAGAGGCCGGAGGTGATCTGGATGCCGTGGAAGCCGGCACCCACATCGCCATTGAGAATTTCCTGACCGAAGATCGGCCAGACCACCTGGGCACTGGGTTTGACGTGCAGGGGGTCGGCCAGCCAGCCGGTGTAGTTGGAGAAGCGGGCTCCGTGGTAGAAGGCGCCGCTCAGCCAGATGAAGATGACGGCCAGATGGCCGAAGTGAGCGCTGAAGATCTTCCGGGAGACCTCTTCAAGATCGCTCGTGTGGCTGTCGAAATCGTGAGCGTTGGCGTGGAGGTTCCAAATCCAGGTGGTGGTTTTGGGACCTTTGGCGAGGGTGCGATCGAAGTGCCCGGGCTTGCCGAGAACATCGAAGTCGACGGGAACGGGGTTCCGGTCAACCATGTCCTTCGCCGTTTTCCCACGCTCTGGTGGGCTGATGGTCATCGAGACGTTCCTCGAGGGACGGGGTCGAGGTGGAGGTCCACCCCTTCGACGGACGCCGGGGACAGGTCATGCGACCGTCCCGGCCCCATCGGTGGGCCCCATGGCCGGGAAGCCCCGACCATGGGCACCAGTCGCGGTGGGGGAGAAATCCCTTGCAGCGACTGGGGCTTTGGGCCCCGAAAGGGGACCGCTGGCGGAAGTATAGGGGTCGAAAACAAGGCGATTCGGTCGCCAGTTACAAAGGTTTAATCCCAGCGGTTCCAAGGCTGCGACTGAGGTCTGGCGACATGTTGTCAACAACGTAACAATCGAGAAAACAACGGGGTTTCTATAACCCCTTGCTGCATTTTGCAGCGATTTCAACAGTCGATCAGCCCGCCCCGGCCCCCGACGCAGAATGGCGCCACGAACGACGGAGAGCGCGTGGGCGACAGGGAAGTGGGGCGGGGCGCCGCGGAACGGGCGGTCCGTAGGTACTTCTGCCGAGCCGGCCTGATCGCGGCCGTCCTGCTGCTGGTGCTCACCCTGGCGCCGTCCGCCGCCCTCGCCTTCTCCCTGCCGGGCCGACGATCTCCCGCCGCGCCCCCGGCCAGCCCGGCCATGGGACGCTCCAGCCAGCAGGAGGTGGCCCCACCCCTGGCGGTGCAGCAGCTGCAGGAGGCCCTCGAGGCGCGGCGCCCCCGGGTGGAGATCGTCTCCCCCGCCGACGGCGCCCTGGTGCCGGCGGGTCCCTGGACCCTGCAGCTGCGGGTGGAGGACTGGCCCCTGGTGGATGCGGGCCCCCTCGGTCTCGGCCCCCACCTGGTGGTGCAGCTGGATGGGGACGCGCCCCTGCCGCTGACGGCCACCACCACCACGATGCGGCCCCTGGAACCCGGCAGCCATCGCTTGACCGTCTATGCCGCCAGGCCCTGGGGTGAGGCGGTGAAGAGCCCCGGGGCCCAGCGCCAGATCCGGCTGCACAGGGTGGCGGCCAATCCCCTCGGCCTGCCCGCCCCGGGCAGCCCGCAGCTGATCGCCGTCAGTCCCCGGGGCACGGCGGCCGGCACCCCGCTGCTGCTCGACTGGCTGCTGCTGGAGGTCCCCCTGCAGAACCTGCGCAGCGGTGATGCCAGCTGGCGGCTGCGGGTCGGCATCAACGGCGACAGCTTCCTGGTGGATCGCCAGGCGCCCCTCTGGCTCGAGGGCTGGCGCCCGGGCAGCAATGCGGTCCAGCTCGACCTGCTCGACGGGCTGGGCGAGCCGCTCAACCCTCCCTTCAACAGCCTGGTGGGTGAGGTGATCCTCGAGCCCGGCGGCGAGGCGCCCCGCTGGCAGCAGGGGCGTCTGACCCCCTCGGAGCTGGCGATCCTGCTGGGTGAGGCTCCGCCGCCGCCGGCTGCGGAGCCCGAGCAGGCGGCCGAAGCCGACGCGCCCCCTGTTCCGGAGGCCACGGTGATGGCGGAGCCGCCACCGCCGCAGGAGACGGAGCAGCCGCAGATGGCGGAGCCCCAGGTGGTGGAGCCCGAGCCGGAGCCGCAGCTGGTGGGGCCGGCGGGGGCAGCGGACGCCGCAGACCCGGAGAGCGACCCGGACATCCCCGACCGGACGGAGGAGCCGGCCCCGCAGGGGAGCCCGGTGGCGGCCGGCGATGCAGCCGATGGCATCCCGGCGGATGGCAGCGCGGACGCCGCCGCCCAGGACCCCGCAGGCAGCCAGGGGCAGGTCCCCCTCGACGGGGGGGTGGCCCCTTGAGCGACCCGACACGGCGACACATCGGCCTCGGCTTCAGTCCCACGGCCACCCCGGTGCTGCAGCGGCTGCGCCAGGCCGGCCTGCTCCACGTGGTGCGGGAGGCGGAGGAGGAGGCGACCTCCGGCCCGTGGCTGGCGCGGCAGTGGGGGACGGCCGACGCAGTGGTGGCCGTGGGGGCCTGTGGGCTGGTGACCCGGCTGATCGCCCCCCTGATCAGCGACAAACAAAGCGATCCCGCCGTGCTGGTGGTGGACCCGCGGGGTCGCTTCGTGGTGCCCCTGCTGGGGGGCCACGGCGCCGGGGGCGAGCGGCTCGCCGAGGAGATCGCCGCCCTGTTGGGTGGCCAGGCCGTGCTCACCGGTGCCGGCGCCTCCCTGGGCCGACTGCCCCTGGATGCCTTCGGCCAGGCCTGGGGCTGGCGCCGCGGCACCGGGGACTGGAGGGGGCTGATGGTGCAGGCGGCCGGCGGTGGCCGCCCCGTGCTGCGCCAGGAGGCGGGCACGACGCTGTGGCAGGGGCTGGAGGCCGCCGGCACCGGCAAGAACGAGAGCGGTGAGGGCGACAGCCACGACGGGGACCGCAGCCAGACCGACCCCGAGGCGGCCCTGGTGATCGGGCCCCGCAGCGGCGCCGGCTGCCGCTGGCATCCCCCCAGCCTCTGGCTGGGCCTCGGCTGCGAGCGGGACACGAGCCTGCCGGTGCTGGAGCGGCTGGTGGCGGAAGGCCTGGCGCAGCAGGGTCTGGCCCCGGAGGCCGTGGCCGGCGTGGCCAGCATCGACCGCAAGGGGGATGAACCCGCCCTGCTGGCCCTGGCGGAGCAGCACGGCTGGCCCCTGCGTCTCTACGACGCCCCCACCCTGGCGGCGGTCGCCGTGCCCCATCCCTCGGAGGCCGTGGCCCGGGAGATGGGCACGCCCAGCGTGGCCGAGGCCGCCGCCCTGCAGGCGGCAGGGGAGGCGGGCCGGCCGCTGACCGACCCGGCGGGGACGGCGCCCCGCCTGCTGCTGGAGAAGCGGATCGGCCGCGCCGCCAGCGGAGAGCGGGGGGCCGCCACCCTGGCGGTGGCCCTGGCCGATCGCCAGTGGGCCCCGCAGCGGGGCAGCCTGCATCTGGTGGGCAGCGGTCCGGGCCCGATCGACCTGCTCAGCGGCGATGCCCGCCGGGCCCTGGCGGCGACAACGGTGTGGGTGGGCTACGGGCTCTATCTCGACCTGCTGGAACCCCTGCGGCGCCCCGACCAGCTGCGCCGCGAGGGCCGTCTGACGGAGGAGCGGGCCCGCTGCGCCGAGGCCCTCGATCTGGCCCGCCAGGGCCTCGACGTGGCCCTGATCTCCTCCGGGGACAGCGGCATCTACGGCATGGCGGGGCTGGCGCTGGAGCTCTGGCTGCAGCTGCCGGTCCTCGACCGTCCGGCCTTCACGGTGCACCCCGGGCTCTCGGCCCTGCAACTGGCCGCCGCCCGGGCCGGAGCCCCGCTCATGCACGACTTCTGCACCATCAGCCTCAGCGACCGCCTCACCCCCTGGGAGGTGATCGAACGGCGGCTGAAGGGTGCCGCCAGCGGCGACTTCGTCGTGGCCCTCTACAACCCCCGCTCCCTCGGCAGGCCGTGGCAGCTGGGCCGGGCCATCGAACTGCTCGGCGAAGGCCGGCCGGCCAGCACGCCGGTGCTGCTGGCCCGCCAGCTGGGGCGCGCCGAAGAGGCGCTCAGCCTCCACACCCTGGGCACCCTGCCCGAGGACCGGGTGGACATGCTGACCCTGGTGCTGGTGGGGAACCGTTCCACCCGGGTCCAGGACGGCCGCATGGTCACCCCGCGCGGCTATCCGGGGGCAGCCCTGGCCTGAGGACCGGGAGAAAAAGAATCGGGATGACAGGATTCGAACCTGCGGCCCCTTCGTCCCGAACGAAGTGCGCTACCAAGCTGCGCCACATCCCGATGGCCAGACTTTAGGGGATGGGCTGCAGCCGGCCGGTGCCCCGGGCGTCCGGAGTGTCCTGCCTACAGTCCGCACAGCCCCGCGATGCCCGTGACCGTCAGCGACCCCCGGCCCGCCCCCGCCAAGCCCCCCTGGTTGCGGGTCAAGGCGCCGCAGCGGGAGCGGATCGGCGCGGTGGCGGATCTGCTGGTCGACCTCAGGCTCAACACGGTCTGCCAGGAGGCCAGCTGCCCGAACATCGGCGAGTGCTTCGCCGGCGGCACCGCCACCTTCCTGATCATGGGGCCGGGCTGCACCCGGGCCTGCCCCTACTGCGACATCGACTTCGACCGCAGCGTTCGTGCGCTGGACCCCACCGAACCCGAGCGGCTGGGGGAAGCGGTGCGGCGCCTGGGACTGAGCCATGTGGTGATCACCTCGGTCAACCGGGACGACCTGGCCGACGGCGGCGCCAGCCAGTTCGTGGCCTGCATCGAGGCGGTGCGGCGCACGTCCCCCCTCACCACGATCGAGATCCTGCTGCCCGATCTGTGCGGCGCCTGGGACGCCCTGGCGGCGGTGATGGCGGCGGCGCCGGAGGTGCTCAACCACAACATCGAGACCGTGCCCCGGCTCTACCGGCAGGTGCGGCCCCAGGGGGTCTACGAACGCTCGCTGGAGCTGCTGCGCCGGGTGCGGGAGGGCTGGCCGCGCACCTACACCAAATCAGGGCTGATGGTGGGTCTGGGCGAAAGCGACGACGAGGTCCGCGCCGTGATGGCCGATCTGCGCGCCCACGCCGTCGACATCGTCACCATCGGCCAGTATCTCTCACCCGGCCCGAAACATCTGCCGGTGCAGCGCTTCCCATCGCCGGAGGTGTTCGACGGCTTCCGCCGTCACGGGGAAGGCGACCTGGGCTTCCTCCAGGTGGTGAGCAGTCCGCTCACCCGCAGCAGTTACCACGCCGGCGAGGTGCGCCGTCTGATGCGGGAGCACCCCCGCTGAACGACCCTGCCATGAGCAAACTCGCCTCCGTCGGCCTCCTGCTGGCCCTGCTCGCCCCGGCGGAGCCGGCCCTGGCCGTGCCCCACCTGTACACGGATGTGGTGCTGGGGGTGGACAACCTCATGGCCTGCGTGGAGAACGCCAGGACCGTGGCCAGCAAGAACGGCTTCACCGTCGACGTGCAGGTGACCGGCACCGGCAAGAACCGCTCTCTATACGCCGACCACGCCAGCCTGCCCATGGCCCTGTCGATCAGCTGCAGCAGCCAGCTGGGTGCCGTGTCGATCGCCGTGGCCGGCATGAACAACGACGACACCTTCGCCGCCTTCCAGAAGGTCTACGACGACTTCTGAGCCTGGCCCGCTGAACCGCAGCCCTGATCAGGCCGCCACGACTTCCCGTTCCGCCAGACCCACCGTGGCCTTCTCGCTGGGGGGGACCAGCACCCGGAAGCGGGCCCTCCAGGTGGGCCAGTCCGCCAGGATCGCCGCCGCCCTGGCGCTGCCGGTGGCCTGCAGGTGGGCCTCCAGCAGGGGCAGCAGCAGCCCCTCCTGTTCGGGGGTGGTGAGGGGCACCAGAGCCACCGACTCGGGGTTGAGGCGGGCCGCCAGACCTCCGGTCTCGTCGAGCAGGAAGGCCACACCGCCCGTCATGCCGGCAGCCACGTTGCGGCCGGTGCTGCCCAGCACCACCACCACGCCGCCGGTCATGTACTCGCAGCAGTGGTCACCGACGCCCTCCACCACGGTGCGGGCGCCGCTGTTGCGCACGGCGAAGCGCTCGCCGGCCCGGCCGAGGGCGAACAGCTCCCCGCCCGTGGCGCCGTAGAGACAGGTGTTGCCGAGGATCACCTGGGCGCCGGGGTCACGGACGGCGGCCGGCGGCACCACGGTGATGCGGCCGCCGTTGAGCCCCTTGCCCACGTAGTCGTTGGCCTCGCCCACCAGGCGCAGGTCCATGCCCTGGAGCACGAAGGCGCCGAAGCTCTGACCCGCGGCCCCGTGGAAGCTGAGGGAGAGCCCCCCCTGGAAGCCGGTGTTGCCATGCAGGGCGGCGATCTCGCCGGACAGCCGGGCCCCCACGCTGCGGTCGGTGTTGACGATCGTCAGCTGGCGCACGACATGGCCGTGGGCGTCGATCGCGGCGCGCACCTCCGGGTCGGCGAGCAGGGCGTCCTCCAGCACGGGGCCGTTGCCGTGGGCCTCATCGTCGTGCCGCAGCCAGCCGCGGTCGGCGGCGGCGGGGATGGGATCAAGCAGGCAGGAGAGATCGAGGGCGTTGGTCTTGGTGAGGCGGATGGCACGGGGCGCCAGCAGATCGGTGCGGCCGATGAGGTCCTCGAGGCGGGCCACCCCCAGCACGCTCAGCAGCTGGCGCACCTCCTCGGCCACGAAGACAAAGAAATTGACGACGTGCTCGGGCAGGCCGGTGAAGCGCTTGCGCAGGGCCTCCTTCTGGGTGGCGACCCCCACCGGGCAGTTGTTGGTGTGGCAGACGCGGGCCATGATGCACCCCTCGGCGATCATGGCCACCGAGCCGAAGCCGAACTCCTCGGCCCCCAGCAGGGCGGCGATCAGCACGTCCCAGCCGCTCTTGAGGCCGCCGTCGGCCCGCAGCAGCACCCGGTCCCGCAGGCCGTTCTCCAGCAGGCTCCGGTGCACCTCGGTGAGCCCCAGCTCCCAGGGGCTGCCGGCGTGCTTGATCGAGCTCAGCGGCGAAGCGCCGGTGCCGCCGTCGTGGCCGGAGATCTGGATCACATCCGCGTTGGCCTTGGCCACACCGGCGGCGATGGTGCCGATGCCGATCTCGGCCACCAGCTTCACCGAGACCCGGGCGGCGGGGTTCACCTGGTGCAGGTCGTGGATCAGCTGGGCCAGATCCTCGATCGAATAGATGTCGTGGTGGGGCGGCGGTGAGATCAGCGGCACGCCCGCCTTGCTGTTGCGCAGCCAGGCGATGTAGGCGTCCACCTTGGGGCCGGGCAGCTGGCCGCCTTCCCCGGGCTTGGCGCCCTGGGCCACCTTGATCTCCAGCTGGCGGCCGCTGCGCAGGTAGGCCGGGGTGACGCCGAAGCGGCCCGAGGCGATCTGCTTGATGGCGGAACAGGCGCTGTCGCCGTTGCGGAGTCCGCGCAGGGTGGGAAGCGTGGGGGAATGGCCCTCGCCGTCGACGTCGTGGAGGGGGTGGTACCGGGCGGGATCCTCACCGCCCTCGCCGCAGTTGCTCTTGCCGCCGATGCGGTTCATCGCCACCGCAAGCACCTCGTGGGCCTCCCGGGAGAGGGCCCCCAGGCTCATGCCGCCGGTGCAGAAGCGGCTGCAGATGCTCTCGACGCTCTCCACCTGCTCGATCGGCAGGGGCGTCGGGGCCGGACGCAGCTCCAGCAGATCCCGCAGCGCCGTGACCGGACGGTTCTCCAGCAGGGTGCGGTAGGTGGAGAAGTGGTCGTAGCCGGGGCCCGCCGCGACGGCGGCGTGCAGGGCCTTGGACATCTCCGGGTTGTTGAGGTGGAACTCGCCGCCGGTGCGGTACTGCACGAAGCCCATGAACTCCAGCTTGGTGCGGTTGAGCTCCGGGTAGGCCTTGGTGTGGAACGCCAGGGTTTCGCTGGCCAGGTCCTGCAGGCTGAGCCCGGCCACCCGGCTGGTGGTGCCGGTGAAGGCCCGATCGATCAGATCGGCGCCGATGCCGATGGCTTCGAAGATCTGGGCGCCGTGGTAGCTGGCGAGCAGGGAGATGCCGATCTTGGAGAGGATCTTGCGCAGCCCCTCCTCCAGGGCCTTGCGCACGTTGGCCTGGGCCGTGTTGGCGTCGAGTCGGGGGAGCTTGCCCCGCTCGATCATCGACTGGGTGCGGGGATGGACCAGCCAGTGGCGGGTGGTCTCCCAGGTGAGCCACGGGCAGACCGCGCTGGCGCCGTAGCCGATCAGGCAGGCGAGGTGGTGGGTACTCCAGCACTGGGCGGTGTCGACCACGAGGGAGCACTGCAGACGCAGGCCGAGCCGCAGCAGGTGGTGATGCACGGCCCCCACCCCCAGCAGGGGGGGGATGGCCATGGTGCCGGCACTGATGCCGCCGCCGGTGCGGTCGGAGAGCACCAGGATCTGGGAGCCGCTGCGCACGGCCGCCTCCGCCTCGAAGCAGAGCCGATGCAGGGCCTGCTCCAGCCCCTCGGGCCCGCTGGCCACGGTCAGAAGCGTGGAGAGGGTGGTGACGCCGAGACCGTGGGAACCGAGATCCTCCAGTTCGGCCTCGTTGAGCACCGGAGTGGTGAGGTGCAGCACGGCGGCGCCGGAGGCATCGGGCCGCAGGGCCGAACCGCGCCGGCCCAGGTGCATCTCCAGGCTCATGACCAGCTTTTCGCGCAGCGGGTCGATCGGGGGGTTGGTGACCTGGGCGAAGCGCTGCTTGAAGTAGTCGTAGAGGAGGTGGGGCTTGGAGGAGAGCACCGCCAGGGGGATGTCGTCGCCCATGCAGTAGGTGGGCTCCTTGCCCTGGCCGGCCATGTCCTCGATCACCAGATCGAGGTCCTCGGCGGTGAAGCCGAAGGCGGTCTGCTGCTGGAGGAGTTCCAGTTCGCCGAGGGTGCGCTCCTGCTCCCAGGCGCCGGGGGAGAGGCTGCGGCGATGGTCGAGCAACCAGCCGGCATAGGGGAGACGGGCCGCCGTCTCCTCCTTCACATCCCAGTTGCGCAGCAGCCGGTGCTGCTCCAGGTCGACGGCCAGCATCTGGCCGGGGCCGAGGCGCCCCTTCTCGATGATCCGGGACTCCTCCAGTTCCACCACGCCCGTTTCCGAGCCCATCACCACGTAGCCGTCGCTGGTGATGCAGTAGCGGGCCGGCCGCAGGCCGTTGCGGTCGAGGGTGGCCCCCACCATGCGGCCATCGCTGAAGACCAGCAGGGCGGGGCCGTCCCAGGGCTCCTGCAGGCAGGCGCTGTATTCGTAGAAGGCCTTGATGGCGGGCCGTTCGTCCAGTTCGGGCTGGTCGCGGAAGGCTTCCGGCACCAGGGTGAGCAGGCTGTCGGTGATCGGCCGGCCGCTGCGCACCATCAGCTCGAGGGTGGCGTCGAGGTTCGCCGAATCGCTGAAGGCGGCGTTGACCAGGGGCCGCAGGTCGCGGGCGGCATCCCCCCAGACGGCCTCGAGATGGGATTCGGCGGCCCGGGCCCAGTTGATGTTGCCCAGCAGGGTGTTGATCTCGCCGTTGTGGCCCAGCAGGCGCATCGGCTGGGCCAGGGGCCAGCGGGGCAGGGTGTTGGTGCTGAAGCGGCGGTGGTACACCGCGAAGGCGACGCTGAAGCGCTCGTCCCGGAGGTCGGCGTAGAAGGCGTCGAGCACCTCCGAGCGCACCATGCCCTTGTAGACGACGGTGCGGGCGCTGATCGAAGCGAAGTAGAGATCGGTGGTGTCGGCCCCCCACACCTCCCGCACCCGGTCGACGGCGCGGCGCCGCAGGCGGAACAGCAGGGATTCGAGGGCGTCGACGTCGGCCATGACGCCGGGCACCGCATCGGGGGCGGCCAGCAGCCACTGCTCGATGGCCGGGGCGTTCTCCCGCGCCAGGGGACCGAGCACCTCGGGAACCACCGGCACCTCCCGCCAGCCCAGGCTGAGCAGCCCGAGGCGCTCGGCCTCCTCATCGCAGATCCGCCGGGCCTGGTCGCGGCGCTCGGGGTCCGACGGCAGGAACAGCATCCCCAGCCCCCGCACGACCGCCGTGGAGGCGGCGGCCGCCGGCCAGACAGCCTCCAGGTAGCTCCAGGGGATCGCGGTCAGCAGGCCGGCCCCGTCGCCGGAGTCGCCGTCACCGCCGCAGCCGCCCCGGTGCTCCATGCAGCGGAGGCCCCGCAGGGCCTGCTGGAGCACCCAGTGGCTGGGAACCCCCTCGAGGTGGGCCAGGAAACCCACCCCACAGGCATCCGTCTCGCCAGGGCCTGGGGTGGAGCTGTCGCGGTGGGGCCAGACGGGGACGGAGGAGGACATAGGCCAGGTTGGGGCTGCTGAGACGGAGCTGGAACGGGCTTGGAGGGATCAAGCCTAAGGACGCCGGCAGGGGGGACCTGCCGAGGAGCTGCCGTGTCACCCGTGCAGCAGCCGTGTCCGCAACGACAGGGCGAGCCATCGATCCTAGGCAGCCGCCCCCACCCGGGAGCGGTGGGACTAACTTTTTGCCTCAGGAGCAGGACGTCATCGATGGCCAGGACTCTGCCGATCACCCTGGCCCTGCTGGTCCTGATCGGAGCTCCCCCGGTCACCAGGGCAGCCCCGCCGCCGATCCCCCCGGCCCTGCCGGAGCTGCCGGCGCCGCGCGCCAGCCGGCCCGGGGCCATGCGGGGGGCCCCCGCTGCGGAGGTCGGCGGCACCGGGCTGACGCTCAACGGCCGCAGCCAGCAGGCCGCCTGGCGCTGGAGCGGCGAGGACCCGCGCCGGCCGGAGGCCCTGTGGCTGCCGCTCGAGGTGCTCGAAGGCCAGCTGGGCTTCAGCAGCCGCTCCAGGCCCGATGGCGCCCTGGCGCTGGAGTGGTTCGGCCGGGAGCTGGTGGTGCCCCCGGCGCAGCAGCGGTCCCTGGCGGATGAGGTGGCCGTCGACGTGGCGGGCCTCCTTCTGGACATGGGCGTGACGGTGGAGCGCCGCGGCGAGCGGCTGGAGCTGCGTCTGCCGGCGCCGCGGCTGCTCCAGGTGCGCAGTTCGGAGCAGGCCGGCGTCCGCCGGGTGGTGCTGGACCTCGACGGACCCACCCTGGTGCGCAGCAGCGAGGGGAGCCTGCAGCTGGCCCTGCTCAGCCGGCCCGACCAGCTGGCCCAGCTCACCGCGCGGGGCCTGCGCAGCGGGGCCGTCGGGGCGGACCTGACCCTGGCGGTGCCGGGCGGCGCCGCCCCGCTGCGCACCTTCACCCTGGGGGGTCCGGCCCGGGTGGTGATCGATCTGCCCCAGGGGGCCGGCAGCGTCGGCACGGCGCCGGAGGCGCCGGAGGCGCCGGCCCCGATCGATCCGCGGCTGCTGGCGATGCTGGGCTCCCAGCTGCGCTGGGACCAGCAGGTGCGCAGCGTGGGCGGCACCCGGGTCCTGGTCAACGCCGTCCGCGTCGATCCCCGCAGCGGTCCCCTGGAGCTGCGCACCCTCAGCCGCCCCGACGGCATGGCCGGGCTCAGCTCCCTGACGGCCCTGGCCCAGCGCCAGGACGCCCTGGTGGCGATCAACGGCGGCTTCTTCAACCGGGTGCGCCGGCTTCCCCTCGGCGCCCTGCGGGACCAGGGCCGCTGGCTGTCCGGGCCGATCCTCAACCGCGGCGTGGTGGGCTGGGAGCCCCGCAGCCTGCCCCGCTTCGGCCGCCTGCGCCTGGAGGAATGGATCAGCGACGACCGGGGCCAGCGCCTGCCGCTGCTGACCGTGAACAGCGGCCTGGCCCAGCGGGGCCTGAGCCGCTACACGGCCGAGTGGGGTCGGCTGTACCAGGCCCTGACCGGCTCCGAAACGGGTCTGCTGCTGAGCGGCGGCCAGGTGCAGCGCCGGATCGGCAGCGCCGAACTGGCGGCGGGGCTGCCGCTGCGGCCGGAGGAGACCCTGGTGGTCGCCCGGGGCGGGGCCGACCTGCCCTGGAGCGAAGGGGATCGGCTGCGGATCGAGAGCCGGCCCAGCGATCCGGTGGGCAACGCCTCCTCCGTGATGGGGGGCGGACCGCTGCTGCTCCAGAACGGCCGCATCGTGCTCAACGGCGCCGCCGAAGGCTTCGGGGCCGCCTTCCTGGGCCAGGGGGCCCCCCGCACCGTGGTGGGCAGCGACGGCACCCTGCTGTGGCTGGTGACCCTGGAGGGGGCCGGTGGGGGCGCCGGGCCCACCCTTGCCGAGACCGCCTGGCTGCTGCAGCAGATGGGGCTGGTGGACGCCCTCAACCTCGACGGGGGCAGTTCCACCGGCCTGGTGATGGGCGGCAGCCACCGGGTCAAGGGGCGCGGCGTGGCCGGCTCGGTCCACAACGGCCTGGGCCTGGTGCCCATCGGGGGAGGCGAAGCGGCCACCAGCCTGGGGCCGGCCGGCCGGCTGCTGGGCGACTGATTCCCGGGACGGAACGGAACCACTGGCAGACTGGTCCGATTCGTTTCCTTGCCGTGCCCAGGGGCCACAGCCTCCGTCTCACCGCCGCCGCCGCCGCCGAGCTCTGCCGGCAGGCAGCCGTGGCGGGCACCCCCGGGCTGATGCACCTGGAGCTGCTGGAGGGTGCCTGCGAGGCCTGGGCCATCCGCCTGCGCCCGGGCCACCTCTCCGGCATCCCCGTGGCCCGGGCCGACGGCATCACCCTCTATTCCCCCGGAGACCAGCTGCCCCTGCTTCAGGGACTGCAGCTCGATTACCGGGGGGACCTCAGCGGCGGGGGGTTCCTGGTGCGCTCCGGTCCGGGGGTGCGCAGCTGCGCCTGCGGGGCCGCCTTCAGCCGTGAGAACTGAGCGGGACGACGACGAAGTAAGGTGTCGGATTGTCGATACGGTCGGACGTCCGACCTGTCCACCCAGAAGTCCCCACCGAGCAGCACCCGGCCCTCGATGCCCACTATTCAGCAGCTGATCCGCACCGAGCGGCAGCGTCTCACCCGCAAGACGAAGTCGCCCGCCCTGCGCGCCTGCCCCGAACGGCGTGGCGTCTGCACCCGGGTGTACACCTCCACCCCGAAGAAGCCCAACTCGGCGCTGAGGAAGGTGGCCCGCGTGCGCCTGACCTCCGGCTTCGAGGTGACGGCCTACATCCCCGGCATCGGCCACAACCTCCAGGAGCACTCGGTGGTTCTGATCCGCGGCGGCCGCGTCAAGGATCTGCCCGGTGTCCGCTATCACATCATCCGCGGCACCCTCGACACCTCCGGGGTCAAGGACCGGCGCCAGTCCCGCTCCAAGTACGGCGCCAAGACACCGAAGGCCTGAGCCTTCGCGCCCCCGGCTCTCCGCGGCCGATCTCCTCCTCCCCCGCCTTTTCTCCCTCCGTTCCATGTCCCGCCGCAACGCCGCCGAGAAGCGCCCGGTCCTGCCGGATCCCCAGTTCAACAGCCGCCTGGCCTCGATGATCGTGGCCCGGCTCATGAAGCACGGCAAGAAGTCCACGGCCCAGCGCATCCTGTCCGATGCCTTCACCCTGATCAACGAGCGCACCGGCGCCGACCCCCTCGACCTGTTCGAGACGGCGGTCCGCAATGCCACCCCCCTGGTGGAAGTGCGGGCCCGCCGGGTCGGCGGCGCCACCTATCAGGTGCCGATGGAAGTGCGTCAGGAGCGGGGCACCGCCATGGCGCTGCGCTGGCTGGTCAACTTCTCCCGGGCCCGCAACGGCCGCAGCATGGCCCAGAAACTGGCCGGCGAACTGATGGACGCGGCCAACGAGGCCGGCAGTGCCGTCCGCAAGCGGGAGGAAACCCACAAGATGGCCGAAGCCAACAAGGCTTTCGCCCACTACCGCTACTGAGCGGCCCCGGGGGCCGGATCCCTGGGCTGATCCGGTTCCCCCAGACCTGAGCGATCACCGGTCTGTAGAGTTACGCCCGTTTTTTGTCGACCCACCCCCGGAGAACTTTCCCGTGGCCCGCGCCTACCCCCTGGAACGCGTCAGAAATATCGGTATCGCCGCTCACATTGACGCGGGCAAGACCACCACGACCGAACGGATTCTGTTCTATTCCGGTGTGGTCCACAAGATGGGCGAGGTGCACGATGGCGCCGCCGTCACCGACTGGATGGAGCAGGAACGCGAGCGTGGCATCACGATCACCGCGGCCGCCATCTCCACCAGCTGGAAGGACAACCGGATCAACATCATCGACACCCCCGGCCACGTCGATTTCACCATTGAAGTCGAGCGCTCCATGCGCGTGCTTGATGGTGTGGTCGCCGTGTTCTGTGCCGTGGGCGGCGTCCAGCCCCAGTCGGAGACCGTCTGGCGCCAGGCCGACCGCTACAACGTGCCCCGGATCGTGTTCGTCAACAAGATGGACCGCACCGGTGCCAACTTCCTGAAGGTCTACGAGCAGATCAAGGACCGCCTCAAGGCCAACGCCGTGCCGATCCAGCTGCCGATCGGTGCCGAAGGCGATCTCAAGGGCATCATCGACCTGGTGCGCAACAAGGCGGTCATCTACACCAATGATCTCGGCACCGACATCCTCGAAGAGGAGATCCCCGCCGACATGCAGGACGAGGCGGCGGAATGGCGCCAGAAGCTGATGGAGTCGGTGGCCGAAACCGACGAAGAGCTGATCGAAGCCTTCCTCGAGAACGGTGAGCTCACCCAGGAGCAGCTGATGCGCGGCATCCGCCTCGGGGTGCTGCAGCACGGCATGGTGCCGATCCTCTGCGGCTCCGCCTTCAAGAACAAGGGCGTCCAGCTGGTGCTCGACGCAGTGGTCGACTACCTGCCCGCCCCCGTCGACGTGCCCCCGATCCACGGCCTGCTGGCGGACGGCAGCGAAGCCACCCGCCCCTGCGACGACAACGCCCCCTTCAGCGCCCTGGCCTTCAAGGTCATGGCCGACCCCTACGGCAAGCTCACCTTCGTGCGCATGTACAGCGGGGTCCTGCAGAAGGGCAGCTACGTGCTCAACTCCACCAAGGACAAGAAGGAGCGCATCTCCCGCCTCATCCTGCTCAAGGCCGACGAGCGCGAAGAAGTGGACGAACTGCGGGCCGGTGATCTCGGGGCCGTGCTCGGCCTCAAGGACACCACCACGGGCGACACCCTCTGCGTCGACTCCGACCCGATCATCCTGGAATCCCTGTTCATCCCCGAACCGGTGATCTCCGTGGCCGTGGAGCCCAAGACCAAGGGCGACATGGAGAAGCTCGGCAAGGCCCTGCAGTCCCTCTCCGAGGAGGACCCCACCTTCCGGGTGTCCACCGATCCGGAAACCAACCAGACGGTGATCGCCGGCATGGGCGAACTGCACCTGGAGATCCTGGTCGACCGCATGCTGCGGGAGTTCAAGGTGGAGGCCAACATCGGCGCCCCCCAGGTGTCCTACCGGGAAACCATCCGCGGCAGTGCCAAGGGTGAGGGCAAGTTCGCCCGCCAGACGGGCGGCAAGGGCCAGTACGGCCACGTGGTGATCGAAATGCAGCCCGGCGAGCCGGGTTCAGGGTTCGAGTTCGTCAACAAGATCGTTGGCGGCATCGTTCCCAAGGAGTACATCGGTCCGGCGGAAGCCGGCATGAAGGAAACCTGCCAGTCCGGCGTGATTGCCGGTTTCCCCATGATCGATGTCAAGGTCACCATGGTGGACGGCTCCTATCACGACGTCGACTCTTCGGAGATGGCGTTCAAGATCGCCGGTTCCATGGCCTTCAAGGACGGCGTCAAGAAGTGCAATCCCGTACTGCTTGAGCCGATGATGAAGGTTGAGGTCGAGGTCCCCGAGGATTTCCTCGGTTCGGTCATCGGCGACCTTTCCTCCCGCCGTGGTCAGGTCGAAGGACAGTCCGTCGACGACGGTCAGTCCAAAGTCCAGGCCAAGGTGCCGCTGGCCGAAATGTTCGGCTATGCCACCCAGCTCCGATCCATGACCCAGGGTCGGGGTATTTTCTCGATGGAGTTCAGCCATTACGAGGAAGTTCCTCGCAATGTGGCGGAAGCCATCATTTCCAAGAATCAGGGCAATTCCTGATCTTTCTTTCCATCCAACCCACCCCCCCGATTCTTTCCTTCCATGGCACGCGAGAAGTTCGAGAGGAACAAGCCTCACGTCAACATCGGCACCATCGGTCACGTTGACCACGGCAAGACCACCCTCACCGCCGCCATCACCAACGTGCTGGCGTCCCAGGGCATGGCCAAGGCCCAGGCCTACGACGAGATCGATGGCGCCCCTGAGGAGAAGGAGCGGGGGATCACGATCAACACGGCCCACGTCGAGTACGAGACCGAAAAGCGTCACTACGCCCACGTCGACTGCCCGGGCCACGCCGACTACGTCAAGAACATGATCACCGGTGCCGCCCAGATGGACGGCGCCATCCTGGTGGTGGCCGCCACCGACGGCCCCATGGCCCAGACCAAGGAGCACATTCTCCTGGCCAAGCAGGTGGGCGTGCCGGCGCTGGTCGTGTTCCTCAACAAGAAGGACATGGTCGACGACGAGGAGATCCTTGAACTCGTCGAACTGGAAATGCGCGAGCTGCTGAGCAGCTACGACTTCCCCGGTGACGATATCCCCGTGGTCGCCGGCTCCGCCCTCAAGGCCCTCGAGTACATCCAGGCCGGCAAGAAAGCCGTCCGTGGTGAGGACGAGTGGGTCGACAAGATCCTCGACCTCATGGATGCGGTCGACGAGGCCATCCCCGAGCCCGAGCGTGAGATCGACAAGCCCTTCCTGATGGCCGTTGAAGACGTGTTCTCGATCACCGGTCGGGGCACTGTCGCCACCGGTCGTATCGAGCGCGGCAAGGTGAAGGTGGGCGAGACCGTGCAGATCGTCGGCATCCGCGACACCCGGGAAACCACCGTCACCGGCGTCGAAATGTTCCGCAAGCTGCTCGACGAGGGCATGGCGGGCGACAACGTCGGCCTGCTGCTGCGCGGCATCCAGAAGGAGGACATCGAGCGCGGCATGGTGCTGGTGAAGCCCAACTCCATCAAGCCCCACACCAAGTTCGAGGGTGAGGTCTACGTGCTCAAGAAGGAGGAAGGCGGCCGCCACACCCCCTTCTTCGCCGGCTATCGCCCGCAGTTCTACATCCGCACCACGGACGTGACCGGCCAGATCACCGCCTTCACCGCCGATGACGGCTCCAACGTGGAGATGGTGATGCCCGGCGACCGCATCAAGATGAGCGCCGAGCTGATCTGCCCAGTCGCCATCGAGCAGGGCATGCGCTTCGCCATCCGCGAAGGCGGCCGCACCATCGGTGCCGGCGTCGTGTCCAAGATCGTTCTGTGAGGCTGATCTAGCCTGGTCAAGGGAGCCTCACCCCGGTGGGGCTCCCCTTTCCGGAACCGTCGGTTCCCCCGCACCTCGACAACCCGTTGCCGCGGCACTCCCGCCGCCCATCTGCCGCCCCTCGCCCGCGTTTCCCTTCCGATGACCGCCTCCATCCCCCAGCAGAAGATCCGCATCCGCCTGAAGGCCTTCGATCGCCGCATGCTGGATCTGTCCTGCGAAAAGATCATCGAAACCGCCGATCACACCGCTGCCACGGCCATCGGCCCCATCCCCCTGCCCACCAAGCGCAAGATTTACTGCGTGCTGCGCTCGCCTCACGTCGACAAGGATTCCCGTGAGCACTTCGAGACGCGCACCCACCGCCGCATCATCGATATCTACAGCCCCAGCTCCAAGACGATCGACGCCCTGATGAAGCTCGACCTGCCCAGCGGTGTGGATATCGAAGTCAAGCTCTGATGCCGATGGGGCCACAGGGCTTCGCCGGGCAGGTCGCTCTCTCTAGGATCGCGATACACCCCGAGTTGCCCTGGTTGATCCTTCCGCCGCCGCCCTTCGATCGCCCCTTCCCCCCTGCCGCCAGCGGCATCCTGCTCGCGTGACTGACCTGGCCGTCAGGGAGCTGCCCCTGTTCCCCCTCCCCGATGTGGTGCTCTTCCCCCAGGAAGTGCTGCCGCTCCACATCTTCGAGCCGCGCTATCGCATGATGCTGCGAACGGCGATGTCGGAGGACAGGCGCTTCGGGGTGGTGCGCTGGGATCCCCAGAGCAAGAAGATGGCGGAGGTGGGCTGCTGCGCCGAGATCCTCCACTGCCAGGTGCAGGACGACGACCGCAGCAACATCGTCACCATGGGGCAGCAGCGCTTCCGGGTGCTCGACATCGTGCGCGACACCCCGTTCCGCGTCGGCATGGTCAGCTGGATCGAGGACACGGTGAGCGAAAGCCACGAGGAGCTCGAGACCCTCACCAGCGACGTGACCCGCGCCCTGCGCGACGTGGTCGACCTCACCGGCAAGCTGATCGGCAAGCCCTCCTCCCTGCCCGCCGATCTGCCCGACCTGCCGCGGGAGCTCTCCTTCTGGATCGGCGCCCACCTCGGCGGCCCGGTGGCCGATCACCAGCAGGCCCTGCTGGAGATCACCGACACCGGCGAGCGCCTGCGCCAGGAATTCGAACTGCTCGACCAGACCCGGCGCCAGCTGGCGGCCCGGACCGTCCTCAAGGACACCTTCTCCAGCCTCGGTGACGGCAGCAGCGAGACCTGAGCCATGCCGAGCCTCCTTCCGGGCGGCGCCCTGCTGCCCCTCCTCCTGACGGGGGGTGCCCTGGCCGCGGTGCTGGCCGCCCTGGTGTGGCAGCGCCGCTCGCGGGCCTACCTCTCCCCGGCCAGCGTCGCCGCCGCCTACGACCGCTGGACGGACGACCGGCTGCTGGAGCGGCTCTGGGGCGAGCATGTGCACCTGGGCCACTACGGTGACCCCCCCGGCGCCCGCGACTTCCGCGCCGCCAAGGCCGCCTTCGTCCACGAACTGGTGCGCTGGAGCGGCCTCGACCGCCTGCCCCCCGGCAGCCGCGTGCTGGACGTGGGCTGCGGCATCGGCGGCAGCGCCCGGATCCTGGCCCGCGACTACGGCTTCGAGGTGCTGGGGATCAGCATCAGCCCGGCCCAGATCGCCCGGGCCCGGGAGCTCACCCCCGCCGATCTGCCGAACTGCCGGTTCGCCGTGATGGATGCCCTGGCCCTCGAGCTGCCGGACGGGGGGCCTGGAACGGGCTTCGATGCGGTCTGGAGTGTGGAGGCCGGCCCCCACATGCCCGACAAGCAGCGCTACGCCGATGAGATGCTGCGGGTGCTCCGGCCGGGGGGCTCTCTGGCGGTCGCCGACTGGAACCGCCGCGACCCGAGCGTCGCCCCCATGAATCGGCTGGAGCGCTGGGTGATGCGCCAGCTGCTCGACCAGTGGGCCCATCCGGAGTTCGCCAGCATCCCCTCCCTGAGGCGGAATCTGGAGACCAGCCCCTGGAACCGGGGCCTGACGATCAGCACCGCCGACTGGACGGCGGCCACGCTGCCCTCCTGGGTGGATTCGATCCTTGAAGGCGTGCGCCGCCCCGGGGCGGTGCTGGGGCTGGGCCCCCGGGCCGTGCTGCAGGGGCTGCGGGAGACACCGACGCTGCTGCTGATGGACTGGGCCTTCCGCAACGGCCTGATGCAGTTCGGGGTCTTCCGCGGTGAGGCGCCGGGAGCCGGGGCCACGGCGGGGCGCGGCTGACTCAGTCGGCCCGCTCCTCGGCGGCGAGGTTGGTGAGGGGGTAGGCCCCGAACAGGGCCAGGTGCTCGCAGAGGGGGCTGAGATCGGCGATCGCCCCCTCCAGGGGCTCGGCGCCCTCGGGAAGCTCAAGATCGACGAAGAAGATGTACTCGCCCATCTCCCGCTTGGACGGACGCGATTCGATCCGGCTCATGTTCAGGCCCTGGCGCGCGAAGCAGCCCAGCGACTCCAGCAGGGCACCGGGCTGGTTGGAATGGAGCGAGAACGCCAGGCTGGCATGGGGGCCCCGGTGGGAGCGCTCGCCGCGGCGCAGCAGCAGGAAACGGGTGCAGTTGCCGGGCACATCGTTGATCGGGTGGGCCAGCACCTCCAGGCCGTGCTCGGCCGCCGCCTCCAGGGAGGCGATGGCGCCCCGGAAGCGGCTGCCCCGCACCAGCCGGGCCGCCTCGGCCGTGGAGCTGGTGGGCAGCTGCAGGGCCTGGGGCAGGTGCTCCCCCAGCCACAGGCTGCACTGGGCCAGGGCCTGGGGGTGGGAGAGCACCTCACTGATGGCGTCGAGGGGGCCCGTGCCCACCAGGGCGTGGCGGATGGGCAGCACCAGGGCCCGGGCCACCGCCAGGTCAGGGTGCTCCCAGAGGGCATCGAGGCAGCTGGTGACGCCCCCTTCGACGGAGTTTTCCACCGGCACCACCGCCAGATCGCAGTCGCCGTCGGCCAGGGCCCGGATCACGGCGCGGATGCCCTGCTGGGGCACGAAGACCACCGCCTCGAGACCCTCGAGGGCCGCCAGTCGCTGCGCCGCCTGCTCACCGTAGGTGCCGACGGGACCGAGAAAGGCGAGGCGCATGGCGGTGGGACGCTCTGGGGTGATCGGTAGGATCATGGCCTGCCGGCCCGCAGGCCATGTCCCTGGCCTTCAGCGCCAGTCAGCAACTCGACCTCCCGGTGGCCAGCGAGGCGGATCGCCTGCCCGCCTATCTCGACGATGAGCAGCGGGTGGTGCAGGCCCTGCTCGACCCCACCCAGCTCGAACCCCTCGGCCCCGGCCGCTACCGCTACACGGTGAGCCAGGTGCGGGTGTTCCAGCTGAAGATCCAGCCGGTGGTGGAGCTGCAGGTGGTGCGTCGCCATGGCCGGCTGGAACTGGAGGCCCTCGACTGCCAGCTGGAGGGACTCGGGCTGGTGGAGGACTTCCGTCTCGGGCTCTGCTCCTGGCTCGCTGCCGCCGACGGCGGCCTCACCGGCGAAGCCAGCCTGTCGGTGACGGTGAGCCGCCCCACCCTGCTGCAGCTGATCCCCCCCAAGGTGCTGGAGGCCACGGGCCGCTCGGTGCTCGGCGGCATCCTGCTGGGCATCAGGACCCGGGTGAGTCAGCAGCTGCTGGGGGATTTCCAGCGCTGGTGCCGATCGACCTGAGGAAGCTGCGGCGGTGCAGGGGCGTGGGTCCCAGCCGCTCGATCGCCTCCCGGTGCTGACGGGTGCCGTAGCCGGCGTGACGCTCCAGGCCGTAGCCGGGGTGGCGCAGGGCCAGGCGCCGCAGCAGGGCATCCCGCTCCTGCTTGGCGAGCACGCTGGCGGCGGCGATCGCCGCGCAGCGACCGTCGCCGCCCACCAGGGTGGTCTGGGGGCCGTCCCAGCCCCGCAGGGGCAGCACCCCATCCACCAGCAGCAGCCGGGGGGAACGGGGAAGCCGGTGCAGGGCCCGCAGCATCGCCCATTCGGTGGCCCGTCGCACCCCCCAGCGATCGATCTCGCCGGCGCTGGCCTGCCCCAGGGCCCAGGCCAGGGCATGGTGGCGCAGCAGGGGTACCAGGGCCCCCCGGCGCCGGGCGCTGAGCTTCTTGCTGTCGTTCAGGCCCGCTGCCGCCAGGGTGGCCAGGGCGGTGGCCGGCAGCACCACCGCCGCGGCGAACACAGGGCCGAACAGGCTGCCCCGGCCGACCTCATCGACACCGGCACAGTCTGCGGGGTCGAGTCCACCCCAGACCGAAGCGTCGAAGCCGGGACGATCAGCCAGCGGCGGAGGAGCGGCGGCGGCGGCGGCGGGGCTCACCGGGGTCGGTGGCCGGGGAATCCGCGGCGGGGACCGCGGCGGCGGCGGCCACGGGGACCGGAGCCGCCGCCGCGACCGGTGTCGATCGGCCTGAGGAGCGGCGGCTGGGAACGGCCACGGCCACCAGCTCGGACGGGACCGGCGTGGGCAGGGGTTCGAACGGGGCCGGGGTGATCTCGAGAATGGGGATCGCCTCGTGCACCGGGGAGTCGAAGGCCCCGGAAGAGGTGGGGGATTCCGCCGCCTCGGGCGCGTCGGCCATGCCGTTGGCGTCGGCCGTGCCGTTACGGCCCTCGCCGTTGCGGCCGCGCCGCCGGCGACGGGAGCCGCTGGCGGCCAGCTGCTGGCGGGCTTCCTCGAGGACGGCCTCGGGGTCGGCGTCGGGGCGCACCACGCGCACCATCAGGCTGTCGCCGCTGGGGACCGGATCGAGCAGCAAGGCCGGACTCAACCCCATCCAGCCGTAGACCAGCTCCTGTTCAGGATCCATCGGCACGGCCAGCACCTCGGGCTCCTGGCGGCGCTGCGGAGCGTCGCTGGCGACACTCTCCTGGGCCGCCGGCGGGGCGACGGCGCTGCCGTTGGCACCGCCCTCGGCGTAGCCGCCCAGGGCCGGGGGCTCAGCCCCGTCGGAGCCGCGCCCGCCACGGCCGCCACGGCGGCGGCGGCCGCTGCCGCCGGACTCACCGGCGCCGGTCGAGGGGCTGGCCACTTCGGCCCGGGCCGAAGCGGCCGAACGCACCAGGCCCGAGACCGTGGCCAGGGGCTGGAGGGTGTCCTTGCCGGGCAGCACCGCCACGTGGCCCAGACCGCCACAGCTGGGGCAGGCCCGGCCGAAGAGTTCGTAGATGTTCTGGCCCTGGCGCTTGCGGGTCAGCTCCACCAGGCCGAGCTCGGTGAGCTGGGCGATCTGGGGGCGGGCCGTGTCGTCGCGGCTGGCCTGGGTGAAGTGCTCCAGCAGCTGCAGCTGGTCACGACGGGACTCCATGTCGATGAAGTCGATGATCACGACGCCGCCGATGTTGCGCAGCTTGAGCTGGCGGGCGATCTCCACCGCCGCCTCGCAGTTGGTCCACAGCACCGTCTCGCGGGCGTTGGCCGAGCGGGTGAAGGAGCCGGAGTTGACGTCGATGACCGTGAGCGCCTCGGTGGGCTCGATGATCACGTAGCCGCCGGAGGGCAGATCCACCCGGGGCTTGAGGGCATCACGGATGGCGGCGTTGACCCGGTAGTGCTCCAGGATCTCGGTGGGTTCGCCGTGGTGCTCCACCAGCAGGTTGGCCTGGTCGGCGCCGAGGAAGGCGTTGACGCGGGCCACCGCATCGGGGCTGTCGACCACCACCCGCAGCACCTCGGGGCTGTAGAGATCGCGCAGCACCCGGTGGATGAAGTCCTCATCCCGGTTGAGGAGCACCGGAGGGGAGGCCGTCTCGGCCGCCTGCTGGATCGATTCCCATTGGCGCAGCAGGGCCTCGAGGTCGTCGATCAGCATCTCCTCGCTGACGTCCTCGGCCTCGGTGCGGATCAGCAGGCCGGCGCCGGGGGGCTTGATCAGCACGCCGAGGGCCCGCAGGCGGTTGCGCTCGTTCTCGCCGTTGATGCGCCGGGAGATGTTGACACCCTGGCCGTGGGGCTGGAGCACCAGGAAGCGCCCCGGCAGGGACAGGTTGCCGGTGAGGCGCGGCCCCTTGGTGCCCGTGGGCTCCTTCATCACCTGGACGAGCACCTTCTGGCGGGGCTCAAGCAGCTCCGTGATGCCGGCGCCCCCCTTCTTCAGCCGCAGGGGACCCAGATCGGTGATGTGGATGAAGCCGTTCTTCTCGGTTTCGCCGATGTTGACAAAGGCGGCATCGATCCCGGGCAACACGTTCTCGACGGTTCCGAGGTAGACGTCACCGATCTGATAACGACCCTGGGCGACGATCAGTTCATCGACGCGTTCGTCGTTGAGCACTGCGGCGATCCGCAACTGCTCAGCGATGACGATCTGCTGGGGCATGGAAGAGATGGTGGGCTCAGTGGAGCCCTGCCGGGGGGCAGGTGGGGGAAGGAATCGGACGGCGACCGTGACGGCCGCTCAGTCTCTGGAGGGGATCAGGCCAGACCCCGGAAACAAGGGAGTCGGCGGTTGCCTGGTCGGGCTCCCCGTAGCCAGGGGGCCCGGATGGGAGCAGCGACGTCGTCGGGCCGGCAGCGTGACGAAAGGAATGTCGTTCCTTCCCGATGCAAAGCAACGAAGACCGAACCAGGCAATGTTGACTGTGATAGCGCTTTCGCCGAGGAGCTTCTAGAAAGCGTCCCTGATGCAGAAGCGTCTGGGCAGGGGAGGAAGAAGGGAGGGAGCCCCGCTGTTCCTGTCTCTGTCTAGGGCGAACTTAGCATGCGTCCAGCCGGAGGCAACGGCGCTGGACCGCACCGAGCACCAGCGGTTGGCCGAGACCGGTGCTCAGCCAGTGGCGCAGATGGTCCGGCCGCAGGCTGCGGCCCTGGGGATCCACGGCGGCCTCCAGATCCAGCACCTGGTCCCCCCCTGCCGCGGAGGCCCCCTCGGGGGCCACCAGGTGGAGGTCGAGCAGGTAGGGGCGGCACTCGCGCTGTCGGGGGCGGCCCTTCTTGTCCTGGTCCTGCCAGGGAAGGCTGGTGGCCTCCAGCAGCGCCGCGACCGCCGCGGCCCAGCGCTCCGGCGTCAGTGCCGCCCGATCGGGGGCCGCCGGATCCGGGCCCGGCCGCAGGGTGAACCGCCACTGGGCGGAACGGATCTGCTGGGCCAGGCCGGGGGTCTCCAGGGGGACGGCCCGGACCGAGAGCAGGCTCAGCTCGGCGCTGAGCTGCGCCTGCAGGCGCTCCCGGGCCGTCTCGGGGTCCACCGGGGCGGCGAAGTCCAGGTCGAGCCACTCGCGGTGGCCCTCCACCCCCAGGGGCAGGGGCAGGGCCACCTGCAGCCGCGGCAGGGGATGGAAACCGCCCGTGAAGCTCACCGGCAGGCCGCTGCGGCGCAGGGCCCGCTCCAGCAGCCGCAGGGTGTCGAGATGGCTGATCAGGGCCAGGGAGCCGGTCTTGGCGAAGGCGAAGCGCAGCCGGCAGACCCGCTCGCTGGCCGGCGCCCGCGGCGGCAGCGGCGACGGCACGGGGGGCGGCGGGATCACCACGTTGTGCCCCAGCTCCGGGCCGCAGACCCCGCAGCTGCTGCAGCCCTCGAAGGAGCAGTCGGGCACCACGGCGGCCGCCAGGGCCCGGCCCAGGTCCTCCGCCAGCCAGGCCTTGTCGACGCCGGAATCGATGTGGTCCCAGGGCAGGGGCTGGCGGCAGAAGGCCTCCAGGTCGCCCGTGGCGAAGGCCTCCGCCGCACTCCAGCCGCCCATCTCCAGGGCCCGGTAGGAGCCCCCCAGGCCGGCGGCCTCGATGGCGCCGGTCCAGGCGGCATGGCTGCGGTCGGCGGATTCGAACCAGGCATCCAGCCCCGCGCCGGCCCGCCAGGCCGCCTCGATCACCGGCGCCAGCCGCCGGTCGCCGCGGCCGACGAAGTCCTCCACCGCCGACAGCCGCACGTCGGTGTAGTTGGTCTTGATGCCCCGCAGGGGCCGCAGGGCGTCGCGCAGCAGTTGCTGCCGGCGCCGGAATTCGGCGGTGGACACGCTGTGCCACTGGAACGGCGTGTGGGGCTTGGGGGTGAAGTTGCTGATCGTGAGATTGAGCTGCAGCCGTCCCAGGTCACGGCACTGCTGCTGCAGCCCCCGGCAGGTGTCGACGATCCCGAGCACGTCGGCGTCGGTTTCGCCCGGCAGGCCGATCATGAAATAGAGCTTCACGCGGTTGTAGCCGTTCTCCATGGCGGTGCGGATGCCGCGCAGCAGCTCCGCATCCGTGAGCCCCTTGTTGACGATGTCCCGCAGGCGCTGGGTGCCGGCCTCGGGGGCGAAGGTGAGCCCGGCCCGGCGGGTGCCGCCGAGGATGTGGGCGATGGAGGTGTCGAAGCGGTCGACCCGCTGGCTGGGCAGGGTGAGGCTGACGTTGTGTTCCGCCAGCCGGTTGCGCAGCTCCACCCCCACCGCCGGCAGGGAGAGGTAATCGCTGCAGCTGAGCGACAGCAGCGAGAAGTCGCTGTAGCCGGTGCGGAGCATGCCCTCCTCCACCGCCTCGATGACCGCCTCCGGCTCCACGTCCCGGGCCGGGCGCGTCAGCATCCCCGGCTGGCAGAAGCGGCAGCCGCGGGTGCAGCCGCGGCGGATCTCCACCGTGAGCCGGTCGTGGACCGTCTCGATGTGGGGCACCAGGCCCATGGCGTAGTGGGGCATGGGGGTGGCCGTGCGCCGCTGGATGCGGGGCGCCAGGCCCGGCTCCAGCGGCCGCAGGCTCACCCCATCCGGTCCGGGGGCGTACAGGGAGGGCACATAGACCCCGGGCACCTCGGCCAGGTCCCGCAGCAGGGCCCGGCGGCCCAGGCCCGCGGCCCGGCCCTCGGCCACCACCAGGCCGATTTCGGGCAGCAGCTCCTCCCCATCCCCCAGGGCGAGGAAATCGAAGAACGGCGCGAAGGGCTCGGGGTTGCCCGTGGCGGTGGGGCCGCCGGCGAAGATCAGCGGCGGTGCCGCCGGGTGGTCCAGGGGCAGGTCGCCCCGGTCGGCGGCACGGATCGGGATGCCCGCCAGATCCAGCATCTCGAGGATGTTGGTGCCGCCGAGTTCGTAGCTGAGGCTGAAGCCGAGGATGTCGAAGGCCGTCAGGGGCCGGTGGCTCTCCACCGCGAACAGGGGCGCCCCCCGCTCCCGCAGCCGGGCCGCCAGATCGGGGGCCGGCAGGTAGGCCCGATCGCACAGCTGGCCTGGAACGGCGTTGAGGATCGCGTAAAGCAGCACGTGGCCCAGGTTGCTGGCGCCGACCTCGTAGACCTCCGGATAGGTGAGCGCCCAGCGCACCCGGGCCGCCGACCAGTCGCGGGGCTCCACCCCCCGTTCGTTGCCGAGGTAGCGGGCCGGCCGGGCGATGCCGCCGTCGACCAGCTCGGCGAAGGCGACGGGAGCGTCGGCGGTGCCGGCGACGAACGCGTCGGCGGTGGCGAAGGGCACGGCGGCGACCGGCGGGCTGCAGGCCGAGCGTAGGCAGGCCGGCCCGCGCCATAGGAAGATGCCGCCTGGCCCCGCCGCCCCGCCTTTCGCTTCCCACCCATGGTCCAGGTCAACGACAGCTATCTCCGGCTCAAGGCGGGCTACCTGTTCCCCGAGATCGCCCGGCGCGTCAAGGCGTTCACGGAGGCCCATCCCGAGGCGGCCGTGATCCGCCTGGGGATCGGCGACGTCACCGAACCGCTGCCGGCGGCCTGCCGGCAGGCGATGCAACAGGCGATCGAAGCCATGGGCACCCGGGAGGGCTTCCACGGCTATGGCCCCGAGCAGGGCTACGGCTGGCTGCGGGAGGCGATCGCCCGCCACGACTTCCAGGCCCGCGGCTGCGAGGTGAGCGCCGAGGAGATCTTCATCTCCGACGGCTCCAAGTGCGACAGCAGCAACATCCTCGACATCCTCGGGGCCGGCAACCGCATCGCCGTCACCGATCCGGTCTATCCGGTGTACGTCGACAGCAACGTGATGGCGGGCCGCACCGGCGACGCCGACGGGGGCGGTCGCTACGGCGGCCTCACCTACCTGCCGATCACGGCGGCCAACGGCTTCGTGGCCCCCCTGCCGGAGCAGCCGGTCGACCTCATCTACCTCTGCTTCCCCAACAACCCCACCGGCGCCGTCGCCACCCGGGAACAGCTGAAGCAGTGGGTGGACTACGCCCTGGCCCACAACGCCCTGATCCTCTTCGACGCCGCCTACGAGGCGTTCATCTCCGATCCGGAGCTGCCCCACTCCATCTATGAGATCGAGGGCGCACGGCGCTGCGCGATCGAGTTCCGCTCCTTCTCCAAGAACGCCGGCTTCACCGGCACCCGCTGCGCCTTCACCGTGGTGCCCCGGGGACTCACCGGCACCACGGCCAACGGCGAGCCCGTGGAGCTGTGGGGCCTCTGGAACCGGCGCCAGAGCACCAAGTTCAACGGCGTGAGCTACATCGTGCAGCGGGGCGCCGAAGCCGTCTACTCCCCGGAAGGCCAGGAGCAGGTGCGGGGCCTGATCCGCTTCTACATGGAGAACGCGGCCATCATCCGCCGTGAACTGGAGGCCGCCGGCCTGCAGGTGTACGGGGGCCAGCAGGCCCCCTACGTGTGGATCAAGACCCCCGACGGGCTGGATTCCTGGGGCTTCTTCGATCACCTGCTGGGGCAGGCCCATGTGGTGGGCACCCCCGGCAGCGGCTTCGGCGCGGCGGGCGAGGGCTATTTCCGCCTCTCCGCCTTCAACTCCCGCGCCAACGTGGACGAGGCGATGCGCCGGATCCGGGCTCTTTAGAGTTGGCCCCTGTCAGGACCGGAGCGGCCATGCCCATGACCATCCCGCCCTTCGCCACCGGCTCCACCGCCCCGGAGGCCACCGAAACGCCCTCCCGTTCGCCGGGGGGGGCCGCCGTGATCGAGAAGGCGCCGGAGCGGGTGCGCAAGACCTCACCCCGCTACAAGGTGCTGCTTCACAACGACCCCGTGAACAGCATGGAGTATGTGGTGAACACCCTGCGCCAGGTGGTGCCCTCCCTGAGTGAGCAGGATGCCATCGCCGTGATGCTGGAAGCCCACAACACCGGCGTGGGACTGGTGATCGTCTGCGATCTGGAGCCGGCGGAGTTCTACTGCGAAACCCTCAAGGCCAAGGGCCTGACGAGCACGATCGAGCCGGAGAGCTGAGTGGCTCGCCAGCCCGCAGGACCGTCGCCGGAACCCGAAGCGTTCCCGCGCCTGCACTGGAGCGGCACCCTGCTCTACGTGCCGCTGCTCTACGGCCTCGGCTGGCTGCTGGTGCGCCCCCTGGGCGGCCTCGCCCCCGGGCTGCGCCCGGATCAGGTCGATCTGGCAGGGGCTGTGGTGGCGTTGCTGCTGCTGCTGCTGACCCTGCCGCTGCGGTTGCGCCGGGCCTGGGGCGAATCCCATCCATGGCGCGCCCTCGGAGTGCTGGCCCCGCTGCCCGCGGGGCTGGGGGCCTTCGGGCGGGGGCTGCTCCGGGCCCTGGCGTTGCTGGCCTTGGTGGCGGTGGCCCTGGTGGCCGCGGGAAGCGCCCGCTGGATCGGGCCGACCGGCCTGGAGGGGGGGGAACTGCTCAACGCCCTGGCCCTGCTGGTGGGGGTGGGCTTCGCCGAGGAACTGGTGTTCCGCGGCTGGCTGTGGGGTGAACTGCAACGCCAGATGGCCCCCCGGGGGGCACTGCTGCTGCAGGCGGCCGTCTTCGCCCTTGTCCACCCCTGGAGCCAGGCGGGTGGGCTGGGGGCGGTGGGCCTGCTGGGGGGGCTGCTGCTGCTGGGGCTGAATCTGGCCCTGGTGCGCCGGGACGATGGCGGTGTGCTGTGGGGGGCGGTCGGCCTGCACGGCGGACTGGTGGGGGGCTGGTTCGCCCTGCAGGCGGGCCTGCTGAAGCTGCTGCCCGGAGCCCCCCCATGGCTGGCGGGCCCGGGCGGCACCCAGCCCAACCCCATCGGGGGTCTGGTGGGGTGGATCGGGCTGGGGGGACTGCTGCTGCTGCGGCGCTGGCGGAAGAGGTAGCGCTCAGCGGAGCCGAAGCCCGACGCAAGGCAACCTACAGAACGAAGTCAGCGGCGACGAAGGTATGCAACCCATTCACCTGAATGGTGAATTCAGCTCCCGTCACTCCGGTGGTGTTGGCCTCCACAAAGGTGTTGGTGCCGTCCTGGAAGAAGCGCAACTGGCCTGCAGCCGTGAAGGCTGCATTACCGATGAAGGTGAAATTCTGGTTGCCACCCGCACCGGTGTTGGCATCAATCGCATTGACATTGATCAGGTCACCTCCTGCAACGCCGGCTCCTTCGAAATCCGTGATGGTGTCACGGGTCGCCGCCGTCGTACCGGATTCAGCACTGGTTGCGTAGAGGAAGGTGTCATCGCCGGAACCACCCGTCAGGAGATCCGCCCCCAGGCCACCGGTGAGGGTATCGCTGCCGCCCGCACCATCGATGGTGTCGTTGTTTCCTTGCCCATTCAGCCTGTTGTTGTTGCTGGCGCCGGTGAGGACGTCTGCCCCACCATCGGAACGCACATTTTCGATCCCTGCGATCGACGTAAAACCACTGGCCGTGCCGAGTGCCAGGTTGGCGGTGACGGCCGCAGACGTCGAGTCGTAAACCAGCACATCCCCCGTGCCTGAGCCGAGGTTGGCCGTCACCGACTCCACATTGGCCAGCGTTCCGCCTTCGAAGGCGGTGATGGACGTTCCGTTGAAGGTGACCGTGAGGTTTTGATCGCCCGACCCGGACGTGAGCACCAGGGTGTCGGTGTCACTGCCACCATCGACGGAATCGACACCATGGGAATCGACGGTGTAGTTGATGGTGTCATCACCAGCGCCACCCCTGACGGTATCGTTCCCCGTGCCACCGGTGAGGGTGTCATTGCCCGCACCGCCCAGAAGGACGTCGGCCAGGTCGCCGGTGGAAATGGAATCATTGCCGTCATCGCCGCTCACCCAGTCGGCGAAACCGGCGGCGAGGGTGAGGGTGTCATTGCCCTGCCCGGCGGCGGTGAGCTTGGTGAAGGACGTGCCATTGACCGTGCTGGCACCGGTCAGGCTGATGAATTTGTTATCGCCCGCATCCACGTATTTGAGGGCCAGGCCGGGTCCGCTGAAGACGTTGGTGCCGGTCAGGGTCGGCAGCACCCCGACGGTGGGGCCATTGATGCGAAGGCCGAAGCCATTGGCAATGGTCGAGAATGTGTTGGATGTCAGCGTGATGGGCTTGCTGACGTCATAGAGGTCAAGATAGGAACCATTCTGGAAGGTATTTCCGCTCAGCGTCGCAGCCACATTGCCGAGAATGTTCCCTGTCGGCCTGACAACGGCCTGGTTGTCGGAGCGGGTGAAGGTGTTGCCGGAGATCTGAACCGAACCGGCGGCAGCCGAACCCGTGAAGTTGAGGATGTTGAAGCTGCTCAGGAACCCGGCCTCGTCAAAGAGGCTGTCGAGGATACGGACGCTGCCGCTGTTGTTCCAGCTGTGCAGGAAAGCGGAGCCCCCCGCCCCGGTCCCGGGATTGAATCCGGATTGCCCTCTCACCCTGACCGTGACATCGTCGAGGGTCAGATCCGCCGTGATCGGGGACGTGGCCGAAAACGAGGTCAACGACATGTAGAGGTTGCCGTTGCCGTTCCAGCCCGTATGGGTGCCGGTGAAGGTGACATCCCGCACCAGGAACGACCCGGAGGTGGCCCGCAGCAGGGCGCCGCCATCGGCGAGGCCACCGGCGCTGTAGTCCAGGGTGAGGTTCTCGACGCTGCCGGGACCGAAGGCCCCATCCACGTTCCTCTGGAAGATGCGGGTGTCCCTGACGATCGTGCCCGCCTCGGAGGTGCCTGTCACGGCATAGCCGGAGGCCTGGACGACCCCAGGGACGGAGGTCTGCTTGGCAAGGGAGCGGACGGAGGCATAGGTGCCATCCGCCAGAAGGATGATGTCCCCTGCGGCCGCCGCATTGATCACCTCACGGAGGGTGGGGATTCCGGAGGGGGTGACGATGAAGGTGGCCATGCTGGGGAAGCGTCTGGGGGAGCCTTGGGTGGGAGGGGCCTGCAGGGCAGGCGCCTGCGACCACGGCTGTGCCGCTTGAGGGCGAGTTTACCTTAATTAGCTTAAAATTCCCTAATAAGCGCCTGATTGCGGCAATCGTGACCGATGCCGTGGTGACCGATGTCGTGCTGCTGGCGGCTCAGAGCGTCGCCGTGGCCAGCGCCCGGCGCCCCTCCACCGGCGCCCGCAGCGCCTGCTCCAGGGGAGCCACGCCGTACTCCCGCTCAAGCAGGTCCATCACGGTGCGGCCGAAGTCGGCCGGGTTGCGCTCGAAAGCCTCCAGGCAGATGCGGCCGAACACCCGACCCATCGGTTCCGGGTTCCACAGCAGCTTGCGGGCCGTCCAGGGCATCAGGCTCATCGGGTCGTAGCCGGGCTTGAGCATGCCCTGGTCGAAGGCGTACTGCTCCAGGTGGGTGTGGGGCTGGAGGCCGATGAAGAAGATCGCCGGCTCCACCAGCCCGGCGCCGAAGATGCTCTCCAGTTCCCGGTGGTAGGCGATCGTCTGGCGGATGGTCTCGGGCCGTTCGTCGATCACGTTGAACGAATAGTTGACGGAGACATGCTCCCGGAAGCCGGCCGCCGCCAGCATGCGGCAGTTCTCCAGCACCGTGCGCAGGTTGTAGCCCATGCGCATCTTGCGCACGAGCTCCTGGGAGCCCGAGGTGATGCCGATCTCGAAGTAGCTCATCCCCGTGGCCACCATCAGCTCGGCCAGCTCGGCATCGAGATTGTCGGCACGGATGTAGGCCGCCCAGCGGATGTCCGTGAGACCCTCCGCCTGAATGGCCCGCAGCAGGTCCTTGGCATCGTCGATGTAGCGCCGGGCCGGGATGAACTGGGCGTCGGTGAACCAGAAGCCCCGCACGCCGCGGTCGTAGAGCTGGCGCATCTCCCGCACCACCTCGGCGATCGGGTTGACCCGCACGGCCTTGCCCTCCACCACGGTGTAGACGCAGTAGCAGCAGTTGTGGGGGCAGCCGCGCTTGGTCTGGACCCCGACGTAGAAATCACCGCCATCGAGGTACCAGTTCAGCTGGGGCCAGATCGCTTCGATGTAGGCGTAGTCGCAGGCGGTCTTCTCCAGGCCTGCCGGTTGCTCGTGGATCAGGCCCGGACGGGGAGCCTCGCCCACCACATAGCAGCGTTCCGCCGCGAGCGACTGGCCACGGATCAGCTTCTCCAGCAGCCCTTCCCCCTCCCCCACCGACACCACGGAGCCGGTGGGCAGGCCGCGGCCCAGCTGCTCATAGAAGACGCTCACCGCCCCGCCGCCGATCACCACCCGGGCCCCGGGGTTGTAACGGCGGGCGCGCCGCAGGCCCCGCCGCACAAGGCGCAGGTTGCGCCACAGCTCGCCGTAATAGGAACCCATCAGCCGCAGCCCGCCGATCGCCCCCCGCAGGCGCTTGAGGGGATTGGCGGAATAGAACACCTCAAAGGAGTTCTGCAGCGGATTGCCGCCCCGGCCATCGACCGGGGCATAGATCTGGATGTCCCGCCAGGAGAACACCAGCAGGGTGGGCCGGAACTGATCAACCTCCTCCAGGAGCACCCGCTGCACATCGAGGAGAGGCACGGCCGCCAGATCCAGGATCCGCTGGGGCAGGGCGGGGAAGCACTTGTGCAGGTGATCGGCCAGGCAGATCGGGCCGATCGGGAAGATCGGGTTGCAGGGCAGCCGCACGAGCAGCACCCGTTGATCGCTCACGGCGGACGCGGCTCGAGGGGGTGCCCGGACGCTAACAAGCGGGCTCCCCTCGCCGGTGGGGGCCGACCGCCCCGGGGGCAGGGGGCCGGCGAGGGGAGCCTGGGAGGGGGGTCGCGGGAGGCGCCCGCCGGGAAGCAAAGCTTTTCTTCATGAAGGCGGCCCTCACACTCCGCAACACACTGTTACAGTGCTGCGGGGCGGAAGTCCGCCCCCATCTCCTTCCACCGGCTCGGCGTTTCGGCGCCACCGCTCGGTGTCTTCCTTCTACGCACTCATGACCGCCACTCTCCAGCAGCGCTCCGGCGCTTCGGTGTGGAACCAGTTCTGTGAGTGGGTCACCTCCACCAACAACCGTCTCTACGTCGGTTGGTTCGGTGTGCT
>NZ_ASAC01000010.1:0-235331 GCF_009834675.1 Cyanobium sp. Copco_Reservoir_LC18
AGATCGCCCGCTTGCCGATGCGCCGGGCGGTGGCGGCCATCGCCAGGCTGGCCCGGCCCTGGCGGGTGGGAGCCTCCCGCAGGGCCTCGATGCGCTGCAGCCGCGCCTTCTGTTTGGTGCTGCGGGCCTTGGGGCCCTGGCGCAGCCAGGCCAGCTCCCGCCGCAGGGTGCCCTTGAGCTTGGCGGCGCTGGAGGCTTCCGCCTCCTCCTCGGCCGCCTTCAGGGCCAGGTAGGTGCCGTAGTTGCCCTCATAGGGGCGGGCCTCACCCCGATCCACCGCCACGATGCGGCGGGTGACCCGATCGAGCAGGTAGCGGTCGTGGGTGACGAGCACCAGGGCGCCGGCGAAGCGATCCAGGTAGCTCTGCAGCCATTCCACCCCCTCGGCATCGAGGTGGTTGGTCGGTTCGTCCAGCAGCAGCACCTCCGGCTCGGCCACCAGGGCCGCCGCCAGGGCGACGCGGCGCCGGTTGCCGCCGGAGAGTTCGCCGATCGTCCGCTCCTGGTGGGCCGCGTCGATGCCCAGACGCTCCAGCACCTCGCGGCAGCGGCGCTCCAGATCCCAGGCCTGGCAGCCGTCCATGCGGTGCTGCAGGGCGCTGAGGCGGGCCAGCAACGGTCCCTCCTCCGCCCCGCTCGCCAGCTGGTGGCTCACCCCGGCGTGTTCCCGCAGCAGGGCCATGGCTTCCCCATCGCCGGCGAACACCTGCTCCAGCACGGTCAGGGCCGGATCCAGGCGGGGCTCCTGGTCCAGCAGCACCACCCGGGTGCGGGCGTGGCAGCGGCGCTCGCCGCGATCCAGCGGTTCGAGGCCCGCCAGCACCCGCAGCAGGGTGCTCTTGCCGGCCCCGTTGGGGCCGATCAGCCCCAGCCGGTCCCGCTCGCCCACGTGCAGGTCGAGGTCGGCGAACAGGCTGCGCAGTCCGAAGTCCTTGGCGGCCCCCACCAGGCTGATCAGGCTCATGGGGCTTCGACGGACGGGTCCGGCCCCCGGCGCTGCTGCTCCAGGTGGGCGAAGACGCTCTTGTCGCCCACGTCCGCCGCCGCCGGCATGGGGAACTTGCGCAGGCAGAGCACCAGCAGCAGGAGGGCCTCGGCCGCCAGCAGGCTGGCGGTGGTGGCCGGGCTGAGCACGCCGGCCAGACGTCCGAGCAGGGCCAGGGGCAGCAGAAGGGTGACGCCGATCGCCTCGAATCGCTGGAAGCAGAAGAACTCCTTGAAGCCGATGCCGGCCAGGGCGGCGAAGAAGGGCCCCACCGCCAGGATCCACAGGGGCTGCTGGGCCAGGGCGGGGAGCATCTGGCCCGGTCCGGCCCGCAGGGCCAGCAGCAGCCCGCCCAGGCAGCCCGCCAGCCAGAACAGCTGCAGGGCCCGGTGCAGGGGACGCAGGTAGATGTGGATCCAGCGCAGGGCCAGGCCCAGGCCCGCCGCCATCACCAGCAGCCAGGGCCAGAGCAGGCTGGGGCCCAGCTGGCGCCACTGGGCCAGCAGGGCCAGCTGGGCCAGGGCCAGGGCCGTGAGGGCCAGCCGGTAACCGAGCACCTCGCGGCGGTCGGTGGCGGTGATCGTGAAGCGGCCGTACACCCCCTCGAAGACGGGGTCGGAGCCGTCCGGGGTGGCCAGGGAGCTGCTCATCGGATGGGGGCGCCGGGGGCGGCCGGGGGCGGGCTGCCCACCAGTGTGGCCAGGTCCGGTCCCGCCGGGACGATGCCGGAGGGGTGGAGGGGGAACAGGGCGCCGAAGTAGTCGGTCCGCCAGGCGTCCGGGAAGCAGGTGGCGGCCACCCCCGCCAGGCCGTGGAAGCGGCGCCGCCAGTCCCACAGCCGCGGCAGCTGCCAGAGGGGCTGGCGGCTGCAGCCGAACAGGGGGGCGTAGACCAGCTCCATGCGGATCAGGGTGGGGAACAGCACCACGTCCGCCAGGCTGGGCCCGGCACCGCCGCAGAGCCAGCCGCCGCTCTCCCCGCCGGCGGCGAGGGCTGCCTCCACTGCCCTGAGGGCGGCGAACAGGGCCGCCTCGGCCTGGTCGTAGGCCGCCTGGTTGCGGGCGAAGCCACAGCGGTACACCCCATCATTCACATCCCCCTGCAGGCGCTCCCGCCAGGCGGTGATCGCCGGCAGGTCCGCCGGGGGGGCCAGGTCCGGAGCCCCGGGCGGCGCGGGCCAGGCGTTGAGCAGTTCAATCAGGCGGGCGCTCTCGTTCACCAGGATCGTCCCCCTCTTCCGGGAGTAGAGGGCCGGCACGGTGGCCCGGGCCCGGGGATCGGCGCCGCAGCGGCGGTAGAGGCCGAGCAGGGTGGCGCAGCCCTCGAAGGGCTCGCTGAACCGCCAGCGGCCGGCATCCGGATCGGGAACCACCACCACCGTGTCGATCACCGGGGCCAGGCCCCGCAGGGTCCAGGTGATCCAGGCCCGGTGGGCCCAGGGGCAGCTGCGGCCCACGATCAGCACGTGGCCGCCGGCCTCGGTGGCGTCCGCCGGCAGCGGCGGCAGGGCGGTGAAGGCCCCGGCCGGCCGGCGGTAGCGGCCTTGGCCGTCGGCGGGGCCGAGCCCGCCCATCAGCAGACGCCACTGGCACTGCCAGAGCTGCCGGGCGGAGCGCACCAGCGGGGCGGGCGGGGCCATGGACATCACGGTTGGCTGCCCTGACTCTGCGCCAGGCTGGGGCGTGTGAGCGAGCAGGCGATGGTGGCGGGCCGGGTGATGGTGGTGGGGGGCACCCACGGCAACGAACGCAATGCGCCCTGGCTGCTGGAGGCCTGGCGACGGCACCCGGCGCTGCTGCGCAGCAGTGGCCTGGCCCTGGAGCTGGTGCTGGGCAACCCCGCCGCCCATGCCGCTGGGGTGCGCTACCTCGACCAGGACCTCAACCGCAGCTTTGTTCCCGACCTGCTGGCCGCCCCCGGGCCGGGGAACCGGGAACTGGAGCGGGCCCGGGAACTGCTGGCCCGCCACGGGCCCGGCGGCAGCGACCCCTGTCTGGTGGCCCTCGACCTGCACAGCACCACGGCCGCCATGGGCAACAGCCTGGTGGTCTACGGCCGGCGGCCGGCCGATCTGGCCCTGGCGGCGGGGGTGCAGCAGCGCCTGGGCCTGCCGATCTACCTGCATGAACAGGACCGGGCCCAGACCGGCTACCTGGTGGAGCGCTGGCCCTGCGGGCTGGTGGTGGAGGTGGGCCCGGTGCCCCAGGGCGTGATCCAGGAACCGATCTGCCGGCAGAGCCAGCTGGCCCTGGAGGCGGCCCTGGAGGTGCTGGCGGCGGCCCGCGCCGGAGCCCTGCGCCAGCCCGACCGGCTCGTGGTGCACCGGCACCTGGGCAGCCTCGATCTGCCGCGCCACGGCGACGGCTCCCCGGCGGCGGTGGTGCATCCCCAGCGCCAGAACCGCGACTGGCAGCCGGTCGCCGCCGGCGACCCCCTCTTCCTGACGGCCGAGGGGGCCACGATTCCGTTCCATCCCCAGGCGGGTCAGGAGGAGGGGCCCGTCTGGGCCGTCTTCATCAACGAGGCGGCCTACGGGGAGAAGGGCATCGCCCTCAGCCTCACCCGCCGGGAGTCCTGGCCGGTGGAGCCGGGCTGGGGCCAGGCGCTCCAGGCCCTGGCCGGCAACCTTCAGAGCCCCGGCTGAACCTGGGGCTGGCCGGCGGGGGCGGGCTGGGAGCGGGGCACGCCGTTGTACAGCACGCTCAGGACGCTGCGTCCATCCGGGGCGACGAGGATCTCCGTCTCCACCGATGGGGGCAGGCCGAGCTGGAGCCAGCCGGGGACGCCGCCGTAGAAGCGGAACAGGAAGCCCTCGGCATCGGCGCGCACCAGGCAGCTGCCGCCGCTGCGCTCGTACATGCAGGCGGCGGGCCGGTAGACCCCGAGGCCGCCGTTGATCACCTCGGCCCGCATCCGGGCCAGGTTCGCGGCCCGGCCCCGCTGGAAGGCCTGCTCCTGGGTCATCTGGGCAAGGGCCGGGGAGGTCCCCGCCAGGGGAACGGCCAGCAGCAGGGCCAGGCAGCCCAGCAGGGGCCGCAGGGGAGAGAAGGTCATGGTCATCCGCAGACGAGGGTGGTCTGTTCCTTGGTGCAGGGGAGGTCGGTCCTGCTGCCGTCGGCCCAGTAGATGCGCAGCCGGTCGTCCTCGGTGTCGGTGCGCAGGGTCAGCGACTTGATGACGCCCGCGGGGGGCTTGCCGGCCGGATCGGCCGTGTCGGGGCGCAGGTCGGCCTTGTTGAGCCGCTGCTCGAGCTGCTGGATCTTGAGCTCGAGCTGCTCGATGCGGCGGCTCTCGGGATTGGGCAGGCCCTGGCAGCCGGCCGCCAGCAGGGGGAGCAGCAGCAGGGCGGGCAGCGGACCGCGCAGACGTCGACGCAGCTGTTGGCCGGCGGTACGCGGTGGCTGGGGAGGAAGCGACGAACGCGAGACCATCGGCGGCAGGGCGGGATGACCGGAGCACCTCACCTCCTAGCAGCGGCAGGGGGGCCAGGCCAGGCGGGACGCTCATCTTTTCTTCATGAACGCGGCCTCACACGCCGCAATGGTCTGTTACATTGCTGTCAGGCGATCCGTCGCCCTTCCTTACGCCCACGGCCAGCGCACCCGCGTCACGCCCGACGGCACACTTTCCTGCACTCATGACCGCCACTCTCCAGCAGCGCTCCGGCGCTTCGGTGTGGAACCAGTTCTGTGAGTGGGTCACCTCCACCAACAACCGTCTCTACGTCGGTTGGTTCGGTGTGCTGATGATCCCCACCCTGCTGGCCGCCACCATCTGCTTCATCGTCGCCTTCATCGCGGCGCCCCCCGTCGACATCGACGGCATCCGTGAGCCCGTCGCCGGCTCCCTGATGTACGGCAACAACATCATCTCTGGCGCCGTTGTTCCCTCCAGCAACGCCATCGGCCTGCACTTCTACCCCATCTGGGAAGCCGCCAGCCTCGACGAGTGGCTGTACAACGGTGGCCCCTACCAGCTGGTGGTCTTCCACTTCCTGATCGGCGTCTTCGCCTACATGGGCCGCGAGTGGGAACTCTCCTACCGCCTCGGCATGCGCCCCTGGATCTGCGTCGCTTACTCCGCCCCCGTGGCGGCTGCCAGCGCCGTGTTCCTGATCTACCCCTTCGGTCAGGGTTCCTTCTCCGACGGCATGCCCCTCGGCATCAGCGGCACCTTCAACTACATGCTGGTGTTCCAGGCTGAGCACAACATCCTGATGCACCCCTTCCACATGCTGGGTGTGGCCGGTGTGTTCGGTGGCTCCCTGTTCTCCGCCATGCACGGTTCCCTGGTGACCTCCTCCCTGGTGCGTGAAACCACCGAGAGCGAGTCCCAGAACTACGGCTACAAGTTCGGCCAAGAGGAAGAGACCTACAACATCGTGGCCGCCCACGGTTACTTCGGTCGTCTGATCTTCCAGTACGCCTCCTTCAACAACAGCCGCAGCCTGCACTTCTTCCTGGCCGCCTGGCCCGTGATCGGCATCTGGTTCACCGCCCTGGGCGTGAGCACGATGGCCTTCAACCTGAACGGCTTCAACTTCAACCAGTCCATCCTGGATGGCCAGGGCCGGGTGATCAACACCTGGGCCGACGTGCTCAACCGTGCCGGCCTCGGCATGGAAGTGATGCACGAGCGCAATGCGCACAACTTCCCCCTCGACCTGGCCGCTGCCAGCGCCACCCCCGTGGCCCTGACCGCCCCGGCGATCGGCTGATCCAACCCCTCCAGATCTCCTGGAACCTTCCAACCCCCTGCTCGCGCAGGGGGTTTTTTCATGGCGACGGGTTCCGGCTGGGTAGGCTCCCTGCTTCGGGAAACCCGGTTGGTCAGGGCGGTGTGATGGGCAGCAGTTTCGGTGATCTCTTCCGGATCAGCACGTTCGGCGAGTCCCACGGCGGTGGCGTCGGCGTGATCATCGATGGCTGTCCCCCCAGGCTGCCGCTGGATCTGGAGCAGATCCAGGCCGACCTCGACCGGCGCCGGCCCGGCCAGAGCCGCATCACCACCCCCCGCAAGGAGGAGGACCGGGTCGAGATCCTCAGCGGCCTGCTCGACGGGGTCACGCTCGGGACGCCGATCGCCATGGTGGTCCGCAACAAGGACCAGCGCCCCGGGGACTACCAGGAGATGCAGGTGGCCTTCCGGCCCTCCCATGCCGACGCCACCTACCAGGCCAAGTACGGCATCCAGGCCCGCAGCGGCGGCGGCCGCGCCTCGGCCCGGGAAACGATCGGCCGGGTGGCCGCCGGAGCGGTGGCCAAACAGCTGCTGGCCCATACCCACGGCACCGAGGTGATCGCCTGGGTGCGCCGGATCCACACCATCGAGGCCCAGATCGATCCCGCCGGCGTGAGCCTGGAGGCGGTGGAGGCCAACATCGTGCGCTGCCCCGACGCCGGAACTGCCGAGCGCATGATCGAGCGGATCGAGGCGATCGGGCGGGACGGGGATTCCTGCGGCGGGGTGATCGAATGCCTGGTGCGGCGGCCGCCGGTGGGTCTGGGCATGCCGGTGTTCGACAAACTGGAGGCGGACCTGGCCAAGGCGGTGATGTCGCTGCCGGCCACCAAGGGGTTCGAGATCGGCTCCGGCTTCGGCGGCACCCTGCTGCGCGGCAGCGAGCACAACGACGCCTTCCTGCCCAGCGACGACGGCCGCCTGCGCACCGCCACCAACAACTCGGGCGGCATCCAGGGGGGCATCAGCAACGGGGAGGAGATCCAGCTGCGGGTGGCCTTCAAACCCACGGCCACGATCCGCAAGGAGCAGCAGACCATCGATGCCACCGGCGCCGCCACCACCCTGGCGGCGAAGGGACGCCACGACCCCTGCGTCCTGCCCCGGGCGGTGCCCATGGTGGAGGCGATGGTGGCCCTGGTGCTGGCCGATCACCTGCTGCGCCAGCAGGGCCAGTGCAGCCTCTGGTAATCCGCCCGATCAGGGCCGTTGCGGCAGGTCAGCCAGCACCTGCCGCAGCAGCTCCGGCCCCTGGGCCACCAGCGACGAGCCCAGGGCGACGGCGTCGACCCCGGCCTCCAGCCAGGGACGCACATCACCGGGCAGGAGACCCCCGGCGGCGATGCAGAAAGGGAGAGGCGGGCCGAGGGGATCCCGCAGGCGCCGCCAGTGGCCGATGCCGACGCTGGCGGCGGGAAACAGCTTGACGATCGGACAGCCCAGGGAGCGGGCCCGGTTCACCTCCGTGGGGGTCATCACCCCGGGAACCAGGGCGAAGCGGCCCATCGCCGCCGTCTCCAGCAGCTCCGGCTCCAGGACGGGGGAGACGCCGTAGGAGAAACCCGCCTCCAGGGCGGCGGCAAGGGCCGCGGGGGTGCAGATCGAGGCCGCCCCCAGATGCAGATCGGGGAAGGCGGCGATCAGCTGCCGGCATTCGGGGATCCAGGCCGGGGATGGGCCCCAGGCGATCTCCACGTGGCGCACCCCCAGGGTGGCCAGCTGGCCCAGCTGGGGGGCCAGCAGCGCTGGCTGCTCAGCACGAAGCACCACCAGCAGGGGCTGGTGGTGCAACGACTGGATCAGGGACTCGCAGGCAGGCCTAGACGTAGGCGGCCACCGTCACATCGCGGGAGATGAGCAGCTCCTGGAGCTCCTCGGCATCCACCGTCTCCTTCTCGACCAGCAGCTCGGCCAGCTCATCGAGAACGGCCCGGTTGGCGAGCAGCACCTCGGTGGCGCGGCGGTAGGCGTCGGCCACCAGCTGGGACACCTCCTCGTCGATGGCGGCGGCGGTGTCCTCGGAGAAGTCGCGCTCTGCGGCGATGTCGCGGCCGAGGAACATGCCCCCCTGGGCGCGGCCCAGGGCGACAGGGCCGAGACGGTCGCTCATGCCGAAGCGGGTGACCATCTGGCGGGCGACGCGGGCCACCTGCTGCAGGTCGTTGGAGGCCCCGGTGGTGACTTCATCCTCGCCGTAGACGATCTCCTCGGCGACCCGGCCACCGAGGGCGACGGCCATCTGGTTCTGCAGGTAGGAGCGGGAGTAGAGGCCCGACTCCATGCGCTCCTCACTGGGGGTGAAGAAGGTGAGGCCGCCGGCCTGGCCGCGGGGAATGATGCTGATCTTCTGGACGGGGTCGTAGTCGGGCATCAGGGCGCCCACCAGGGCGTGGCCGGACTCGTGGTAGGCCACCAGGCGCTTGCGGCGCTCGCTCATCACCCGGTCCTTCTTCTCGGGGCCGGCCATGACGCGCTCGATGGCGTCGTTGACCTCATCCATCGACACCTCGGCCAGCTGGCGGCGGGCGGCGAGGATGGCCGCCTCGTTGAGCAGGTTGGCCAGGTCGGCACCGGTGAAACCGGGGGTGCGGCGGGCCACCTTGTCGAGGTCGACGTCCTTGGCGAGGGTCTTGCCCCGGGCATGGACGCCGAGGATCTGGAGGCGGCCGGCGTAGTCGGGACGGTCGACCACCACCTGGCGGTCGAAGCGGCCCGGCCGCATCAGGGCCGAATCCAGCACGTCAGGGCGGTTGGTGGCCGCCACGATGATGATGCCGGTGTTGCCCTCGAAGCCGTCCATCTCGGTGAGCAGCTGGTTGAGGGTCTGCTCCCGCTCATCGTTGCCACCGCCGAGGCCGGCGCCGCGCTGGCGGCCCACGGCGTCGATCTCATCGATGAAGACGATGCAGGGGGCGTTCTTCTTGGCCTGCTCGAACAGGTCGCGCACCCGGCTGGCGCCGACGCCCACGAACATCTCGACGAACTCCGAGCCGGAGATCGAGAAGAAGGGCACGCCCGCCTCGCCGGCCACGGCCTTGGCCAGCAGCGTCTTGCCGGTGCCCGGAGGGCCCACCAGCAGCACGCCCTTGGGGATCTTGGCGCCGACGGCGGTGAAGCGATCGGGGTTCTTGAGGAAGTCGACCACCTCGGTGAGCTCGAGCTTGGCGCCCTCGATGCCGGCCACATCACCGAAGGTGACCTGGGTCTGGGGTTCCATCTGGACCCGGGCCTTGCTCTTGCCGAAGTTCATGGCCGGGTTGCCGCCGCCGCCCTGGGCGCGCCGCAACAGGAAGAACAGGCCGCCGAGCAGGAGCAGGGGGAAGATCAGGCTGCCGATCGCCTGCTGCCAGGCCGCCGGCTCCCGGTTGGGCTGCACGGCGATGTCGACGTTGTGGTCGGTGAGGAGCTTGAGCAGGTCCTTGTCGGGGGCGAGGTTCACCACGGCGCGCTGGCCGTCGTTCTCCACCACCTGGGCGGTGCCGCGGTCGGGGGAGATCAGCACCCGGGAGATCTCGTTGGCCTGGACGGCCTCGACGAAATCGCTGTAGCGCAGGGTGCGGGGGGCGCGGGCCGGGTCCGGCCGCTCCAGGAAGGCGGTGCCCACGGCGATCATCACGATCACCAGGAGCACGTAGAGCCCCGCATTGCGCCAGCGTTTCTTCACGACCCTGTCTCCTGTGTGAGAATGAAAGTAACAGAATGTTAATCGGCGTCCGGGGTCGGACGGGGCTCAGGCCGCGGCCCTGAGCACCTCCACCACGCTACGGAAGGCGAACCATTCCGGGATCTCCTCCCCGCCGCGCAGCATCTGGCGGAACTGGGTGCCGCTCAGCTTGCGGATGTGCAGCCCCCGGGCCTGGGCGTGCTCGGCGGTGACGTAGCCCTCCTCCTCGGTGTAAACGAGGTTGAGGGACGGCACCGTCTCCATGCCGAGTTCGGTGGCCTGGTCACGGGCGAAGTCCTGGGCCTCGTAGGGACCGTAGAAGTCGTCGCCGGTGAGGGACGATTTGCAGCCCGCCATGTCGCGGCCGATGATGAAGTGGGTGCAGCCGTAGTTCTTGCGGATGATCATGTGCTGCAGGGCCTCCCGGGGGCCGGCCATGTGCATGGCGTAGGGCAGGTAGGCCCAGCGGATGCGGGGGTTGTCCACCTCGGCGGCCAGCCGTTCGTAGGTGGCGAAGCGCACCTCGCCGGCGATGTCGTCCTCCTGGGTGGGTCCGCAGGTGGGGTGCACCAGCACCACGGCGCCCTTGCTGACGTTGGGGGCCTCGAGGGCGCGGGTGAACAGTTCGTAGTGGGCCCGGTGGATGGGGTTGCGGCACTGGAAGGCCACCACGTCCTGGCCCGCCGGCAGGGTGGCGCGGACCTGCACCGGGGTGCTGCAGGGGAAGACCCGCTGGGGCAGGGCCAGACCCTGGAGGCGTCCGCCCAGGTAGAAGCGGCCCCGCTCGGTGGCGATCATGCGCACCGCCGGGTGCTCCAGGGAGGTGGTGCCGTAGCAGCCCTTGGCCTCGAGCACCTTGTCGGGCTCCCAGCGGCTCTCCACGGTGAGCACGGCCAGGTCCTGGCCCTGGTAGGTGAGCAGCAGCCGCTGGCCCACGGCGATGGAGGCGTCGTCGGTGTCGAAGACGATGGGCAGGCCGAACAGCAGGCCGCTGGTGGTGCGGTGGCCGGCCACCACGGCGTCGTAGTCCTCCTGGTGCATGAAGCCGCGCAGGGGCGAGAAGCCGCCCACGATCAGCAGCTCCACATCGCAGGCGTTGCGGTGGCTGCACTCCAGCACCCTGTCCACCGAGGCGCGCACCCCCTCCTGCTGGTCGGGCGGCACCATCAGGTCGACGAGGCTGCCGCCGTGGGGCGCGATCAGATCGGAGCGGGCGGCGGTGTTGGCGAGCGTCATGGCGACGGGCCGGGGCAGCACAGGGAATGGGCCCATCCTCCCAGACCATCCTTCGGCGATGAACAAGGGCGGCCATGAAAAAGGGGCCCGTGGGCCCCTGGGATCAACGGGTTGTCCAGGAGCCGGGGGCGAACCCGGCCCGGGCCTCAGACCTGCTCGAGGCGTCCGTAGAGCTCGCCGGTGATCTTGACGTCGACGACGGCCTTGGTGCCCATGTCGGTGTCGGAGGGCTGGATGGCGGTGAACACCCCGGCGAACTCGCCGGTGCTGGGATCGACCTTGGTGATGGAGAGATCCATGGTGCCGGAGCCATCCACGTAGCGCTTGACGGTTTCCCCGGCGAACTCATCGCCGGCGGGCACCAGACCCACAGCGCTGCTGTAGCCGGTGGTCAGGCCGCGGCCCTTGGGATCGAGGAAGTTGCTGGTGCGGTAGCTGGGGGCGCGGTACTCGCCCTTGAGGTCGGTGCTGGTGGAGAAGGCGGTGCCGGCGGCGGAGGCCTTGAGCTCCTTGCTGGAGAACATGAAGGGCACTTCCTCACCGCCGGGCATCAGCACGGTGATCGGCTGGAAGTCGATGCCACCCAGTTCCTTGAAGGTGAGCTGGTCACCGCTGACCTTGAGGTCGCCGTAGACCTGATCGAGGCTCGAGGTGTAGCGGGTGAGGATCTTGCCGGCGACGAACTGGGCTTCCTGGCGCTTGTTGGCGGGCTCCCCCTTCACGAAGACCTCGGAGGGGTGCATGCAGATCTCCTTGAGCTGGTAGGTGGCCGAGGGATCCAGGGCGATCGTGCCGCGGGCGGAGTCGGGGAGGGTCGGGCAGTCATTCGCCAGACCGGTGTTGTGGATGTCTTCGTAGGTGAGGTTGGCCCGATCAACGGCTTTGGCCCCGCCGCTGCATGCGGACACCAGGGTCAGGCACAGAGCCAGCACGAGGGCCAGCAGGGGACGGAAACGCATGGGGAGAAGCCGCAGAGACGGAACGGGAACTGGGCTGGCCGGGATCCTACCGGTGCAAAACGCCCATTCCAGGTGGCTTGCGTGGGCTCTCAACAACCTGTATGAGAGGGAGATGTCCCTGAGCCGCACCCACCCGATCGACGAATCCACGCCCTCTCCGCCGACGTCCGCACCCGCGCCCGACCCAGCCTTCGACCCAGCCGCCGACCCCGAGCTCCAGGGGGCCCTCGACACCCTTCTGAGGATGGCCGAGCAGCGCGCCGAGCAGCCCGAAGCCCTGCTCGATCTGCTGCGCCGCATCGAGCACCTGCACCGCACCATCCAGGACGGACCCTTCCGCAGCAGCCTCCCCGGCGACCGCAACGGCCTGTTCACCCTGCTCTCCGAGATGGAGAGCAGCGGCGGCTGGCCCTACATCCCCCGGCTGCAGCTGCGCACGTTCATGGATCTGCTGGCACCCGAACCGGAGTCCTGAGGGCCGCCACTTCCGCCAGCGCCGAGAGCAGCCGGTGGGCCAGGGCCAGCTTGCCCATGGGCTCCAGGCGGCGCTCCCCGGACCCCGGACCCAGCAGCCAGCCCTCGTTGCCAGCCGTCCCGAACCCAGCCCCGGGGCGGTCGATCGGGTTGGCGAACAGGAGATCGCAGCCCTTGCGGGCGAACTTGGCGCGGGCCTCTTCAAGCACTTCACCGCTCTGGGCGGCGAACCCCAGGACCACCTGGGCCGGCGGCCGGCGCCGCACCAGGGCGGCCAGCAGATCGGGCACCGGCTCCCAGCCACCGGTGAGGGAGGCCTCCAGGGCCTCCTTGGGGAGCTTGCGGCCCTCGGGGCTGCGGCGGCGGTGGTCGGCGACGGCGGCGGCCATGGCGATGGCATCGGCGCCGTCCTGAAGCCGCAGCAGCGCCGCTTCCATCTCAGCGGCGGTGACCACGGGGTGGCACTGGAGACCCTCCAGCCAGGCCGGATCGACCGCCAGCGGGCCGTGCACCAGATCGACCGTGGCTCCACGCAGGCGGGCGGCCTGGGCCAGCAGCACCCCCATGCGTCCGGTGCTGGGGTTGGTGAGGCAGCGGGCCGGATCGAGGACCTCCCGGGTGGGGCCGGCACTGACCAGCAGGCGGCGCCCGGCCCAGTCGCGGCGGCAGCCGGCCAGCAGCACCGACTCCAGCGCCAGCAGCAGCAGCGCCGGGTCGGCCATGCGCCCGTCGCCCACCCGGTCGCAGGCCAGCAGGCCGCTGCCGGGCTCCAGGGGCAGCACCCGCTCCCAGCGCCGCAGCTCCCGCCAGTTGCGGCGCACCGCCGGGGCGGCCCACATGGCGCTGTTCATGGCCGGGGCGGCCACCACGGGGGCCTCGCAGGCGATCAGGGTGCTGGCCAGCAGGGTGTCGGCCATGCCGTGCACCCAGCGGGCCAGGCTGGTGGCACTGAGGGGGGCCAGCAGCACCACCTCGGCCCACTCGGCCAGGGCGATGTGCAGGGGCCGGGCCTCCCGGTGGCTCCACTGGTCGGCCTCGATGTGGCAGGGGGCCCGGCTGAGGCTGGCCAGGGCCACGGCGCTCACCAGCCGCTCGGCGGCGGGGCTGAGCACGCAGCGCACCAGGGCCCCCCGCTGCACCAGGGCGCTGACCAGCTGGGGCAGCTTGACGGCGGCGATGCTGCCGCTGATCAGCACCAGCACCCGCCGTCCCGCAAGGGCGTCCTCCTCACTCCTCATCGAAGGGTTCCTGATCGACCAGATGGACGTAGGGCCGGATCAGGTCGGGGCGGTGGATGGCCAGGGCGCGCAGCAGGTGCCAGTCGGCCAGGCCCGCGAACGGGGTGAGGTAGTCGTCGTCCTCGAGGCGTCGGGCGAGCTCGGCGATGGACGCCTCATCGAAGGCCGCGAGCCGCTCGGGAGTGATGGACAGGCTGGAATCAACCAAGGGGGCGGCCGGGGAGGGGGACGGGATGGTGATAATGGCGATCGAAGGGGAATTAGCTCAGCTGGTAGAGCGCTGCGATCGCACCGCAGAGGTCAGGGGTTCGAGTCCCCTATTCTCCATCCACCATTCTTCCCGGCCGGGCTCCCGGGAGCCCCGGCCCACGCCCACCCCTGCCGATGGACTGGAGCAGCGACGCCGAAACCAGCCTGAAGGAGATCCCGTTCCTGGTGCGGCCGATCATCCGGCGCAAGATCGAATCCCTGGCCCGCGAGGCGGGGCTGGACGGTGTGGATCTCGCCTTCTACGAGCAGGCCAGGGAGCGTTTCGGACGGAAGTGAATCGGCGATGGGGTAAAAGAGGGGGTTGATCAGGGGCCCGCTCAATGTCGCAGTCCAAGCGCGAACAGGTTGTCAGTCATCTGCGCTACATCCGCCAGGAGCTGCGGGAGATGCACCAGGGCGTCATGGAGGACGGGCTCCTGCCGGAGGCCGGTGAGGTGCGGGGGGTGATGGCCCAGATGGAGGCCCTGCTGGAGCTGCTGGAAGGCAAGGGATCCCGCAAGAAGGACGGGGACGGCTGAACCGCGACGTTTGAGAACGACCACGCCACCCGTCAAGCCCCCGCAGGGACGCTCCGGTCAGCGGCTGCCCCCCCTTGCCCGACCCGCTGGAGATTGGTTTGCTGGTGTCGTCCCCATCACCCCGCCCGGGCCTCGGCCTCGGGCTTTTTTATTGGCATCCCCTATCGGTGGGGGGAAAATGCTGTCAAGACGCCAGAGATGGTGTAGACAAGAGATCGCAGGGAATGGGCCGGGTGATGGGGATCACCGCCAGCGGCTTTCCACCCTTGGGTGGTGAGCCCCCTGCTCCCCTTTCCACCCAGCGGCAGGTTCGCACCGTTGCCTCCCCGCTTCCAGCAGACCCGATTCCAGCAGCGGATCACCCAGTCCGGCAACCTGCTGGAGGCCTGGGCTGAGAATCCCTGGCGCCGCCTCTCCCTGCTGCTGATCGTGCTGCTGGGCGGCTTCGTGATCGGCGGCAGCGTCGGCTCGATCACCGGAGCCCTCTCCCTGTTCGATCCCCTCGGCGCCCTGGTGTGCGTGCTGGCCATCGAAGTGGCGGCCCGGGTGCGGGGCCGGCTGCTGTCCCAGCCGCTCAAGCTGCGGCTGCAGGTGCTGGACATGGCCCGCATGGGCCTGCTCTACGGGCTGCTGCTGGATGGCTTCAAGCTGCTCTGAGGGCTGGGACCGCCTTCCGACGGGCTGAGCCCTCAGACGGCGGCGAGCAGATAGAGCAGGGCCATCCGGATCGGAATGCCGTTGCGGACCTGCTCCTCCACCAGGCTGCGGCCGGGATCATCGAGCAGGTCACCGGCGATCTCCACCCCCCGGTTCACCGGGCCGGGGTGCAGCACCGGCACGGCGTCGCCGCAGAGGGCCAGGCGCCGGTGGCTGAGGCCGTACCGGCGGTGGTAGGTGTCCAGGCTGGTGAGCAGGTGCTGCTGCATCCGCTCCTTCTGCAGGCGCAGGGTCATGACGGCATCCGCCCCGGGCAGGGCCTCCTCCAGGCGCCGCTCGATCCGCACCCGGCCCCGGGCGGCCACCGGATCGGCCCCCTGGCCCGGCGGCGGGGCCAGCACGAAGTCGGCGAAGCAATCGGGCAGCAGGGTGGCCGGCCCGCAGAGCACCACATCGGCGCCGCAGGCGGTGAGGGCCCAGAGGTTGGAGCGGGCCACCCGGGAATGGAGCACGTCGCCGACGATGACGATGCGGCGGCCCCGCAGGCTGGCGGGGGAGGGGGCTTCGGGTTCGAAATGCCGCGCCAGGGTGAACAGGTCGAGCAGACCCTGGCTGGGGTGGCTGTGCAGGCCATCGCCGGCGCTGAGCACCGACACGCGCTCGCCGCAGCGGTCGAGGTCGCGGGCGAGGCTGTGGGGCACCCCGGCGCAGCGGTGGCGCACCACCAGGATGTTGGCGCCCATCGCCACGTAGGTGCGGGCGGTGTCGAGCAGGCTCTCCCCCTTGCTGAGGGAGCTCGAGGAGGGGGAGAAGCTCTGCACCTCCGCCGAAAGCCGTTTGGCGGCCAGCTCGAAGCTGCTGCGGGTGCGGGTGCTGGGCTCGAAGAAGAGGCTGGTCATCAGCCGGCCCTGGAGGGCGGGCAGGCGGCGCGCCCCGGCCACCGGCAGGGCCCGGAAGCGCTGGGCCAGTTCGAGAACGGTGGCGAAGTCGTCGACCGAGAAGGACGCCAGGTCGAGCACATGGCGGTGACTCCAGCCGCTCAAGGCGTTCTGCTCCCGTCGAACGCCCCAACCGTAGAGGCCAGCAGGGCGGCGAGCCCATCGTGGCGGGGCGTGCGATCGCCGCGGCCCCGCCGGCTGACGCTGCGGCTGGCGCGCAGGTACCAGCGCCAGGGCAGCTCCTGCCCCTGGGAGACGCCGATGCGCTGGGTCTGCCGCAGCGGCGACTCCCCCTGGGGCCCCGGCCCCTCCAGCAGCTCCGCCAGGGCAGGCGGCCGGGCTGCGAGCCACAGGCCCAAGGCGGGCTCGGCGATCAGGCCGTCGTGGCGGCGGTCGATGGCGAAGCAGCGGGCCAGCAGGCCGGGCCCGGCCGCCGCCCGCTCCGGCTCCCCCGGCAGGGCGGCCGCCCGCAGCAGCACCCCGTTGGCCCAGTCGGGACGGCCGGTGACCACGTTGACGCAGTGGTGCACGCCGTAGGTGAGATACACGTAGAACCGGCCGGGCTCCCCGAAGAGGGTGTCGTTGCTGGCCGAGCGGCGGCGGTGGCCGTGGCAGGCCGGCTCGCTCTGGCAATAGGCCTCGGTCTCGACGATCACGCCCCAGCGCAGGGCCCCCGACGGCTGGCGCCGCAGCAGCAGGCAGCCGATGAGCTCCGGGGCCACCAGCTCGGCGGGGCGGGCGAAGAAGGGCGGGGGGAGGGGAGGAACCGGAGGGTCGTGGCGGCTGGTCACCATGGGGCGGCCTCCGGCCGAGTCTGCAGCCAGGTCGCTGGCTTTTCCGTTGCGTTCTGCATCCCGTGTCCCTTGGTACGGCAGGAAGGGACTCGGTTGGCTTAACCAGGTCTTAACCAAGGGATAACGTTGGGCGGCCATGGCGAAGCGCTACTCCATCCTCGATCGGCTGCGCTTCACCCGGACAGGCCTGAAGGCACGCCTCGACTACCTGAAGTCCGGGTACATCTTTGTGCACGTCCCCCGGTGCGGAGGCACCTATGCCGCCACCCTGATCCACGGCCGCCCCCTCGGGCACCTCTATGCCGATTTCATCCGGCGCAAGCTGCTGGGCGACCGCCTCTATGCCGCCCGAACCTCCGTCGCCTTCGTTCGCTGTCCCGTCGAGCGGCTGATTTCGGCCTACTGCTTCTCGCTGCGCGGCGGCACCGAGCTGGTGTCCCAGTTTCCGCTGCACAGGCCCCCGCGCTGGGCTCTGTCGGATTTTCGGACCTTCTGTGAGGACTGGCTGTTTCAGCAGAGCCTGCATCGGGTCGATTTCATCTTCCGGCCCCAGAGCTGGTGGCTGTTCGACGAATCCGGCCAGCTGATCGTTGATCAGGTCAGCCATCTGAGCCGGCTGGATGTCTGGCTTCAGGAGAAGGGCTTCATCAGCGAACACAGCCCGGTGAAGGTCAACGCCTCGGAGCAGGGCCTGGCCGAGGAGGTGCGCCGGGCCCTGTCTCCGTCCCTGATCGGCTCGATCCGGGATTTCTACGCCCAGGACCTCGAGCTGCTCAGCGCCCACCTCGCCTGACACCCCACGGCACCGTCGACGGTGCGGGGAAGCGGACCGGAGGCCGCCCCGGGGAGCGGTGGACGCGCCGACGGGCCACACTGGCCTCAGCGCTGAACAGCCCCACCTCCTGATCAACGCCCCACCATGGAAACCGCCAGCTTCAACCTCGGCACCGTGCTTCTGGCCGTCAGCGGCCTGTTCGTGCTGACCACCCTGTTCTTCGGCACCAAGGGGGGCTATTACGACACCGACGACTACGACGGCAACGGCACCGCCCACTGAGTTCCACCCGCAGGCGGCCGTCGAGCCACCGATCAGGAACTGCCGAGCCGTTCGGCCTCGGGACAGTCGCCGGTGGTGGGCAGGTCGTCGGCATCGGCGGAGCGGCTCACCGAGGCCAGCCGGGTGCTGACGGCCCCGATCGAGGCCAGCCGGACGCTCTCCTCCCAGCTGTGGCGCTCGTCGCCGTCCTCGTCGTCGTAGCGGAGGGTGACCAGATCGCCCTCGATCTCCACCACCAGGGCCCGCTCGATCCAGCGCTGCTGATCCAGCAGGTAGACCCAGACCGGTCGCTGCTCCAGGCGAAAACGGTCGAGCTTGCGATGCAGCATCGTGACGCCGCGGATAGGGTCGATCCTAGGCAGCACGGCGCCGGCCGCCATGTTCACCATGACCCGATCGATGCCCAGCACCGCCCCAGGCCCCAGCACGGTTCCGGGCCCCGTGGCCAGCAACGAGGCGATCCGGCTGCAGCTGCGCAGCTGGCCCGAGGTGGAGGACTACCTGACCCGCTGCCGGGGGGTGATCGTGCCGCTGGGGTCCACCGAGCAGCACGGGCCCACCGGCGCCATCGGCACCGACGCCCTCACCGCCGAGGCGGTGGCCCTGGAGGTGGGACGCCGCACCGGGGTGCTGGTGACGCCCGCCCAGGCCTTCGGCATGGCCGAGCACCATCTGGGCTTCGCCGGCACCATCAGCCTGCAGCCCTCCACCCTGCTGGCCGTGCTCCATGACGTGGTGCTGTCCCTGGCGCGCCACGGCTTCGAGCGCATCTACGTGATCAACGGCCACGGCGGCAACATCGCCACCGCCCGGGCCGCCTTCGCCCAGGCCTACGGCACCGCCGCCTCCCGGGGGCTGCCGGGCGCCGAGCGGCTGCGCTGCCGTCTGGCCAACTGGTTCACCGCCGGCCCGGTGATGCGCGAGGCCCGCGATCGCTACGGCGACCGGGAGGGGCACCACGCCACCCCCAGCGAGATCGCCCTCACCCTGCACCTGGAGCCCAGCCTGGTTGCCAAGCAGCGGCCGCTGCCGGAGGCGGCCCCGGCCGGACCGATCCATGGCCCCGAGGACTTCCGCCGCCGCCATCCCGATGGCCGCATGGGCTCCGACCCGTTCCTGGCCAGCGCCGAGCATGGCGCCCGCTTCCTGGAGCTGGCGGCGGCGGCCCTGGCCGACGACCTGGCCGACTTCCTGGGGCCGGACGGGGAAGCGGGCTGAGGCGGCGACGGCCGCGGCTAGGTTCGGACGACGACGACGACGAGCGCGACGATGGAGCGGATCACGGCCGACGATGTGCGCAAGGTGGCCCAGCTGGCCCGCCTGGCCCTGCCCGAGGAGCGGATCGCCACCTACACCGTTCAACTGGAGCGGATCCTCGACTACGTCGCCCATCTCGAGCAGGTGGACACCGAAGGGGTGCCCCCCACCACCCGGGCGGTGGAGGTGGTCAACGTCACCCGCCCCGACGCGGTGGATCCCACCCCGGTGCGCGAGGAGCTGCTGTCCCTGGCCCCCCAGCGGGAGGGGGATTTCTTCCGGGTGCCGAAGATTCTGGGCGACTGACGCGGGCCGGCGGGGACAGGGCGCTCAGCGCACCGGCGAGATGGCGGTGCGGTGCAGCAGTTCGAGCACGCGCCGGCGGGCATGGCGGGTGGGCATCAGCCGGACCAGGGGACGCAGACGGCTGCGGCGCTTCTTGTGGGAGCGCACGCCCAGAAAGATGTCGTAGAGGAAGTTGAGGCCGTCGGCACGGCTCTCGAACAATCCGAGCCGCTGGGGTGAACCCTTGGCATCGAGGATCGGCTTGGTGGCGTGATAGGCCGGCTGGTATTCGAACCAGGGGATCGACGGCCAGAGATGGTGAATCAGGTGATAGTTCTGGCCCATGATCAGCCAGTTCATCAGCCTGCTCGGGTAGACGCGGGCGTTGTGCCAGCGGTTGCGGGACTGGAAGGGCCGGTGGGGGAGGTAGTCGAAGAACAGACCGAGGGTGACGCCCACCATCAGGGCCGGGGCGAACCAGCAGTTGAAGACGAAGGGCAGGAAGTTGTGCTGGGCGGCCGCCACCACGATCAGCACGAAGATGGTGCGGGCCAGGACCCACTCGAACAGCTCATTTTTGCGCCAGAGGCGATGGCGGAAAAAGAAGACTTCGTGATAGAAGAAGCGCGGCGCGATCAGCCACAGGGGCCCGAAGGTGCTGACGATGTGGTCGGGATCGAGCTTGGGATCGTTGACGTGGGCGTGGTGCTGCAGGTGCACCCGGGTGAACACCGGGAAGCTGAAGCCCAGCAGCAGGGCCGCGCCATGGCCCATCACCGCGTTCCAGATGCGGTTGGGATGGGCGGCGTTGTGGCAGGCGTCGTGGATGACGGTGCCCTCCAGGTGCAGGGCCAGGAAGCCCAGGGCCAGCAGGGCCGGCAGGGGCCAGCCACCCACGAACCAGCCCCAGATGGTCAGGGCCGCCAGGCCGTAGCCGGCCAGGAACAGGCCCACCGTGGGGTTCCAGGCGGCGGGGGGATCCAGGTACTCCCTGGGGACACTGAGCCGCGACACGGGGGTGGTCGAAGCCACGGAAGCGGACGTGGGTGCCAGCGTGTCTGTCATGACCTGGGCCAGGTCCGGATCCCCAACGGAGGCCCCAGATTACGGAAGACGCCCGGTCGGCGCGACACGGCGGCCCGGGACGGAGCGGTCATGGCTGGTTGGGGCCGAGCGGCAGGCTGCGAAGGCTGCCGGTGATGTCCACCAGGGGGAACTCGGTGGCTCCCCAGCCATCGGGGGGCAGCAGCGGCGGCGCGTCCGGGCCCGGAGCCGCCGCGGCACCGGCGGCGAAGGCCCCATCGGTCCAGGCGAGCAGCAGGCCCCGCAGGGCGCCACCGCCGTTCTCGAAATGGGAGCGCAGGTTGAAGTGGTCGCCATCCTTGGCCAGCACGAGACGGTGGCCGCCACCGACGTTGCGGGCCTCCATCGCCATGGGGCGCAGCGCCTCAGGGCCCGAGGGCACCACCCAGTCGCGGCTGCCGCTGACCAGCAGCACCCGGCCGCCCATGGCCCTGGCTGAACCCTGGTCGAACAGCAGCGACATCGGCGGGCTGACCGCCACCACCGCCTTGACCCGGGGATCGGCCAGGCCGGCCTGGTCGGCGGAGCTGAGGAAACTGCACTGCAGCACCCAGCTGACATTGCGGGCCGGATTGGTGACGTCGTCGCAGAAGCGCTTGAGCAGGGCCGCGCTGGGCCGGGCCCCGGCCAGCTGCAGCACGGTGGTGGCGCCGTAGGACTGGCCCATGGCCACGACGGCATCGGTGCGGAGCCCCGAGGGCAACCCCAGGCTGCCGGCCGCGGCCGCGTCGATGGCCGAGGTCATGTCCATGGGCCGCAGCCGCAGATCCTCCGGCTTGGGGGGCGGCACCTGGCCGGAGAGCATGGCCTGCTGCTGCGACTTGTCGCTGCCGGGGTGGCGGGGCAGCAGCACGGTGTAGCCGTGGCTGGCCAGGTGCCGGCCCCAGCCCTCGAAGCTTTCCGGGTCGTCCCAGAGGCCGTGGGAAATCAGCACCAGACGGCCATTGGAGCCGGTTTCCGGCTGGATCGTGACCACCTGCAGGGGCTTGGGGCGGTGGGTGACGGGGATCGCCACCTCCTGGCGCTTCACCGCCAGGGGGCCGGCCTGGCTGAGGGCCGGGCTGATCCCGGCGGCGGGCAGGGAGGCCACCAGCTGGTTGCCCAGGCGCTGCTGGCTGGTGAGTCGATCGATGGCGAAGACCACCCGCTGCAGATCCACCGTGGCGCTCTTGCCGGGCAGGGCCTCCAGCACCTCCAGCAGGTTCAGGCTGCCCTTGGCCTGGCTGCTCTCCAGGGAGGCCGCGAGCTGGCTGGAGTCGAGCGGCTGGCGCACCCCCTCCACCAGCACCACCGAGGAGATCAGCAGCAGCACCTGGTTGACCAGGGGTGAACCCACCGACTGCTCGGCGAGGGCCTTGAGCGGCAGGGGCAGGGGTGTCTGGAAGGCCTCCACCAGCCGGCGGCCGATGGCGCCGTTGGTGGCCCGATCCAGCTCGGCGAGGTCACTGTTGCCGGAGAGCAGGGTGCGCTGATCCCGCAGCTCGCGCATCTGGACCGTGAACGCCGTCTCGAGCAGGGGCAGGGTGAGCTGGATCTCCTCCAGCGCCCGGACGGGAGCCGCCGCCAGCAGCGACCCCACGCCCAGGAGCAGCGCCGTGAGCTGGCGGAGAGGGCTCGTCATGCAGGCATTCCCATTGATGGGAAGCGTAGGTGCGCCCTCGGAAGCACACCTCAAGGCGGGCCCGGATCCGTCAGGGATGCCCACCGGGGGACTTGAACCCCCACGACCTGAGCCACTGGAACCTAAATCCAGCGCGTCTACCAATTCCGCCAGGTGGGCCTGGCTGGACTTTAGACAGAGCGGCCGGTGCGATCCGTCGGCGGCGGCGCCCCGGTGGTCACCGCCCAGAATGGAACCAGATGTCGCCCCGGCCATGCTTGCCACCCTCGGAGGCTTCCTGGCCCTGCTGCTCGGCACCCTGCTGCTGCTGCTGCCCCTGCTGGCCTCGGAGCTGAGCCGGGCCAGGGATTCGGTGTGGGGGGCGGTGGTGCTGCTGCTGGGCCTGGTGCTCGTCACCAGCGCCGAGCGGCTCACCGGTGCGCCGATGCTGGCGGTGCTCTGCGGCGGCCTGCTGATCGGCCGGCTCGGGGTGGAGGTGGGCCAGGCCCGCTGGCGCCTGCTCAGCGACGAAGAACGCCAGCGGCTCTGGTCGTGGGAGCGCTGGCGGACCAGCCTCAGCCAGCTCGGGGCCTCCCTGGGGCGGCTGCTGCAGCTGGCCGGCGCCCTGGCCAGCGGCCTGGGGACCTGGCTGGCGGAACGGCGCGCCGCCCGCCCCGCCAGCACCAAGAAGTGGGTGCGTCCCGAGGCGGACGCCGCCGCCCCGGCAGCGGCACCGGAGGCCGCCGCGGTGGCTGTGGCAGCGGAAGTGGCCCAGGAGGTGGTGGCCGAGCCGGTGACGGCGGTGGCCGAGACGGCGGAGACCACCGGGGCGCCCGAGGCGAGCGGCGAAGGGCCCCTGGTGGTCAGCGGGTTCGAGGCGATCGACGCCCTGCTGGAGCAGGCCATTCCGGAGGCTCCGCCGGCAGCGGCGCCGGAGGCCGACCCGGAGGCCCCGCCCGAGCCGACGCCGCCACTGCCGGAGGAGGGTCTCGGCGAGGCGGGATAATCCAGCCTTCTCGCGCCCCGGCGACGTGACGGCAAGCCCGGCGTCCTACAAGGACACGCTCAACCTGCTGCAGACGCCCTTTGCGATGCGGGCGAACGCCCGGGTGCGGGAGCCGGAACTGCAGGCCTTCTGGAAGCAGCACGATCTCTACGGACGCCTCAGCCGCGGCAACCCGGGGGAGCCCTTCACCCTGCATGACGGCCCGCCCTACGCCAACGGCGCCCTGCATGTGGGCCACGCCCTCAACAAGATCCTCAAGGACATCATCAACAAGCACGCCCTGCTGCAGGGGCGCCGGGCCCGCTTCGTGCCGGGCTGGGACTGCCACGGCCTGCCGATCGAGCTGAAGGTGCTGCAGGGGTTGGGCAGCGAGGAGCGTCGCGGGCTCACCCCCATCGACCTGCGGCGCCGGGCCCACGCCTACGCCCTCGAGCAGGTGGAGGCCCAGAGGAGCGGCTTCCGGCGCTGGGGCATCTGGGCCGAGTGGGAGGAGCCTTACCTGACGCTTCAGAAGTCGTACGAGGCGGCCCAGATCGGCGTCTTCGGAAAGATGGTGCTGGCGGGCCACATCTACCGGGGCCTCAAGCCGGTGCACTGGAGCCCCAGCTCCCGCACCGCCCTGGCCGAGGCCGAGCTGGAGTACCCCGACGGGCACACCTCCCCCAGCGTCTACGTGGCCTTCCCGGTGGTGGACCTGCCGGCGCCGCTGGCCGGGCTGCTGGCCGACGCCGGCATCGCCGGCCCCACGGATGCGGCCCACCGGGAGCAGCTGTTCGTGGCCATCTGGACCACCACCCCCTGGACCCTGCCGGCCAACCTGGCGGTGTCGGTGAATGGCCAGCTGGATTACGCCATCTGCCGCGACGGCACCACCAACGGCGGCACCCCCCGCTACCTGGTGGTGGCCGCCCAGCTGGTGGAGCAGCTGCGCACCAGCCTGGAGCGGCCGCTCGAACCCCTGCTCACCCTCAAGGGGGCCCAGCTGGAGGGCATCCTGTACCGCCATCCGCTGCTGGATCGCACCAGCCCGGTGGTGATCGGCGGTGACTACATCACCACCGAAACCGGCACCGGCCTGGTGCACACGGCGCCGGGCCACGGCGTCGACGACTTCCACACCGGCAACAGGTACGGCCTGCCGGTGCTCTGCCCGGTGGACGAGGCCGGCACCCTCACCGCCGAGGCGGGCCCCTTCGCCGGGCTCAACGTGCTCAAGGACGCCAACCCGGCGATCATCACCGCCCTGCGGGATGCCGGGCTGCTGCTGGCCGAGCAGCGTTATGAGCACCGCTATCCCTACGACTGGCGCACCAAGAAACCGACCATCTTCCGGGCCACCGAGCAGTGGTTCGCCTCCGTCGACGGCTTCCGCGCCCAGGCCCTGGAGGCGATCGCGGCGGTGGAGTGGCTGCCGGCCAGCGGCCGCAACCGGATCGAGGCGATGGTGCGCGACCGGGGCGACTGGTGCATCTCCCGCCAGCGCTCCTGGGGGGTGCCGATTCCGGTCTTCTATCACCGGGAGACGGGCGAGGTGCTGCTCAACGCCGACACCCTGGCCCACGCCGAGGCCCTGATCGCCGAGCACGGCGCCGATGTCTGGTGGGAGCGGGACGAGGCGGGCCTGCTGCCGCCGGCCTGGGCCGACCAGGCCGACCAGTGGCGCAAGGGCACCGACACGATGGATGTGTGGTTCGACTCGGGTTCCTCCTGGGCCGCCGTGCTGCAGGGCCGGGGACTGAACTACCCCGCCGATCTCTATCTGGAGGGCTCCGACCAGCACCGCGGCTGGTTCCAGAGCAGCCTGCTCACCTCGGTGGCCGTGAACGGGACGGCCCCCTACCGGCGGGTGCTCACCCACGGCTTCACCCTCGATGAGAAGGGCCGCAAGATGAGCAAGTCCCTGGGCAACGTGGTGGACCCCGTTGTGCTGGTGGAGGGGGGCAGGAACGAGAAGCAGGAGCCGGCCTACGGCGCCGACGTGCTGCGGCTGTGGGTGAGCTCGGTGGATTATTCCGCCGACGTGCCGCTGGGGCCTGGGATCGTCAGGCAGCTGGCGGATGTGTACCGCAAGGTGCGCAACACGGCCCGCTATCTGCTGGGCAACCTGCACGATTTCGTGCCCGCCGAGCATGCCGTGGCCATCGACGATCTGCCCCTGCTGGATCGCTGGATGCTGCAGCGCACCGCCAGCCTGATCGAGGCGGTGAACGCCGACTTCGAGCATTACGAGTTCTACCGCTTCTTCCAGGCCCTGCAGAACTTCTGCGTGGTGGATCTCTCCAACGTCTATCTCGACATCGCCAAGGACCGCCTCTACGTGAGTGCGGCCGGCGACTTCCGGCGCCGCAGCTGCCAGACGGTGCTGCACCTGGTGGTGGAGCGGCTGGCGGGGCTGATCGCGCCGGTGCTCTGCCACATGGCCGAGGACATCTGGCAGAACCTGCCCTACCCGGTGGCCGAGGTCTCGGTGTTCGAGCGGGGCTGGCCGACGGTGCCGGAGAACTGGGCGGCCCCCGAGCTGCTGGCGCCGATGCAGCGGATCCTGGAGCTGCGCGCCCAGGTGAACCGGGTGCTGGAGGGTTGCCGCGGCCGGGGGGAACTGGGCGCCTCCCTCGAGGCCCAGGTGCAGCTGGAGCTGGTGGCGCCGGCCGCGGATGGGGCGGTGGAGGCGGCCTCCCTGCCGGAGGCCCTGGCGCTGGTGGAGGCCAGCCCCCATCCGGAGGTCGACAACCTGGCCGACTGGCTGCTGGTCTCGGCGCTGCGGGTGGGCGGGCCGCCGCCGGCGGAGACCCTCCTGGCGGAGACCGAGGAGGAAGGTGTGCGGGTGCGGATCGCCCGGGCGGCGGGGACGAAGTGCGAGCGCTGCTGGCACCACGAGAGCGACATCGGCCAGCACCCGGACCATCCCAGCCTGTGCGGGCGCTGCGTGGGGGTGCTGGAGCGTCAGGGGGCCGGGCCCGCCTGATCGGGCCCCGGCGGCAGCCAGGGCTCCGGTTCAGACCAGTCCGAAGGGACTGAGCACTTTCCGGGCCGCCAGTTTGAGCGGCAGGGGAATGCCCCGCCGGGGGAGCTTGCGCACGACGCGGGCCGCCAGCCGGCGTGAGCGCACGGCGAGGGAATGGGACTGCAGCAGGGGATGGGGGGAGCGCTGCCGCAGCAGCTCGATCAGCCAGGCCGCCGCCGCCGGATCCTGGGAGCCCGGCGCCAGGGCCGCCTCGGCCAGGCGGATGCGCTCGGCGAACTCCGCCACCAGGGCGCGGTAGCCGCAGGCCTCGGCGACGGGCCCGTGGGTGGCGTGGACCCGGGCGAACTGCTTCAGCGACTTGCGCTCCAGCAGGGCCGCGTGGTCGAGGAGATCCTCGATGTCGTTGGCGATCCGCACCACGCTGGCCTGGGCGCTGACGATCGGCAGTTCCTCGATCACCGGCGGCGGGGCCTGGCGGGGGCCCGCGGCACTGGCGGCCGCGTAGGCGTGGGCGATGGCCTCCACCCTGCGGCCCACCAGCTCGCGCAGCAGGGCCCGGTTCCGCGCGGTGGGGGCCAGGTGCCGGCCGGAGGTGGTGTGGGCCATGTAGACGGCATGCAGCAGGGAGGCCTTGACCAGATCGAAGGGGGCGCCGTGCACCTCCAGGACACTGGCGGTGCGCACGACATGCTCCTGGAAGGTTTTCTTGGAGCCCCGGAAGGAGCCGCCGTGCAGCTCGGCGGCCACATCGAACACCCTGTTCAGCTCCGCGATCTCCTGGGGCGAATGGCCGTTCGCCAGGCACTGCCGCACCAGCAAAGGGAAGGAGTGGACATAGGGATAGGCGTGGTTGTCCACGGCGGCCGCCTCGGCCAGGGGCTCCCGGGGGCGGGGGTGCAGCGGCTCCATGCTGCCGATCTGGCGGTTGAGGAAGGAGGTCATGCTCTGGAGGGAGCGCAGCTTCCATTTGCTGGAGAGGTGGGCCACATCCCGGGCCGCCACCTCATGGCTCCAGCGCCTGCGGAAGGGCTCGATGTCGCAGAGCCAGTAGGGGGAGTGTTCGCTGGCGTAGACGTAGCTGACGACGGACTTCGGCTCGAAGATGACCCGGTAGTTCGCCTGCCGGGCCAGCATGGCGATGTCGATGTGCTCATTCACCTGCAGGTAGGCCTCATCAAGGGGGCCCACCTCCCGGAGCATCGCCATGCTGAGCAGCATGCAATGGAACTCGCCGAAATCGGAGTCGCCACCCTGCAGGGTTGGGGTGATGCGGGAGGCGGGAGCATTGGCGAACAGATGCTCTTCGTTGTATTCGATCCGGCCGTCTTTCTCCGACAGATGGTTCTTGCCGCCGGCCATGTGGATGCGATCGGCGGCGAACTCACCCATCAGGTAGAGGGGGAAGACGATGCCCGCTCCGGTTCGCTCCGCCGTGGTCACCAGGGTCTCGATCCAGCCCCTGGTGACGAGCACGTCGTTGTCGATGAAGCACACATATTTCGTCGTCACCGCCTGCAGGGCCTGGTTGCGCTGCTGGTTGGGGGTGCCGGGTGCCGCCGGGAACAGGCTCAGCTCGCCGCGGGCCTCGGCCGCCTCAAGCTCCCGGCGCACCGAGGGCGGGGACTGGCTGTCGCGGTAGTGCAGGACGAAGGGGTAGTCCCGGTGCTCGAGGATCGAGTGCAGCGACCGAAGGGCAACGCTGTGCCTTTCGCGGAACACCACGACGACGGTGACCAGGGGATGGGCCGGTGAGCCGCCCGGGCCGTCACGTACGGGGGTGTGGCGTACGCCGCGGCGTACGGGGGCGTTCATCTACAGCCAATCGGAAGCCGGATTGTGATGATACCATCCCTCTCCATGATGCTTCTCAGTATGCCGAAGTCCGCGCCTGACTGCGCACCGCATTGAGGCATGGCCAAACTCTCCTGGCAGGACTTACTGAACACCCCTGCCTTTCTGATCAATCTCGATCGCCGGCCGGATCGGTGGGAGAGCAGCCGTCAGCAACTGGAATGGGCAGGATTCACGGACACGCGTCGCTGGTCGGCCTTTGACGGCGCGACGGGAAACGTCAGGGAGAGTCTGCAATCCTTCGGCATCACACAACTCCTTGATCGCGAAGACTTTCTCAACCTTCCCGGCGCCCAGGGTTGCGCCGTGACCCAGCTGACCCTGCTCCAGCACATCATCGACCAGGGCTATCCGCGGGCGTGCATCTTCGAGGATGACATCCGCTTCTCGCGGCGGTGGCACCAGCTGGCGCCGGCGTTCCTGAAGCAAACCCCGCGCCACTTCGACCTGCTGTTCCTGGGCTCCCAGATTCAGTACGACGCCCTGCCCCGCCTGCATCCAGCGAGGCGGTTGAATCGCTCGCGGAAACTCACCCGCCTGAGCCAGAAGCTCTGGCCCTGGCCGTGCCAGCAGCTGGGCGATGTGCTCCAGGGGCCGCTCTATTGCCTGCATGCCTTCGTCCTGACGCGCCAGGGTTGCCAGGAGCTGCTGAAGTTTCTGACCACCCAGCGCGAAGGGTTCTACATGCCGGATTGCATGATTCACGACGCCATGGCCGGGCGATCGCATGTGTCGAGGTTTCCGCTGCGCTGGTCTGCGTGGAGCGGCCATCGCATCGCCTCCCTCAAGGAGGAACGGGGCCGCAATCCCCACTGGATCCGGCGCAACTGCGGCCTGGTGTATCAGGAGGAAAGCTTCGGCACCGACGTTCAACCGCGCCCGGAGGTGTCGCCGGCCTGAAGCTCAGCGGCCGGGTTGGCCGGCCCCGGCAGAGCACTCCGGGCGGGTGATGGGTCCTTCAAGGGGGGCACCAGGCGGGCGCCGAGGCTGAAGGCCCCCGCCAGCAGGCCGGCCAGGGCGATCGCCACGCTCCAGAGCTGCACCGGCCGGAGGGCACCGAGCAGGTCGGCGATCGAGAGTTCGGCCGGGTTGAGGGCCTGGGGACGGCGGGGTGCCGTGGCGCCAGCCGCCGGCGCCCGGACCAGCACCTTCTCCTTCCAGTCGGCCAGCACGCCGTTGAATTCATTGGAGGCCAGCGCCGCTGCCTCCAGGGGCAGGGTCTGGACGTACCAGTCGTAACCGGGCTCCAGCAGGCCCTCGGCCTTGAGCCCTGCCTCCACGATCACAAGCAACGGCAGGTGCTTGGTGTAGGCCATCGCCGCCTCGATGTGGTTCCAGGGGGTGGGCAGGCGGACCTCGGTGAGGCCGGCCTGGCGGGGGCCGCCGCGTTTGTCGAGGCCGGCGGGGAAGTAGGAGCGCTCCAGGGCGATGACGACGATGCCGGCACAGTGCTCCATCAGCTCGGTGATGGCCTTCAGGGGGGCATCGGCGCTGAAGGTGTTGCGGCCGATGGTCTTGGGAACCAGGGATTCGCTGCGCAGGCGATCTTCGATCGATCGCACGAAGGCTTCCTGCTCCGCGGTGGCGGTGGCGCCCACACTCACGAAGACGAGGGTCTCCTCCATGCCGCGCCGCGCCTGACGTCCCAGACCTTAACGATGCCCTCTGCGGCGCGCCCGGTCCGATGGCACCAGCGGACGATTCCTCCATCAGGCTGGGAAGATCCGGGCCTGCTCCGATGTCCCATCCAGCCCCCGGCCCATCGCCAGCCGCCGCCAGCGGCGAGCCGTTCTGGAGCGAACCGATCGCCGAGCTGCTGGCCAGGCTCGGCACCGGAACGAACGGGCTGAGCTCCGAGGAGGCGGGCCGGCGCCTGCTGAGCGAGGGCCCCAACAGCCTCGCGGCTCCGGCACGGGGAGGGGCCGCGCTGCTGCTGCTGCGCCAGTTCACCAGCCCGATCATCCTGATCTTGGCCGGCGCGGCGCTGCTCTCCTTCCTGCTGGATTCGCCCACCGACGGGCTGATCATCCTGGTGATCGTGCTAATCAGCGGCCTGCTGGGCTTCTGGCAGGAGCACGGCGCCGCCGGCGCCATGGACCAGCTGCTGCGCACGGTGCAGACCACCGCCCGGGTGCGCCGCGACGGCAGCGAGCAGCCCGTGCCGGTGGCCGCGGTGGTGCCGGGCGATCTGCTGGTGCTCTCGGCCGGGGCCGGGATCCCCGCCGACTGCCGCCTGCTGGAGGAACGGGACCTCAGCCTCAACGAAGCGGCCCTCACCGGCGAGAGCTTTCCGGTGAGCAAGCACGCGGTGGCGGTGGCCGCCGAGGCCCCCCTGGCGGCCCGCACCGGCGTGCTGTATTTCGGTACCCACGTGGTCAGCGGCAGCGGCACCGCGGTGGTGGTGCGCACAGGCGCGGCCACCCAGTTCGCCTCGATCGCGGCGCGGCTGCGCCAGCGCAGCCCCGAGACGGACTTCGAGCGGGGCGTACGCCGCTTCGGGGCCCTGCTGCTGGAGGTGACCCTGGGGCTGGTGATCGCGATCTTCGCGGTCAACGTGTTCCTGCGCCGGCCGGTGGTGGATTCGTTCCTGTTCGCGCTGGCCCTCGGGGTGGGGCTCACACCGCAGCTGCTGCCGGCGATCATCAGCGTCAACCTGGCCCAGGGCGCCCGCCGGATGGCCGCCCTGCAGGTGATCGTCAAGCGACTCTCGTCGATCGAGAACTTCGGCAGCATGGCGATCCTCTGCTCCGACAAGACCGGCACGCTCACCGAGGGCACGGCCCGGGTGCAGCGCAGCTGCGGCATCGACGGGGCCGCCAACCCGGCGGTGCTGCACCTGGCGGCGGTGAACGCCGGCTTCGAAACGGGCTTCAGCAACCCGATCGATGCGGCGATCCGCGAGGCCGGCGGCGGCGATCACGGCGACTGGAGCAAGCTCGACGAGCTCCCCTTCGACTTCGTGCGCAAGCGCCTCAGCGTGCTGGCCCGCCAGGGCGACACCCCGGTGCTGATCACCAAGGGGGCCTTCCTCAAGGTGTTGGAGGTGTGCGACCGGGCCGAGGGCGCCGATGGCTCCACCCGGCCGCTGGCGGCGGTGGAGCCGGACCTGCGCCGCCTCTATGCCGACTGGAGCGCCGAGGGGTACCGGGTGCTGGCGGTGGCCGTGCGGCGCTGGCCGCCCGAGGGCCCGCAGGTGCCCCGCCGGGTGCGTCCGGAGGATGAGGCGGGGATGGCGTTCCTGGGCCTGCTGGGCCTGAGCGATCCCCTGCGTCCCGGGGTCCGGGACACCGTGGCCGAACTGGAGCGGCTGGGGGTGCGCCTCAAGATCATCACCGGCGACAACGCCCTGGTGGCGGCCCGGGTGGGCCAGGAAGCCGGCCTGCGCAACCCCGAGGTGCTCACCGGCGCCCAGCTGCAGCAGCTCAGCGACATCGCCCTGCCGGTGCGGGCCGAAGCGGTGGATGTGTTCGCCGAGATCGAACCGAACCAGAAGGAGCGGCTGATCCATGCCCTGCGCAACGCCGGCCATGTGGTGGGCTACCTGGGGGATGGCATCAACGACGCTCCCGCCCTCCATGCCGCCGATGTGGGCCTCTCGGTGCAGGGGGCGGTGGACGTGGCCAAGGAGGCGGCCGACATCGTGCTGCTGGAACCGGATCTGGCGGTGCTGCTGGCGGGCATCCGCGAGGGGCGGCGCACCTTCGCCAACACGCTCAAGTACGTGTTCATGGCCACCAGCGCCAACTTCGGCAACATGTTCTCGATGGCCGGCGCCTCCCTGCTGCTGCCGTTCCTGCCCCTGTTGCCCAAGCAGATCCTGCTCACCAACCTGCTGACCGATCTGCCGGAGATGACCATCGCCACCGACCGGGTCGATCCCGACTGGATCGAGCGGCCGCACCGCTGGAGCCTGCCCTTCATCCGGCGCTTCATGGTCACCTTCGGCCTGGTGAGCTCGGTGTTCGACTACCTCACCTTCGCGGTGCTGCTCTGGGTGCTGAAGGCGGATGCGGCCCAGTTCCGCACCGGCTGGTTCGTGGAGTCGGTGATCTCGGCCGCCTCGATCGTGCTGGTGATCCGCACCCGCGGGCCCCTGTTCCGCAGCCGGCCCTCACCCTGGCTGATGGCCACCACCGGCGCCGTGGTGGGCCTCACCCTGCTGCTGCCCTGGACGACCCTGGGCCATCTGTTCGGCCTGGTGCCGCTGCCCCCGGCTTTCCTGGCCCTGATGGCGGTGATCCTGGCGGCCTACGTGGTCAGCGCCGAACGGGCCAAGGGCTGGTTCTACCGGCACCTGGGGCGCTGATGGCGCCCACCTCCAAGCCCAGCTTCGGCCATCTCCTGGGCGAATTCCACTGCCTCGCCGCCGACGTGCTGCTGCCCGGTGCCCCGGACGGTGGCAGCGGTCGCCGGCCGCTGCTGCGGGGCGCCGCCCTGCTGGCGGCCTCGGCGGCCCTGGCCCTGGGGGCGGCGGTGTTGCTGACCGGCAGCGCCTGCCAGCTGATCGCCGCGCTGCTGGGCCCGGCCCGGCTGGATCAGGCTTTTCCCTACCTGCGCGACGCCCTGCACAGCTACGAGAGCCAGCACCAGGGGACGATCGCCCTGGCGGTGGCCGCAGCCGCCCTGGCGGCCTGGCTGGCGCTGGTGCGGGGCCTGGCCGCCGGCCTGCGCCGCCGCTGGCTGGCCCTCACCCTGCTGCTGGCCCTGCTGGTGCTGGGCACGGCGGTGGACGTGGCCTTCACCGAGGGCAACGGGGCCGTGATGGAGGCTCTCAACGTGCGCAGTGCCCCCCGCTTCTGGGGCACCGCCGCCGGGCTCGTCGGCATCTACCTGGTCACCCTGCCGGTGCAGTTCCTCAACAGCTACGGCCAGCAGCGCTTCTCGCTCGCCTGGCGCGATCGCACCACCGCCAACCTGTCGGAGGCCTACCTGGCCGACCATGCCTACCTGCGGCTGGAGGCCGCCGGATCGATCGACAACCCCGACCAGCGCATCGCCGACGACGTAGAGCGGGCGGTGGCGAGCTCCACCAGCCTGTTCTTCGGCTTCTGCGCCTCGCTGCTGGCCCTGGGGGCCTATGTGCTGGTGCTGTTCGGCATCAGCGGCACCCTGGTGCTCACCCTGGTGATCGCCACCGTTGCGGGCAACGCCGTGATCCTGCGGCTGGTGCGGCGGCTGGCCTCGCTCACCTTCCGGCAGCAGGCCCTGGAAGCCGATTTCCGCTTCGCCCTGATGCACCTGCGCCGCCATGCCGAGAGCATCGCCTTCCTGCAGGGTGAGGCCAGGGAGCGCACGGGCCTGGATCGCCGCTTCGGCCGGGTGCTGGTGAACCTGGAACGGGTGATCCGCTGGCGGGCCTTCGTGGGCCAGGGCACCGGCCTCTACGGCTTCCTGATGCAGTTCGTGCCCTACCTGGTGCTGTCCGGTGCCTACTTCAGCGGCCGGGTGTCGCTGGGCCAGCTCACGGTGGGCAGCATCGCCTTCGCCCAGGTGCAGGCGGCCCTGTCGTTCCTGGTGGATCGGGCCGACGACTTCTCGGGCCTGTTCGCCAGCCTGCACCGCATCGGCGAACTGCGCGGCGCCTCAGGCCCCCGGGCGACCGGCACCCCGGCCACCCCCGTGGCCCCGGCCCTGCAGCTGCAGCGGCTCAGCGTGGCCAACCCGGGGGGCGACGGCCTGCTGGTGCGGGAGCTGGATCTGCAGCTGGGTGCCGGGGAGCGGCTGCTGATCAGCGGGCCGAGCGGCTGCGGCAAGACGTCGCTGCTGCGGGTGCTCTGCGGCCTGGTGCCTGCCGCCGGCGGGCGGATGGCGGCCCCGGCGGCGGCGGCGTGGATGGTGCTGCCCCAGAAGCCCTACCTGGCCCTGGGCAGCCTGCGGGACCAGCTCCTCTACACCCTGCCGCCCGAAGCGGGAGCGGTGGGGGAGGAGGAGCTGCGGCGCGCCCTGAGCCAGGCGCGCCTGGAGCCGCTGATCTGCCGCTACCTCGATCTGGAGGCCGAAACCGACTGGGAGCAGGTGCTCTCCGGCGGCGAGCAGCAGCGGCTGGGCTTCGCCCGTCTGCTGTTGCGGCGACCCGCCTTCGTGATGCTCGATGAGGCCACCAGCGCCCTGGATCTGGCCACCGAGGAGCACCTGTACGGACTGCTGCGCCAGGCCCGGATGGCGGTGATCAGCGTGGGGCACCGGCCCAGCCTGGCGGCCTTCCACGAGCGGGTGCTGCGGCTCGATGGCAGCGGCGGCTGGAGCCTGGAGCCCTGCTGACGGCGCGCAGCCACAGAGGCTCAGAGGCCCAGATCCGACAGGCCCGGGTGATCATCGGGGCGGCGACCGAGGGGCCAGTGGTACTTGCGATCGCTCTCCTGAATGGGCAGGTCGTTGATGCTGGCGATGCGGGTGTGCATGAAGCCCTGGTCATCGAACTCCCAGTTTTCGTTGCCGTAGGAGCGGAACCAGTGGCCGGAATCGTCGTGCCATTCATAGGCGAAACGCACGGCGATGCGATGACCGTGGAAGGCCCAGAGTTCCTTGATCAGGCGATAGTCGAGCTCCCGGGCCCACTTGCGGGCCAGAAACTGCTCGATGGCCGCACGGCCGCTGACGAACTCGGCGCGGTTGCGCCAGACGCTGCCCGGGCTGTAGGCCAGCGCCACCCGGGCCGGATCGCGGCTGTTCCAGCCATCCTCAGCCAGGCGCACTTTCTTCGCCGCCGATGCGGCATCGAAGGGGGGAAGGGGAGGCCTGGGTGCCTCCGGAGCGGTGGTCAAGGGGGCGATTTCGAGGTGGGGGCAGGCTAGGTCAGGTGTCCAGGATGGCCGGGGCCGTCCGCTGGTTCGTGGGGCCCGACCCGTGCCTTGCCGGTTTCTCCCTCTACCCTCGCCAGCAGGGGGGCGCCGCTGCCGATGGGGAGAGTCAGGGCACGCTCCACGGGGCTGGGCACCCGGCGGCTGAGGCGACTGGTGGTGCTCCAGCGCCGGGAACGTCAACGGGGGCGCCGCGTGCAGCCCCGTTTCCGGCTGAGCCAGATCGGCGTCACGTCCCTGGGTGGTCTCACGGCCGTCGGCCTGATGGCTCTGCTGACGGTCTGGAGCGGGCAGGTGCTGATCGTGGCGCCCCTGGGGGCCTCCTGTGTGCTGCTCTTCGGCTACCCGCGCAGCCCACTGGCGCAGCCGCGCAACGTGGTGCTCGGCAACACGCTGGGGGGGAGCCTGGGGGTGGGGCTGGTGAGTCTGCTGGGCCAGGGCCCCCTGGTGCTGGCGCTGGCCGTGGCGCTCACGATCCTGCTGGGCCAGCAGCTGCGCTGCCTGCATCCCCCCGCCGGGGGCATGGCGTTTCTGGCCGCCTTTCTGGGGATGTCGTGGCCCTTCCTGCTGTTCCCGGTGCTGATCGGATCCCTGCTGCTGGTGCTCCTGGCCTGGGCCTTCAGCCGCTGGGTGCCGGGGGCGATGCCCTACCCCTTGCACTGGCTCTGAGCACGGCCTCCAGCCTCACCCGGCTGTGGTGCCGGAGGGCTGGTACGGTCGGCCCCATGACGATCACTCCCCCGTAGGCCACCGCCGCCGTGGCAGCACCCGGTCGGCCCGCGGCCGGGGGACCTGAACAGGGATTGATCCATCCAAGTTTTTTCATGACCTTCTCCATCAAGGAGTGGTGGGGCCTGCCCCACCGCGACATCCTCTCGGGCCTGGTGGTGGCCTTCGCCATGATTCCGGAGGCGATCGCCTTTTCCGGCATCGCCGGGGTGGACCCCAGCGTGGGCCTGTTCGGGGCCTTCCTGTTGTCGGTGACCCTGGCGGTGGTGGGGGGCCGCACGGCGATGATCACCTCCGCCACCGGCTCCACGGCCCTGCTGATGACGGGCCTGGTGCAGCAGGGTGACCTGCTTGGGCAGGGGCTGGGCCTGCAGTACCTGCTGGCGGCGGGAGTGCTCACCGGGGTCTTCCAGATCGCCTGGGGCTACCTGCGGCTGGCCCACCAGATGCGCTTCGTGCCGCAGCCGGTGATGGCGGGCTTCGTCAATGCCCTGGCGATCCTGATCCTGCTGGCCCAGCTGCCCCAGCTGGGGCTCGATGTCTTCCACCCGGAAAAGGTGGTGGTCGAAGCCGCCCAGCTGCCGGCGGTGTGGGGACTGATGCTGCTCACCCTGGCGATCATCTACCTGCTGCCGCGCCTCACCCGGGTGGTGCCGTCGGCCCTGATCGCCATCCTGATCACCACCGGGATCTCGATCGGCCTGGGGCTCGATCTGCCCACGGTGGCCAGCCTGGGCACGCTGCCCGCGGGCCTGCCCCGGTTCGCCCTGCCCCAGGTGCCCCTGAGCTTCGCAACGCTGGGCCTGATCCTGCCCACGGCCCTGGCGATCTCGCTGGTGGGGCTGATGGAGACCTTCCTCACCCAGGACATCCTCGACGACCTCACCGACCAGACGAGCCACAAGAACAGCGAGGCCCGGGGCCAGGGGATCGGCAACATCGTCAGTTCCCTGTTCGGCGGCATGGCCGGCTGCGCGCTGGTGGGGCAGTCGGTGATGAACGTGGGCTACGGCGGCCGCACGCGGCTGTCGACGCTGGCCTCGGGGGTGAGCCTGCTGGCGATGATCCTGCTGGCGCGGGACTGGGTGAACCGGATCCCGATGGCCACCCTGGTGGGCGTGATGGTGATGATCGCCATCAACACCGCCAACATCGGTTCGATCACGGGGATCCGGCGGATCCCCAAGAGCGACACCGCCGTGATGCTGCTCACCGTGGGCATCACCGTGATCACCCACAACCTGGCGATCGGCCTGCTCGCCGGCGTGGCCCTGGCCGGGATCCTGTTCAGCCGCAAGGTGGCCAAGGTGATCGCCGTGGAGAGTCACCTCGAGGGCGACGACCATCGCATCTATGTGGTGCGCGGCCAGCTGTTCTTCGTGAGCAGTGTCTATTTCCGGGCCGGTTTCGAGATCCACGAACACCCGGCCCGGGTGACGATCGACATGGCCGACGCCCACATCTGGGATCAGAGCGGCGTCGCCGCCCTCGATCAGGTGATCCGCCGGCTCAAGCTGGGCGGCAGCCTGGTGCAGGTGGTGCACCTCAACCGCGAGAGCACCGATCTGTTCGCCCGCATCGGCCAGGCCGAGGAAGCCGGTGGCGGCGGTGGTGGTGGCGCTAACTGATCAGTGTCTTGACCTGGGACGCCGGCGCTCCACGGAGTAGACCTTCCACACTTAAGTCCTCATCAATATCTGGCCAATAGATTCCATAGCCAGCCCCAGCAATCTCCCAATTCACACGCTCCTGAGAGGTGGCGTGCAGAAGACGGGGATACCAGGCGAGAGGCACCGAAATGGTTCGTCCATCAGCCAGGTCGACCGTCAGCTTGTCTTCTGTGCAGGCAACGCCTGTGACCCGCTCGCCAGGGTTAGCCATGAAACTCCTCCCATGCTTTCAGCAGGATAGCTCTGTTCTTGCTGACCAGCCGCTCAATCTCACGAAGCTCGTTGGCCTTAAAGCCAAGGCTGGAGGAAAGTCCGACAGGAGAGAGCCAGACTTTGCAGGATGCCTGATCTCTGTCCACATGAACATGGGGCGGTTCGTTTGGCTCGTGACTGTAGAAGTAGAACCTGAACGGGCCACTTCTGAGGATTGTCGGCATCCGTCATCACATCATCAACGCAAAGGTAGCCGCCTCAGGCCTGCGCAAGCCGACTCAACCATTACCCGATGATCTACCGCCTTCAATAGGGAATCGCGTAGGTATTGCCGCGCTCGCTGCGCACCAGGAAGGCGGCGGAGGTCTGCCTGTAGGTGGCCAGGGTGGTGCGGCCGTTGCTGGGCTCGGTGATCAGCAACTTGCCGCATTCCTCCCGGTCCCCCTGGCCGCAGGTCCAGGGCTCGCCCACCTTCTCCATCTCGATCTGCTTGCCGTCGGAGCGGAAGGTGACCGTGAACGAGGTGGAGCCACCCGCGACGAGGCAGGCTTCGACGCGGCCGTTGAAGGAGCAGGTCTGCCAGGCGGTCTGGGCCTGGCCGGCCGGGATGGGCGGGATCACCAGAGCGGCTACGGCACACAGGGCCACCAGGGGGGATCGCATCGAGCGGGGTCGCCGAGGAGAACCACTCTCGCCCCAGCCGCGCCTGGGGCCGCACAAGGTGGGCAATCGAAATGTACATTGTGTACAGATATAGATCTTGAAGTCACTGTCCGTTGTCAAAAGGATGGAGAGTCGATGATCTCCGCCAGGCGGATCAATGCGGCATCCGCCAGAGAAGCGAGCACATTCTCATTGCGCCTGAAAAAGGTAAGCAGGGTTGGATGACAGGTCCACTGCGGAAGGTTGTGCTGCGTCTTCCACTCCCTGCTCTGGGGATTGGAGAAACGCCGTCAAGGCGCGTCGAACCAATTCAGACTTGCTGAGACGGCGCTGTTGGGCCTGCTCGGTGAGCTGGGCATCAAGGGCCTCGCTCAACTTGATTGAGATCACCGCCATGGCATGCACCCGGTCGTCGGCATCCCTGTACTGCCGGCTGCCAAGCGGTACTACGGCTTAGCCCCCAACCCCCTACAAGCCCGCAGCACCACATCGGCGCAGCGGCCGTAGACGGCGGCCCGCCAGGCGGGGCTGTCGATCAGGAAGGCGCCCTTGACCTGGCGGCGGATCGCCTCCCGGTGGGGGGTGGGGCGATCGGGCAGGGCGTGCAGCCAGGCATCGGCGCGCAGGGCCGCCAGCACCTCAGCGATCGGCCGGGTGCCGAACTCCAGGGCCAGGTAGGTGAGCTCCAGCGATGGCGCCAGCCGGCGCAGAAACACAGGCACCGACCCCGACACCACCGACGAGCTGGAGGGGCCCAGGCCGGGCCGGGTGACCTCCGGGCCATACCAGCGTTGCAGCCGCTCCCAGTCGGCGTCGCTGCTGCCGCTGCCGATCAGCTCCCCGTAGCCCCAGGGGCCCAGGCCGGTGTGCAGGTCGATCACCGCCAGGCGGCTGCAGGCCGGGCCCAGGTGATCGGTGAGGATCTTCTCCAGGGTGGACAGCGACCAGCTGGGGCGGCTGCCGCCGTAGAAGAGGCCGGTGGGATGGGTGTACTGGCCGCGCTGCAGCGCCGCCTGGTAGGCGGCCATGCCCTGCCCAGTGATGAAGGCCTCCAGCAGGGCGTCGGCCCGTTGCCGCTCGGGCCCGTCCCAGTCGCCGGGCAGCAGGGCGTCGTGGAGCGCGTCGTAGGCGGGGTTCTGGGGCAGGGGGCCGCGGAAGTCGAGGCCGTTGCGGTTGAGATCAATGTTGTGTTCGTTGCCGCGACGCAGCCAGGCGAAGCCATGGGGGTTGAGGGCATGGATCAGCAGCGCCCCGCCGCCGGCCGGCAGGGCGCCGTGGAGTTCATCCAGCAACACGCCCACCTGGCAACCGGAGCCGGCCAGGCCCTCCACGCCGTGGGTGCCGGAGATCAGCAGCAGCAGGGACTCGGGCTCGGCGGGGCCCAGGGCCGCCACATCGATGGCGAGCGGCTCGCCGGCCGGGCCGCGGTGTTCGGGCAGGACATGGCTGCTGAGCCGGGCGCCTGCGCCACGGGCGGCGGCCATGAACGCCTCACGGGCCGAGCGGGAATCAGGGCGGAAGTAGTCGCTGGTGGCCATGGGGGAGGGGGTGGGGCCGGGGGCGATCAGGAGGGGTGGGCGTGGTGGCGCGACAGGATGTGAATATCAGGGTCGCTAGTAAAGGTCTTCTCAAGCGCGTCGATGATCTCCATCACATCCTGGGACTGGGCGATCCACCAGAACCTCGACCATGACCATTCTCTTGGTGCATGGATGGACGGCATCCGGGCGTAACGCTCTGGATCGGGACTGGCATCTGGGTTGGGATAGATGCAAACCCCCATCCGGAACCCGTTGCGCTCCGTCTCAGCCACCAGCCCCAGTCTTAGTTGCAGAAGAAGGGCACCTAGATTCCCGCCTACGGGAGCTTGGCTTGCAAGGAACTGCACCAGGGTTCTTCCACGATTCCTGGGCTATCGAGTTGTTAGCTCTCTCTCAAGAACAAGAAACAGCCATAACTCGATCAGCAAAGATGAATTGTAGGTTACGAATTCACTTCTGAACGGGCAAACGTAGCTACCTGCGGGGGAGAACGATGCTAGGCCAAACTGAGATGATACGCAGCATGCCTTATCACAGCCTTAAAGAGCTCGCAATAGTGAGCAAGGCTGAGAAAAGCTTGACCCGCACCCTGCTACGGGAAGAAGGCCCTTTGTTGATCTGTTGACTTAAATCGAGATACAAGTGCCGTCCGCACGGGAACTGGCAAAGATGCCCAATCGGGAGCGTAGATGGCAAGTAGTAGATCGTTGAGAAACTCGGCGACCTCAAAGGACACCTCAGCACACTCAAGGCAAGCTGACTTAGGCCTTACCAAGTCGGCCAGGTCAGTCACGACTGGTAGAACTGGCAGACTTTGTGCGTGAATGTGTGCCGAGAGCAAGCGATAAGGGTCGACTTCGTTCCGAGTCTTAATATCACGCAGCGTCCTAATCCTCGCTCCAAATTCTGGTATGTGCTGATCTAGGTAGTTAAACAGCTCCTTCTTCAGCTTAAACCCGTCACCCGTTTGGTTTACATGCAACCACTCTACGCAGTGGTCTTTGAAGTACAGCCATCCAAGTAGCAGGTCAATTTGACTACGGAGCGAAAACAAAGCAGGCCTCACGAGACCCAACGACAAAACTCCAGCAACCTCTCGAATCGCCGAGGCGACTGCGTCAAGTAATTCGTCACCAACTCCCGTCTTGTGATAGCTCGACAGATAGGTCAGCCAGTGAACAAGCAGAGACGAGTTCTGCTCTACGGCCAACGAGATCTCGGCTCCATGCTTCCCGGAAAACACATGGCTTGCAACCGTAAGATCATAAGTCTGGTTTGCATGCATAGCCTACTTGAGTCGCCAGTCACTGGGAGCGTCTTGTACTACGCGATTGCGAATTGCCGTCGCCAAATAAAGAAGATCCTTCTCTGGCACCACCTCAGAGAGCCGGCGAATCCAATTAACGAAACCCTTGCGAGACTCCGAAGGAATGTGACGCGATGGAAAATGGCGCTTGACTTCTTCGCTTAGCGCACTTATTGCAGCCGCCCTAGGCATCCGCGCTTCGTCAACAAGCAGGCGCTCGATCTTAATGGCCGTATCACTCGATGGAGTTTTAGATGCATGGGAAGGCCTGTCAATAAACACGTGATAAGCTGATTCATTGTTCTCATGTTTGCGCAATTCGCGGATAGTTGAGAGAAAGAACTTTGACCCTTCAAAAGTAGCTTGCTCAATGAACTCAATAAGTTCCTTCTCTCGATATCCAGAGGCCGCAAGTAGGCGGCAGATTCGAACATAAGCGTCGTTCATGTCAGACCTAACGCAGATTTCAACTCCATAACGATGGCCGTGATTCTCGGCGTCACTCGCCAGCCTTGACCACGTTTGTCAGTAGCGAAGCCAGTGTAGCCGGGCGAGGCCTCAAGAACACGTGAGATGTGCAGGCTGTTGGCAAGGGTTGCCGGCCCAAAATCCGGGTCGCTCCGTAGAGCGTTCTCAACGGTTGGGTCATAGCCCGACGACTTGACTCCATTTAGCAACACCATCAAGGCCGGTTTCCGTGAGAGGATTGGCAAATCAGCAATATACCGATTCAGCATTCGTAGACCGAGTATGGAGTAGCGATCAGGCCTTACAGGAACAAGGACATGCGTTGCGACTTGGAGAGCACACATCGTCAAGAAGGAACTGCTGGGATTGCAGTCGATGCAAACCAGATCTCGTTCTTGACGACAGCCTTCAATAAACTGCGAGAACCGAGTCTTGATGGGGGCCAACACGTTAGTTGCCTCAATCATAGAATACTTAACCAGACCAAAGTCGCCAGGAACCAGTAGCAGGTTGATCTCAGGATTTGTATTCTGGAATTGCCGCAGTTTCACAGATACTTGGTCAAGGGATGGCGGCGAACCGACAGTGCTGGTCACCTTAAAGATGGAGGCGGGAGCCGTGTCTTCCATCACACTGAAGATAGTGCGCCCATCAGCCTTGTGCGATTCGTACTTCTTCTCCGTCAACACCGCTTGTGTTAAATTGAACTGCGGATCAAGGTCAACGAGGAGCACTCGCTTCCGCAAATGTGAGTACAGATGTCGAAAGACATGCGCAGAAATTGTTGTCTTGCCAACGCCGCCTTTCATGTTGAGAACGGCCACAACGGGGCAATGCGGCTTCTTCGGTTTTGCTGCCATTAAAAAATCACTGTTCTAAGGGCAATTAGAAGTTAGTGCCCGCGGAGGAGTTAGGCGTAATGATGATCCTACGGCATCGGCGATGCGCTCCATTGTGCTGACCACCAACGGCCATCATCTAGCCGCATGGCTCCCGAGGAACTTCAAAACAGCTTTGAGGTGGCGGCTCAGGTGAATGGTGATTTTGGTCAGCTAGGGTTTCAGGTATATTCATCGCCTTCAGACTATGGTGGTGAAGGATCAATCTGGAAATCCAGCGACTCTCTTTCAAAAGCATTGATGCAGCGATTAAGGACTCTCAGCATGAAGCTTGGGGAGAAGCCAATTACCCCTGGCGATGCGTAGATGTTGGTCAAGTATGTAGGTGCGACTTCTGAATCATGGAGCGCGAAGGAGTGGGAGGTGCGCCCTGGTCGTCCCTCATGAATGTATGAGTTTCTCATGCTCTTGTATGCAAGAGAGCCGTAGCGAGATGCCCTAAGCCAGATGCACAAGGAGTTTGGATCTTTCAAGTCGCAAGAATCTATTATACGCTTAAGAAGTGTAGTTAGTACGAGATCATCGCTTAATCGCCGAGTGTGTCGGTCAGTTGATTGGGGAGTGCGGCGGTCAATGCATTGGCAAAGTGAGCGACACTCTACGGGTAAATCCCCAGGGTGACATGACGCACGTTGCCAAACATCTGGCAAGGAGACTAGCTGGAAGTGTTCACCGCCGTAAGCAGCAAGAAATGCATCAAACATAAGCCGCTTGCTTGTCTTCGTGACATGGCTTTTGCCAAGATTCTTAGCCCAATGATTGGAAAGCGCATCGATAGCAGCCCACAAAAGGACATTCGCTTCGTGACAGTTTTCCTTCAAGTCCAAGCCTTCAATGAACCCCTGCCTCTTGCGCCAGTAGTCAAAGAAGGTCCTAATCCGCCACTCAGGTGCCCCTGACTCTGAATCTTCAATAGTTAACATCATTTGCCTGGCCAACCCTCATCCTCACCCTCCAGAAGCATCTACTGACGAAGTTGATCCCTTTCTTCAGGGCAGGGTGAAGATGATTCTAGACCGCTGTTAGTGTTGTTTGGTGATTCTGGCTTTTCGAAAGCTACTGGAGGATTATCAACGATCGGCATGCCAGCAGAAAGTTTCTCTTGGTTTCTAAAGTTACTCTTAAGCAACTCCAGGAATGCATGATTCCTGGCCGCCGCGTCTTCAGTAATTGAATTAAATGACATCAGGAAGGTTGGCGCAGGAATCGGCATGTCATCTGACTTCCTCCTAACAGTAAATGGTTGATAGAATACCTTGCCCTTCGAATATAGGGGCGTCCATGCCATATCTTCCAATAACTGAGAAAGGTCATCGTCAATATCAATAATGCCATAGTACCAGACTCTTTGAATATTTGGGCAATGGTCAACAAGAAGACGTGCACGCTTGACAAGCTGCACTCCTGCATAAGTTGATTCTTTATCATCTTTCTTTTTCCTTTTCAGCTCAACAACAACAACGTCAACGCACTCGGCCTTATCAGGGTCTGCGGAAAAGATCATTGAGATATCAGGCCTGCCTTCATCCTCTACCGATTCATCTTCAAGAGTTATTGCAGCTATGACTGCTTTCATGCTTGCCTCACTAAGAATTGTTCTGAATGTCATGAACTTGTCATCCAGTATCCAAGCATTATTTCTGTAGATATCCTGTACTAGGCTCTCCTGATCAAAGGTCTTATACCGAGGCACAATAAGGTTATGCAGTGTGGCCTCAATGTCTTCTGGTGTCGTACTTTTCAGACGCTTGATTACCCAATCTCGGTATAGAATATACTCCGTGAGTGAACGAGCCGACATTTCTAGTGACTTTTGAAACGCATCATCGTCCGTTGGATCTGAGTCAATTATCTCTTTTTGCTGCTGAAAAAACTTTCGTTGCGCGGTCTCAAGCACCTCATCGCGAGCGATGAGTCCGACTGTTGTCTCATCAAATAAACCAATAAGATGAGGGAAGTCCTCTTCAAAGCTGGTCTTCACTTCTGCGTTACGTGTTCTTATCTCAGGAAGTTCCTCACCAAGAATTCGGCCAACTTCTAGCTTAAGATATCGAAAGAGATCATTCTCTCGAACCCCTTCGGGAAGGATTAGTTTCTGTCGAGCCAGATCAGACTTGCCAAAAAGATCAGATTTAAAGAGAAAGATTGCAGATGTCCCTGCTGGGATATTCAATGGAGCAAGAATCTTTATAGGGATAGAACGGCCATCAATGTTAACCGCAGTAAGAACAAGTGGATATTCCTGACCCGTCAGAACCGCCGAAAAAACCTCTATCTTACTAAAGAAATGAAGCGTTGGCTCGCTGATTACTGAGATCTTCAGTTCAGGCAGATCATCTGGGGAGAGAAGCAATGTATCGGAATAGAAGTTCTTTTGCGGATTGCTTTCATCAGTATTCAGAGAGATTTTTATCCTAAGTGGCTTTTCTGCAATCCTCCGCTCGTGCAAAGCAGGAAGAAACTGCTCGAGTAATTCACGTTTGATCGCAGACGGCCTGATATCATCATATGATTTCAATCGGCTATTGCTAAATTCCTTAAATGTGAGCTTGGTCCCTGCTTGATCCGAGGGATTCGCTTGAACCACCTCTGAATCCCCATTGAAATTATGAACAAAGCTAAAGTTTCGCTTGGATCCTGAGTAAATGCTTGAAACATCAACACGAGCAAAGTACTGAAGAAATACGATGCGTCCTAAGCCTTTGTGTATTGAATCCTGAGGCTCCTGAACGCGCTTAAAGCGCTCGTATCCTTCATCTGAAAAGCCTAATCCGTTATCTTGTATTGTTATCTCAAGAATGTTTGGGTTATGAATTTTACCATCTGATTTAATGGTGATGTGTACGTCAGTGGCACCGGCATCAATTGCATTGGCAATTGCTTCAAAATAAATCTGGACAAACGTTGGACTTGGAAAGAAAAGCCGGAGAGCGTATTTTGTTTCGATTTCCATAGGTTTAGCAGTTACCGAAAGGAAATTACAATCAGTTGGGAGAGTGATCCACCATGGCGTAAGAGCAACTCACTCTATGTGCATTAATTGTGATTTTTCCATGACTTGCCGAGCGTGATTCGCTTATGGTACTTGGATAGTTTCCTTGAAGGGAAGTTAGGCGGTCTAACGTTCAACATGAGTGGTCTGCCGCAGGCAGGTCCACTTGATGTAGGAGTTAGCCCTAAGGCCTGTAAAGAATTCAGATGCAAAATGCACTGTCCCTCCATGACGAGGCCTCAACGGGACCATGAAGTGAGCCCATAAAGTTCTTGATTGGGACTTCTCGCGAAAGATCAGTGAGGAGCCACTTGACATACACCCGCCACTCTTCTAGGTCAGTATCGGTGACTATGCCTAAGGCGAGCACTTGAATTGACGAAGAACCTTGCCCAAGCATCTTTTTTACCACAAGACGATCACCAGCCTTGATTTTTGGAAACAATTCAGCGACGTTTTCAGGAATTTCACGATTCAACTTTGGATCCCAGCAGTACCAGTAGCCTCGGCGTACAAACTCTTCAAGCATGTCTTCCCTCCCCCCAAACATTGCGCCGACAACCCAGTAATGTTCTTGCATTGAACTCTCCAGTGGTTTGATGAGTGAACTTTGGGCGAACAAGTCATTAGACGGTTACGTGAACCACTCTTCGCATGTGCTCCCAATCAGAGAACCACCCTTCTAGCGGCAGGGAGGATGGCTTGAAATCGCGATGCTGCACAGCCTTAAGCGCAACTTCCACTATCTAACAATGATTCACGGGTCAGATAACCACCTGTAACCGGCGATACCCAAGTTTTGCCGATTCACCCATCTTGAGCTGCTCAAGACCCGCAAAAAGATCCAACCCAAGGCGGTCACCCCCGTGCACTGCCCAAAGCAAACGGCACAGTGAACAGCAGGCTCCCCCCGGCGATCACGAACAGCCCCGGCAGGGAGATGTCGATCAGCACCCCCGAGAGGGCCTGGGACAGGGGATCGAAGGCGACGCCGGCCAGCATCGCCAGGGCCATCACCCGGCCCTGCAGCGGTGCCGGGGTCTCCCGTTGCAACCAGGCCGTGGCCAGCACCCCCACCAGGCCGCCGCCGATTCCCATCGCCGCCAGCAGGGCGGCCGCCGTCCACCACTGGCCGGCCACCGCCAGCCCCAGCAGGCCCGCCCCCAGCCCGGCCGACAGCCAGCCCAGCGCGCCCCCCGGATGGGCAATGGCGCCGAACCGGCCGGCCCACCAGACCCCCACCAGGGCACCCACGCCGTAGGCGGCCTGGAGCCAGCCGTAGCTGGCGGCGCCACCGCCGAAGCGCAGCGTCACCAGCTCCACCACGCCGATCACCACCGGGCCCAGCACGGCCAGGTTGATCATGGCGATCAGCGTCAGGCCCGTGCGGATCGCCCCGTGGCCCCAGGCGAAGGCGATCCCCTCCCGCAGGCCCTGCCCCAGGCCCCCCGACGGGGCCGTGTCCGCCGCGGCCAGGCAAGGCCGCATCTGCACGAAGCAGCCCACGGCGAGCAGCAGCATCACGGTGTCGAAGGCCAGGGCCGCCGTCGCCCCGGCAACCGCCAGGGACAGCCCCGCAAGAGCCGGGCCGGCCACGTTGCTGATCTGCTCGCTGCCCTGGAGCCAGGCGTGGGCCCTGCCGAGGTGGCGGTCCTCCAGCAGGCGGGGCAGCAGGGCCAGGGCGGCGGGGTAGAGGCAGGCCTCCGCCGCCCCGAACACGGCCGCCAGCGCCAGCACCGGGCCCAGGTCGAGGGCGTCGCGGCTGGCCAGCAGGGTGAGCACCCCGGTGGCCGTCGCCAGGATCGTTCCGGCCCGAACTGCCATCGTCCGGGGCGGATGGCGGTCGCTGAGGACGCCGCCCAGCAGGAGCAGCAGCCCCCGAGGCAGGGCCGCCGCCATCAGCACCAGGGCCAGGGCGGTGCCCGAGCCCGTGCGCAGCAGCATCAGCCAGGTGACGGCGACGAACCAGAACTGGACGCCGGCGAACAGCAGGGTCTGGCCCAGCCACAGCCAGCGGAAGCCGGGCCGCCGCAGCAGGGATCCGCCCACGGCCTTCCCGCTCACAGCTGCCCCACCCGCTCGGCGAAGGGCCGCAGCTGCAGCGCCTCGCGCCACTCCACCAGCGGCCGCTCCCAGCCCTCCTCCCAGCGCTGGGCGAACAGGGGCCTGGCCTCCAGGCCCATCTGCAGCCCGGTGCGGATCGTCTCCACCAGCTCCGGCAGCAGCTCGGGGGCCCCGAGGGTGGCCGACACCAGGGCCTGGGCCGTGAGCACGGCCCCCAGGGGGTAGGGGAACTGGGTCAGATGGAAGGCCTGCAGGCCGATCTCGCCCGTCACCGTGGTGTCGAAGCCGGTGACCACGTGCCAGAGGTCATGGGTCTGGCTGAGCCGCAGCTCCACATAGGCCGCATCACTGGCGGGCACCATGCCGGCGTGCAGGTTGGGGTCGTAGCCCAGCCGTGCCAGCGACGCCGCGTAGGCCTGGCCGAGGCTGCCCTCGGGCAGTGTTGCCAGCTGCGCCAGGTCGTGGGCCGGGGGGATCCAGCGCGCCTCGATCAGCGCGGCGCAGGCCGGATCGCGGCGCAGCTGCTCGGCCATCAGGGCATAGGAGGGCGTCTCCAGCAGGGCGTCGGCCAGGGCCCCCACCAGCTCGAGGTCGGTGTCGCCGCCGCTCATGGCCACGAAGGTGCCGAGGACGCGGAACAGCTGGGGCGGGAGCTCCTGGGGCTCGAAGAGCGCGGTGGTGGGGCGGAAAGCAGTGGTGGTCATCGGGGTCAGCGCGAAGAAACATGAGCATTGCTCACGTGCATGAAATTATGAGCATCGCTCGCGTTTGTCAACGGGGATGCGAGGATTGCTCAGGTTTTCAGGCTGCGCCCGATTCCCCATGGCCGACGCCACTCCCCGCGAACCCGCCCCCCTGCGCCGCCAGCCGCGCCAGGCCCGCAGCCAGGAGCGGGTGCGGCGGATCCTCTCCGCGGCCGAGGAGCTGTTCGTGGAGGGCGCCGTGGGCTCCACCACCACCAACGCCATCGCCGCCCGGGCCGGGGTGCCGATCGGCTCCCTCTATCAGTTCTTCCCCGACAAGGGCGCCATCCTGCGCAGCCTCGCCGAGGGCTACGCCGAGCAGCTGCACGAGCAGCTTCGGGCCTTCTTCGATGAGGGGGACGGCCAGTCGCTCTCCCTGGAGGACTCCATCACCGCCGCCGTGGCCCTCACCGATCGCTTCTCCCGCGACCACCCCGGCTACCCGGCCATCTTCCTGGATGTGCAGAGCGCCACCCCCGAGCTGCTGGCCATCGAGGCCGAGGCCGACGCCCGCCTCATCGCCGACTGGGCTGGCCTGCTGGTGGAGCGGGCCGGCTGCGAGTGCACAAACCTGGGCGAAGAGGACGCCCACCTGCTCGCCTACGTGCTGGTCAAGACCGTCGGCCACCTGCTCTGGCTGGCGGCCACCCAGGAGCAGGGCCGCCGCGACCAACTGGTGGCCGAAGCCGGCGAGCTGGCCATCGCTTACATGCGGCGGCGGCTGGCCGGGGCTGGCCCACCCGCCTGATCAGGCCCAGATCGACTCCAGGGTGTAGGGGCCGCCCTCCTTCACCCACAGGGAGCCGTCAATGAAGCGATGGCCCCGGTCGAGCCCGGCGATCGCCTCCATGTCCTCGGGGGCCAGCTCGCCCTCGCCGGCGGCGAGGTTCTCGGCCAGCCGTGCCGGGGTCACCGACTTGGGGATCACCGCCGTGCCGCGCTGCAGGGCCCAGCGCAGCAGCACCTGGGCTGGGGTGAGGCCCCGCTGGGTGGCGATCGCTGTGATGGTGGGGTCCTCCAGCAGCACCGGCCGGCTCCCTGACGGCACCGGGAGGCTGAGGCCAGGGGCCCCCAGCGGCGAAAAGCCCGTCATGTGCACGCCATGGGCCTCGCAGAAGGCGAACAGCGAGCATTGCTGCAGGTAGGGGTGGAGTTCCACCTGGTTCATGGCCGGCCGGATCCGCGCCTGCCCCAGCAGGCCGTAGAGGGTGGCCATGCCGAAGTTGCTGACGCCGATGTGGCGGCACAGGCCCCGCTCCACGGCCGCTTCCATCGCCGCCCAGGTGGCCGCGATCGGCAGGGCCTCGAGGGCGATCAGATCGCCGGCCACCTCCGGCAGCAGCACGCCGGGTCGGGTCGCCACCGGCCAGTGGATCAGATACAGATCGAGGTGGTCGAGCTGCAGATCGGCCAGGGTGCGCTCCAGGGCCGGGGCCACGTCCTCGGGGGCATGGGCGTTGTTCCACAGCTTGGAGGTGATCCAGAGCTCCTCCCGCTTCACCAGGCCGGAGCGGATCGCCGCGGCCAGGGCCTCGCCGATCTCGGCCTCGTTGCCGTAGATGGCGGCGCAGTCGATATGGCGGTAGCCCAGCCGCAGGGCCGCCGTCACCGCCGCCCCCACCTCCCCCGGCGGGGAATTCCAGGTGCCCAGGCCGAGCATCGGCAGCTCGGAGCCGTCGTCAAAGGGGAGTGTCTTCAAGGCGCTGAACCCCGGATGAGCATCACTCCACCCTGGCGCGGGCGGTGAAGGAGCGCAGCGCAAAGCTTCGGGCCTGCGGCTTATCCGATTCGATCACGAACTGCAGCCGTTCCCCCTGCCGGCCGATCTTGGTTTCCGCCACCTCCCCGATCACCTGGCCCGTGCCGTCGAGCACATCGAACGTCACCTGGATGGTCCCGCAGGGGCGCTCCAGGCAGGCCACCTCCATCACATCGACGATGCCGCCGCCGTAGAGCCGGGGCTTGCGGCAGATCCCCTGGCAACGGCGGGTGAACACCCCCTGATCCGCCTCCGCCCAGCCATCGGCGAGCAGGTCCTGGCGGGTCTCGCCCCGCCCGCCGGCGGCCGGCTTCTCGGCCAGGGAGGCCCGCAGGCCGGCCGCCAGCCAGCCGGCGCCGAAGCCCACCAGCACCAGGGCCACCATCAGCAGCCGCTGGAGGATCGGAAACCGGGCCGGTTCGGACGCCGGCGGCAGGGCCGGCGGCGTCGGGGGCCGTCCCCCGGGTGGCACCGGCTCCATCTCGACGATCAGGTCCTCAACGGTCTTGCCGCTCGCCGCGGTCCGCTCGCTCTTGCCGGTCCTTGCCATCGTCGTAGGCCATCAGTGAACGGAACATCAGCCCGCCGCCGCTGCCGATCAGGGCGACCATCGTCAGCAGGTTCCAGAGGGAGGTGGGCTGGAAGCTCATGATCAGGGTCTGGAGCACCCCCACCGCCAGGGCCGCCACCGAGGCCAGCACCAGGAACCAGCCCCAGCGCTGGTTGCGCAGGGCGAACAGCAGGCACACCCCGACCGTGAGCGGGATCAGCAGCAGGCCGAAGCCGCCCCCCAGCCCCTGGGACATCCCGAAACCGCCGCCCCAGCCGCCACCCCAGGCCGAACCCGCACCACCCCAGCCCCCCGAAAAGCGCCGGCCGAGGCGGAATCCCAGGCCCATCGGCACCGAGCTCACCATCACCTGGTTGAAGAACAGGAACGCGCCCATGGTGAAGAGCACGCCCCCCAGCAGGAAGCTGAAGAAGTCCCGGATCGGGTCCCTGGCGGCCATGGCCCTCCTGACGGCCCCGTCATGATGGCCAGCCCGCCTGGCTTTGTCTGTCAGCCGCCCCTCAATCCACCGGCCGGCAGCCCTCGAACCACATCACATGCCGGGCCGGGTCGTAGTCCTTGTACTGCCCCGTCAGCCGGATGCCCTGGCCTTCACGCAGGGAGAGGGCATAGGCGCCCTGGCCCTTGGCGGCCAGGCAGCTGATCTGGGTGAGGAAGCGGAACTTGCCGAACCTGATCGCCAGATCGTTGGTGGAGCGGGGAATGTCGTAGTCGATGCGGTAAGCGCTGCCGTCCCTGGCGACGTGCGCCACCCGACCCTTAATGGTGAACGTCTTGCCCTGGTAGCGGGAGGGAATCGAGGCGGCGTTGGTGTCGGCTTCCTGGGAGATCTGCTGCGACAGCACCAGGGCATCAATGACCACCGGGCCAGCCGAGGAGACCGCCCCCGCGCTGCGCTCCGCCGCCGCGATGCCTTCCGGGCCGCCCTTGATGGCGTTCAGCATGGCGCAGAGTTCGGTGCGCGCCCCACCGGCCCCGGCCAGCATCCCGGCCGGGAGCTTCGCCTCCAGCTTCACCTTGGCGGCCGCCTGCTCGGCGAGGGCGGTGGCGATGATCGGAAACGGCCGGGCCGAGCCCGATCGCGGCTGCTCCAGCAGCATGCTGCCGTCGTCGGCCTCTTCGCTGAGGATGTCGTAACCCCGGCCGGCGGCGATGCCGCGCAGCTGGCGAATCGCCACCGGTGGGGTCAGGTCGTCGATGGTGACCTGCGCCTGGAAGCGGGTGCCGGAGAGGGGGTTGCCCGTCTGCGCGAAGCTGTCCTCGCAGGCGCCGGCACGGGCCGCCTCGGGATGGGCCAGCACCACGGCCAGACCCGCCAGGGGCAGCAGGAACCGGAGGGTCGGGCGGAACAAATGACTCAGGGGCTCTCGGGCGATGACTTTACCGAGGGCCTGCACGCTTCGTCCGAGCGACTTCATGCGAGCTACTCCGTGCGGTTGTTCCAGGAGCTCCCCTGCAACACGATGCGATAGCCATCGTGGTCTTCGAACGTGCGCCCCTGTTGCTCCCAGTAAGGATTGAAGGGACCGACGGACTTGAACCCCGCCGATTCCATGGTCTGGCAACGCTGCAACCATTCCTGCCTGTCCGGCACAAAGAAGACAATCAGATCGTCCGGGGTGGGTGTCGGGAGAACTGGATGATGGCGACAGGTGGTGAATTCGAAGTGATAGGTACCTCCCGGCTCCCCAAGCATCACCCCGTCAAACCCATCGTGATCGCCAAATCAGACCCCGGTCGCTCCGTCCCAGGCCCCTGGATCCAGGTAGGTCGCCGCCGGCAGCGGCCCCGCCAGGCCGCGTTCATCGCTGGGGTTGAGAGGGCCGGCGAGCAGCAGGGCCGCGGTGATGCGGGCCGAGGCCGGCAGGGCCGGCTGGTCGGGGTCGAAGGCGGTGGGGTGGGTGACGCTGCTGGAGAAGCCGCGGAAGATCAGCAGCTCGAAGGGCTCCTCACCCGCACCGGAGGGATCCGGCTCCGGCAGCGGCAGGGTGCCCACCAGGCGCAGCACCCGGTCGGGGCGCTCCCGGCTGATCGTTTCCAGCGCGGCCAGCAGGGCGGCGACGGAGGGGGAGGCGGGGTCGGGCGTGGTGTCGGTCATGGGGAACAGCTCCGAAGCTCAGCTCAGAACTCGCCGGCCACCCGGCCCAGCCGCGGCAGGCGCACCACCAGCCACTGCAGCAGCCCCACCGCATAGGCCACCAGGGCGGCGTAGCCCACGAAGGCGGCCACACCGGGCGTCCACTCGCCGCCGAACACGAAGGCGAACACCCGGGCCACCACGCCGTGCAGCCCCTGCGGCGCCTCCAGCCAGGCCCGGCAGAGGCGCAGACCGGCGCCGCCCATGCAGGGCAGGGCGGTGACCGCCAGGCTCGCCCCGCCCAGGGACAGCAGGGTCAGGCTCCAGCGCCAGATGCGCAGAGTCAGCGGCAGGGCCCGCCAGGGGGGCATGTCGGCCAGTTCCTCGTTGAGATCCACCCAGAACCACAGGGTCACCACCACCAGCAGCGGCGCCAGCACCAGCAGCAGGAAGCCGGTGGGGCGGTTGTCGGTGAGCAGCAGCAGGGCGATCAGCTGCAGGCTGGCCACCTTCCAATACAGGCCCATCAGGCGCACCAGGGCCTGCTCCTTGCGCAGGGCGGCCCAGACGAGCAGCACCAGCGGCAGCCCCACGGCGAACAGCATCCCCAGCCGCACGTCGAGCCAGACCAGGGAGCGATAGAGCTGTTCCGGCACGTCCGCTCGGTTCGGTAAGGCGCCATTATCCGTGTGCCCCCCAGGCGATAGGGTCCGTCCATGGGTTCCCTCCCCTCCTTTCCCTGGCTGCAGCGTCGTCCCGGCGGCCCCTGGTGCCGCACCGCCCTCGGCCGGGATGCCTCGCTCCAGGAAGCCGTCAACCAGGTGTTCGAGCAGCTCCGCGGCTCCGGCGAGGCCGACCTGGCCCTGGTGTTCGCCTCAGCCAGCTACGCCAGCGACCTCCCCCGCCTGCTGCCCCTGCTGCAGCAGAAGCTCAACGCCGCCCACTGGCTGGGCTGTGTCGGCGGCGGCGTGGTGGGCACCGACACGGCGGGGGTTCCCCACGAGATCGAGCACCAGCCGGCCCTGGCCGTCACCCTGCTGCGGCTGCCCGGCGCCCGTCTGCGCCCCTTCGCCATCGACACCACCTCCCTGCCCGACCTCGACGGTCCGGCCGAGCCCTGGCGGGAACGGGTGGGGGCCGAGCTGGAGGAGGGCCAGTCGATGCTGCTGCTGCTCGATCCGACCGGCACCGCCATCAACGACCTGATCAGCGGCCTGGATTACGCCTACCCCAACACCACCAAGGTGGGGGGCATCGCCGGCCCCCACAGCGCCGCCCACGGCTCGCTGCTCTTCGGCACAGGTGGCAGTGGCGCCAGCGACGGCGACCCCGCCGACACGGTCCGCACCGGGGCGGTGGGCTGTGTCATCGAGGGGGCCTGGCGGCTCGATCCCCTGGTGGCCCAGGGCTGCCGGCCCATCGGCCCGGTGCTGGAGGTGGAGCAGGCCCAGCGCAACGTGGTGATCGAGGTGAGCTGCGGCAGCACCCGCAACAGCCCCGTGGCCGCCCTGCAGTCGATCCTCACCGACCTCACCCCCGCCGAGCGGGAGCAGGTGAAGCATTCCCTGTTCCTCGGCGTCGGCCGCAGCGACTTCAGCCTCCCCACCGCCGACCTCACCCCCGCGCCGGAGGCGCCCGGCTCCTTCCTGGTGCGCAACCTGATCGGCGTCGACCCCCGCAACGGGGCGGTGGCGGTGGGCGAACGGATGCGCGTCGGCCAGAAGGTCCAGTTCCAGCTCCGCGATGCTGATGCCTCCCGGGACGAATCCCGCCAGCTGCTGGCCGGCCAGGCCCGGCGGCGCAGCGAACCCCTGGCCGCCTTCCTGTTCGCCTGCCTGGGCCGGGGCGAAGGCCTCTACGGCCAGGCGGACGGTGACGTGAGCCTCTGCCGGGAGGTGTTCGGCACGGTGCCGATCGCCGGCCTGTTCTGCAACGGCGAGATCGGTCCGGTGGGCGGCACCACCCACCTGCACGGCTACACCGCCAGCTGGGGCTTCCTGGTGCCCAACGACCCGCCCGGGGGCACCGCCGCGCCGCTCTGATGGTGCGTCAGCACGTCAACCCGCTCAGCCGGATCCACCAGCTGGCGCGGCCCCTGCCGCCACTGGTCGAGCTGTTCGCCGATCCCTCCCTGCCCCTCCACCTCGACATCGGCTCCGCCCGGGGCCGCTTCCTGCTGGCGATGGCCCCCCTGGCGCCGCAGCGCAATCACCTGGGCCTGGAGATCCGCCGGCCCCTGGTGGAGGCCGCCGAGGCCGACCGCCGCCGGGACGGGCTGACCAACCTGCGCTTCCTCTACGGCAACGCCAACGTCAACCTGCCGGAGTGGCTGGCGCTGCTGGGCCCCGGGCAGCTGGAGCTGGTGACGCTCCAGTTCCCCGACCCCTGGTTCAAGCTGCGCCACCGCAAGCGCCGGGTGCTGCAGCCCGCCCTGCTGCTGGCGATCGCCGCGGCCCTCGCCCCCGGCCGCCGCCTGTTCCTGCAGAGCGATGTGGAGGGCCTGATCACGCCGATGCGCCAGCTGGTGGAGGCCAGCGGCGCCTTCGAGCTCGCCGGGCCCGAGGAAGGCGGACCCGAGCGGAATCCCCTGCCGGTGGCCACCGAGCGCGAAGCCCAGGTGCTGGCCGAGGGCAAGCCGGTGCACCGCAGCCTCTACCGCCGCCGCGCCGCCCCCCTGCCGCCACTGTCCGAGCTGGAACGCCATCTGGACACCCGCCTGGAAGCCACGGGCGACGGCACCGATAATCGCCACGACGCCGCCGCGGATTGATGGTGCCTGCCCCAGCTCCCGTGCCCCTGCTGCTGCGCTGGCAGGGGCTGCTGGCCGGCCTGCCCGCCGGCCGCCTCGGCGCCCACCTGCCCGTGGTGGCCGGTTGGATCCTCTGCGCCCTGCTGGCCGGCCTGCCCCTGGTGACCCGCTCCGGCCTCAGCCTGCTGATCGCCGCCTCCGCCCTGCTCTGGGTGGTCTGGGCCCTGCGCACCCCGCCGGGGCGCCTGGGGGCCATCAACACCTGGCTGCTGCTGGTGATCGCGGTGGCGGTGGTGGCCACCGGCTTCTCGCCGGTGCCGAAGGCCGCCCTGGTGGGGCTGGCCAAGCTGCTCAGCTACCTGAGCGTCTACGCCCTGATGCGCCAGCTGCTGGCGGCCGCCCCCCTGTGGTGGGACCGGCTGGTGGGGGCCCTGCTGGCCGGAGAACTGGTCACCAGCGTGATCGGCATCCGCCAGCTCTACGAGGCCCCCGGCGCCCTGGCCCGCTGGTCGGACAGCAACTCCGTGGCCGAAGGCACGGTGCGCATCTACAGCACCCTGGAGAACCCCAACCTGCTGGGCGGCTACCTGCTGCCGATCCTGCCCCTGGCCGTGGTGGCCCTGCTGCGCTGGCGGGGCCGGGGCCGGCGCCTGTTCGCCCTGGCCAGCCTGGTGCTGGGCCTGGTGGCCCTGGTGCTCACCTACAGCCGCGGCGCCTGGATGGGCATGGTGGCCTCCCTGGGCCTGCTGGCCCTGCTGCTGGTGCTGCGCCAGACCCGCGACTGGCCGCCCCTGTGGCGGCGCCTGTTCCCCCTGCTGCTGCTGGCCGGGGCCACCGTGGTGCTGGTGCTGCTGGTCACCCAGGTGGAGCCCCTGCGGGTGCGGGTGATGAGCCTGCTGGCGGGCCGGGAGGACAGCTCCAACAACTTCCGCATGAACGTCTGGACCTCGGCCCTGGCGATGATCCAGGACCGCCCCTGGATCGGCATCGGCCCCGGCAACAGCGCCTTCAACCTCATCTATCCGCTGTATCAGCAGCCCAAGTTCAACGCCCTCAGCGCCTACTCGATCCCCCTGGAGCTGCTGGTGGAGGCCGGCATCCCGGGCCTGCTGGCGGGGCTGGGCCTGCTGCTGAGCGCCGTGAAGGTGGGCCTGGGCCAGTGGCGCAGCACGGCTCCCCAGGCCCTGCCCTGCCTGGCGGCGGTGGCCGTCTTCGCCGGGCTGGGGGTGCAGGGGCTCACCGACACGATCTTCTTCCGGCCCGAGGTGCAGCTGACCGCCCTGTTCAGCCTCGCCACCCTGGCGGCCTCCGCGGCACCGGCGGCGGATCCCGTGCCATGCGACTGATCGCCGGCTTCGACGCCGGTCAGACCCACACCACCTGCCGCCTCGCCCTGGCCGGCGATGCCAGGGCGGCCGGGCCGGGCGAGGTGGTGGGCGAAGGGGAGGGTCCCGGTGTCTGCCACCTGGCCGCCCCGGAGGGTCCCGAGCGCTTCGCGGCCGCCCTGCGTGAGAGCCTGCGGCGGGCCCTGGCGCCCCTGGCCACCAGCGAGCCCGCCGGCGGGGCCGTGGTGGTGGTGGCCGCCGCCGTGGGGGCCAGCGGCATCGAGCAGGGCACGGCGGTGCAGGCCCAGGGACAGGCCCTGGCGGCGGCCGTCCTGGGGCTGGAGCCGGAGCGGGTGGTGGTGACCGGTGACGAGCGCACCGCCCTGCGGGGAGCCTTCGCCGGCGGCCCGGGCATCGTGGTGATCAGCGGCACCGGCACGATCGCCGTCGGCCGAAACGGCGCCGGCCGCGAGCACCGCTGCGCCGGCTGGGGCTGGCTGCTGGATGGGGCCGGCTCCGCCATGGACATCGGCCGGGACGGCCTGGCCCTGAGCCTGCAGATGGCCGATGGCCGACTCCCCGAGACCCCCCTGCGGCGGGCCCTGTGGCAGGCCCTGGATCTGGAGCCGGACGATCCTGGGGCTCCCCAGCGGCTCAAGGCACTGGTGGTGGCCGACGGGTTCGGCCCCGCCGGCTTTGCCCGGCTGGCCCCGGTGCTCGATCGGCTCGCCGCCGCGGGGGACCCCCGGGCCGTCGCCGTGATGGAACGCAACGCCGAAGCACTCTCGGCGATGGCGGCGGGGGTGGCCCGCAGCCTGGATCTAGCGGCTCCGGCCGTGTGCCCGATGGGGGGGGCGCTGCGCCACCTGGAGCAGTTGCGGGGCCCCTTCTCCCGGAGCCTGGATCAGGACCTGCCCGGCAGCCGCCTGGTGGGGCCCGCCGGCGATGCCTGCCAGGGGGCCCTGGCGGTGGCGGCGGCCCTGCTGCAGGAGCCTGCAGAGGCTTAGGGCCTCAGCGAACCAGCACGCCCATCGGGGCGAGGGCCAGGGCGCCGCCGAGCACCGCCAGCAGCAGGGCCAGCCGTGCCGTCCAGACCAGGGGCAGGCGACGCATCAGCAGGAAGGACCCACCGCTGACCAGCACCGAGGCGGCCAGGGCGCCGGCCCACCAGCCGAGGGCGGAGGCATCGGCAGGGGCCTCGCCGCCGTGCAGGGCGCCGTGCAGGGCCACCGCAGCGGCCACCAGGCCGCCACCGAAGGCCAGGCCGGGGCTGCGGCCCGCGCGGTGGGACAGCAGGACCAGCAGCGCCACCGCCGAGATGGCCAGGGCGGCGAGCACTTCAGCGAACGGCATGGTGAAGCCCATGGCCCCGGCCAGGCCCCCCAGCACCGCACCCGCCAGGCCCCAGAGCAGCAGCTGGGCCGACACGTAGGAGGCGGCGGCGCCCACCCCGATCAGCAGCAGCAGGTGGTCGACGCCGGTGATCGGGTGGAGAAAGCCGTAGCCGAGGCCGCCGTGGGCCAGGCCATGGGCCTGGGCCGGCTGGCCGACGAGCACGAAACCGAGGGCGGCGGCGCTGCCCAGAAGGGTCCAGGAGCGCAGGCCGGAAAAGTGGGTCATCGAGGGTCCCGGTCCGCGCCGGGGATGGAAGGAACGGTTCACGGCGAGCGTTCTGGCTGAGGGTGACCCCATCACAGCTGCGGGACAGCGCCGGAATGGTGGAAGGGAAAACCCTGCCGTGCACCGGACTTTCCTCGTTTCCTCCCGGAGGTGGACCCCGGGAACCGTCCACCCATTGTGCCCGCAGCCCGTGACGTTGCCGCCCGATGACCGCAGCTTCTGACCAGGGAGGGGGGAGGATGGCGCGCAGGAGGTTCCTCCCCTTCACGGGGAGGACGCAAGGAGGAAAGGCGGTGCGGGGTGACCCAAGTCCGCCGCTGTCCCGCAGCTGTGATGGACACCGTGCCCCCCCGCCCCGGCGTCCTCAGTCAGAACGCTCACCTCCCCTTGACACCTTTCCTGCCGGCGAGGACCGGAGAACATTCATGAACCTGCCTTCCCTGGCCAAGCGGCGCGGCGTCCTGCCCATCGCCGCACCCATCGCCCTGGTTGCCGTCTGCGCCCTGCCCCTGCTGCTGGCGGCGCCCGCTTCGGCGCACCACCTGATGGATCTCACCGGCATGAAGCCCGGCGTGGTCTCCGGCCTGCTGAGTGGCCTGGCCCACCCGATCCTGGGCCCCGACCACCTGCTGTTCCTGCTGGCCATCGGCCTGGTGGGCATTGTCCAGCCCTTCCGCTGGGTGCTGGCCCTGCTGGGCTGCGGGCTGGTGGGCAACGCCCTGGGGCTGGCCCTGCCCGGCTTCCCCTGGATCGAGCCGCTGGTGGCCCTGTCGGTGGCCCTCACCGGCCTGGTGCTGGCCCGGCGCCTGCCCCCGGCGGTGCTGGTGCCCGCCTTCCTGCTGCACGGCTACGCCCTCAGCGGCGCCGTGCTCGGCTGGGAGCCCACCCCGATCGGCTTCTATCTGGTGGGTCTGCTGGTGAGCCAGAGCCTGCTGCTGCTGGTGGCCCTCACGGCCGTGCGTCGCTGGCGCCGCACGGCCTCCAGCGGTGCGGTCAACATCACCGCCGGTCTGCTGATGGGCATCGGCCTGGCCTTCACCTGGTCGGCCCTGGTGGCCTGAGCCTGGGGGCTCAGGTGCCCAGCAGGGCGGTGCACTCCAGCCGCTCCTGGCTGGCGGCCTGGCGCGAGGCCCGCAGGCGGATCGCCTCCGCCAGATACTCGGCGTCCTCGGCGACGCCGCAGAACCGGGCCGAGCCCCAGGTGTGCAGCCAGGGCAGGCCCAGCACGTAGAGACCCGGCACCCGGGTGAGGCCCCGTTCGTGGACCGGATGGCCGGCGCCGTCGAACACGGGCACCTCCACCCAGGAGAAATCCGGCCGGTAGCCAGTGCACCAGATCACGGCCGCCAGCGGCTCGGCCGCCAGGTCGAGGGGCTCCGGCGGACCGGGGGGCGGGGTCCAGCAGGGGACATAGGGGGGCTCCTCGGGGGCGCTGAGCCCCTGGGCGGCGATGTGGTCGTCGATGCTGCGGCAGATGCGGCTGTACACGGCATCGGCCCCGTCGAGGTTGGCGGCCAGGTCGCCGGCGAACCGGATGCGGTCGTGGCCGAGGTCGGCCAGGCGCCCGTGCAGCACCATCCCCTCAAGGGCCCGGCGCCGCAGGTCGATCTCCCGGCCGCCGTCGCGGCCGGTGAGGTAGTGGTTGGTCTTGCTCCGCACCGCCCTGGGATCGGCGTGCTGGTCGATCGGCATGGCGTAGTAGCCCATGCGATCGAGCCAGTCGACCACGTCGCGGCCGCGGTAGCGGCGGGGGGAGCGGGGGGCACTGCCGACGCTCAGGTGCACCCGGCGGCCGGCCAGGTGCAGGTCTTCGGCGATCTGGCAGCCCGACTGGCCGCTGCCCACCACCAGCACCGGTCCGGGGGGGAGCGTGGCGGGGCTGTCGTAGTCGCGGGCATCGATCTGCAGGATCCGCTCGGGAAGCCGGGCGGCGAGGGGGTGGCGCTTCGGGCGGTGGTAGCCGCCGGTGGCGATCACCACCTGCTCCGCCTCGATGGCGCCCTCGTCGGTGGAGAGCAGGAAGCCGTGGCCGCTGGCCTGCAGGCGGTTCACGGCCACGCCCTCGCGCACCGGCACCTGGATGTGGTCGGCGAAGCGCTGCACGTAGCGGACGATCTCCTCACGGCCCATGAAGCCCTCGGGATCGTCGCCGTCGTAGGGGAAATCGGGCAGGCGGCACTGCCAGTTGGGCGTCACCAGGCAAAAGGACTCCCAGCGCTGGCGGGCCCAGGCATGGCCGATGCGGTGGCGCTCCAGCACCAGGGGACGCACCCCCCGCTTCTGGAGGCAGTGGGCGACCGACAGGCCCGCCTGGCCGCCGCCCACCACCACCACCGCATGCCGCTGCGCCGACTCCGAACCCCTGGCCACGCTCTGCTCCGGCTCCTGAACGAGATCCGATGCTGGCTGCCGCAGCCGATACGCCCTGTAACGACCGCCACGGATCCCCCCGCCGACGGCGATGGGCGAGAGGCGGCATTCGGTGGCATCGGCGACACAGAACAAAAGTTCATCCGTGGCACGGTCCCCCATGCCGATTCCACCGACCGCACCTCCCCATGCCCCAGGTCAGCCGTCCCGCCAACCAGACGGGTGAGTTCCTCGTCGACTACGAGGAGAAGGTCTTTCCCGACGTCAAGGCCGAACCCGGTGAGAAGGCCCTGGTCACCTTCCACACCGTGGCCTTCGAAGGCTCCATCGGCCTGGTGAACCTGCTGCAGGCCAGCCGCCTGATCAACAAGGGCTTCGAGACCTCGATCCTGCTCTACGGCCCGGGCGTGACCCTGGGGCTGCAGCGGGGCTTCCCCAAGCTGGGCGACGCCGCCTTCGACGGCCACCTCAACTTCGGCGCCCGCATCCAGAAGTTCATGGACCAGGGCGGCAAGGTCTACGCCTGCCGCTTCGCCCTCCAGGCCCTCTACGGCCACGGCGAAGGCGCCCTGATCCCCGGAATCATCCCGGTCAACCCCCTCGATGTGCTCGACATCGTGCTGCTGCACCGCAAGGAAGGCGCCTTCATCCTCGACACCTGGACCCTCTGAATGCCGTCCACGGTCACCGTCGCCGCCGCCCAGATCCGTCCGGTGCTCTACAGCCTGGACGGCTCTGTGGCGCGGGTGGTGGCGGCCATGAAGGAGGCCGCCGCGGCCGGGGTGCAGCTGATCGTCTTCCCCGAGACGTTCCTGCCCTACTACCCCTACTTCTCCTTCGTGGAGCCGCCGGTGCTGATGGGCAAGTCGCACCTGAAGCTCTACGAGCAGGCGGTGACGGTGCCCGGCCCGGCCCTGGGCCGCATCGCCGCCGCCGCCCGCCAGCTCGGCCTGCACGTGCTGCTGGGCATCAACGAGCGCGACGGGGGCAGCCTCTACAACGCCCAGCTGCTGATCGATGCGGCCGGTGAGCTGGTGCTGAAGCGGCGCAAGCTCACCCCCACCTATCACGAGCGGATGGTGTGGGGCCAGGGGGACGGGGCCGGCCTGCAGGTGGTGCCCACGGCCCTCGGGCGCATCGGTGCCCTGGCCTGCTGGGAGCACTACAACCCCCTGGCCCGCTTCAGCCTCATGGCCCAGGGGGAGGAGATCCACTGCGCCCAGTTCCCCGGCTCCCTGGTAGGGCCGATCTTCGCCGAGCAGACCGCCGTCACCCTGCGCCACCACGCCCTCGAGGCCGGCTGCTTCGTGATCTCCTCCACCGCCTGGCTGGAGCCGGAGGACATCGAGACGATCACGCCCGATCCGGTGCTGCAGAAGGCCTGCCAGGGGGGCTGCCACACGGCGGTGATCAGCCCGGAGGGCCGCTACCTGACCGGGCCCCTGCCCGATGGCGAGGGCCTGGCCATCGCCGAACTCGACCTGAGCCTGATCACCAAACGCAAACGCATGATGGACAGCGTCGGCCACTACAGCCGCCCGGACCTGCTGGGGCTGCGGATCGACCGCAGCCCCGCCCGCCAGCTGCATGAGCGGCCTGCCGAGGCCGGACTGACCGGATTCGCCGCGGCCGGCACTCCAGGCGAAGCGGCCCCGGTGCTGACGCTGCTGGAGGAGCTGCACCATGGCTGAGCACGATCGCCGCGCTCTGGGGCGCCGGCTCACCGAGCTGCAGGTGCACGGAGTGGTCGACCCGGCGGTGCCCGGCAACCCCGGCCGCCGCGGCGGGGCGGGCCCCTCCGATCACCGCGCCCTCAGCATCGACGGCACCACCGTGATGGTGCCCGTCTACAACGCCCTGGCCGGCAGCTCGCCCTACCGGCTGGACACCGCCGCCGGCGGCGGCCTGGAGGTGAGCGGCACGGGTGCGGCGGCAGGCGGCGTCACCGGGGCCCTGGCCGTGGAGACCCCGCCCGAGCCGAACTTCTACGGCCTGACCACCGCCGACGGCATCCCCTACCGCGCGATCGCCCTGCTGCACGGCCGGGACGTGCTGGCCACCACCCTCCTGCAGACCTGCATCCGCTTCCGCGACCGCACCCAGTCGTGCCAGTTCTGCGCCATCGAGCAGTCGCTGGAGGATGACCGCACCCTCGTGCGAAAGACGCCGGCCCAGGTGGCGGAGGTGGCCGAGGCGGCGGTGCGTCTCGATGGCGTGCGCCAGCTGGTGCTCACCACCGGCACCCCCAACAGCGACGACCGGGGCGCCCGGCTGATGGCCGAGACCGCCGCCGCCGTCAAGGCCCGGGTGAACCTGCCGATCCAGGCCCAGTGCGAGCCCCCCGAGGACCCGGCCTGGTACGGCCGCATGAAGGACGCCGGCGTCGACAGCCTCGGCATGCACCTGGAGGTGGTGGAAGAGGAGGTGCGGCGGCGGATCCTCCCCGGCAAATCGGAGCTGGGGCTGGAGCGCTACATGGAGGCCTTCGCCGAAGCCGTGGCGGTGTTCGGCCGCGGCCAGGTGTCCACCTACCTGCTGGCCGGGCTGGGGGACAGCGCCGATGCGCTGGTGGCCGTGAGCGAGCGGCTGATCACCCTGGGGGTCTACCCCTTCGTGGTGCCCTTCGTGCCGATCGCCGGCACCCCCCTGGAGGCCCATCCCGCCCCCTCCACCGACTTCATGGTGGCCGTCTACACGGCGGTGGGCGACCGGCTGCGGGCCTCCGACCTGCGGTCCGAGGCCATGGCGGCCGGCTGCGCCAAGTGCGGCGCCTGCTCGGCCCTGTCCCTGTTCGAAGCCGGCCCGGAGCCGGCCATCCCCTGAGCGCGGCCATGTTCTTCATCGACCCCTCCAGCCACGACATCGGCCGCAGCGCCAGCTCGGCACCGGCCGCCTTCACCCCCTCGGTGCGGCGGGGGGTGGCGATCGAGGCCGAGGACTTCCGCCTCTCGCCCACGGCCAGCTCCCAGCGCTTCTCCTTCCACCTGCTGCGACGCGGCACGCCCCTGGAGGAGGGCTACTGGCAGCTGCGCAGCGCCATCTTCTGCCAGGAGCAGCACCTGTTCGAGGCCACCGACCGGGACGAGAAGGATGGCCACGCCTATCCCATCGCCGCCCTCGACCACAGCGCCGGCAGCGGCAGCGGCGTGGTGGGGGTGGTGCGGATCCTGGAGGAACGGCCCCGCCTCTGGTACGGCGGCCGGCTCGGGGTGCACGGCGACCACCGCCGCCACAACCAGATCGGCAAGGGCCTGATCTGGAAGGCGGTGACGACGGCCAACGGCTGGGGCTGCGACCGCTTCCTGGCCACGGTGCAGCTCCAGAACGTGCGCTTCTTCCAGCGCCTGCACTGGACCTCGATCGACACGCTGGAGATCCGCGGCCTGCCCCACCACCTGATGGAGGCCGATCTCGCCTACTACCAGCCCGGCCACGAACGGCGCCCCCTGGCGGTGGGCGAAACGGCGGCGGTGGCGGTGACGGCGGCGTGAGTCGCGGGCCGCAGGATCCGGATCTGGCGGCCCTCGCCGCCCGGCTGCGCCAGCTCAGCGGCCTCACCGGCAAGACCGACATCCAGTCCCCGGCGGCCACCTTCCCCCACCAGCCCTTTCCCGCGCTGGGTCCCGCCGCGGCCCTCGGCGACGACGCCGCCCTGCTGCCGGCGGTGGCCACGCCGCTGCTGCTGGCCAGTGAGGGACTGGACCCGGCCCTGGTGGCCGCCGACCCCTGGTTCGCCGGCTGGTGCGGGGTGCTGGTGAACCTCAGCGACATCGCCGCCATGGGCGGCACCCCGATCGCGGTGGTGGACAGCCTCTGGTGCCGCGACGCCAGCCGGGCGGAGCCGATCCTGGCGGGCCTGCGCCGGGCCTCCGAGGTGTTCGGGGTGCCGGTGGTGGGGGGCCACACCAACCTGCACAGCCCCTACGACGCCCTGGCGGTGGCGGTGCTGGGCACGGCCACCGGCCCGGTGCTCTCGGCCCGCGCCGCCCGCCCCGGCGACCACTGCCACCTGCTGATCGACCCGAACGGCGGTTTCCGCGGCGACTCCCTCTGCTGGGATGCGGCCACGGAAGCCGACCCCGCCCGGCTGCGGCGCCAGCTGGCCCTGATGGCGGATCTGGCGGCCGATGGGAGCGTCCATGCCGCCAAGGACATCAGCATGGGCGGCCTGGTGGGCACCGCCGCCATGGTCTGCGAGGCGACCGGCTGCGGCCTGACCCTGGAACTGGGGGCGATCCAGCCCCCCGCGGGGGTGGCGCTGGAGCCCTGGCTCACCTGCTTCCCCAGCTTCGGCTTCCTGCTGGCCGCCCGGCCCGATCAGGGGGGCCGGCTGGCGGAGCGGGTCGCCGCCTGCGGCGGCCTGCTGCTGGCGCGGATCGGCACGTTCACGGCGGAGCGGCGGCTGGTGCTGGCGGCGGGGGGGCAGCAGCAGGAGATCTGGCGCGGAGAGGCGCCGCTCACCGGCTTCGGGGCCCTGCCCTGATCGTGCGGTCGTGATCAACCTGTCGTGATCGCCACCGCAACCGGAAGGGGCCCGGCACACAATGGCTTCGCTGGGTGGTGGGGGGCGCCATGCCGGAAGTGGAGCTGACACTGGAATGGCCGGACGGGGGCAGGAGCCGCCTCTATTCCCCCTCCACCGTGATCCTCGAGCACCTCGCCCCGGGCCAGACCGTGACGGTGGCGGAGCTGCGGACCAGGGGCACCCTGGCGCTGCGGCAGGCCTCCGAGCGGGTGCGGGCCCGCTACGGCTTCGCCTGCACCCGGGCCGATGAGGAGGAACGGCGCCTGCTGGAGCAGGCGGCAGCCTTCGCGGCCGAGGAGCTGGTGCGCGTTCAGAACGCTTAGCCGGGCAGCACCCGCTCGATGCGGCGATCGGGGATCAGCCACATCAGGGCCACCAGCCCATAGACCGCCTGGCCAACGGCCGGGGAACGCAGGCTCACCAGCATCGCCACCAGATAGAGCGTCAGGGAAGTGTGCCCCTTCCAGTCGCGGCCCACGGCCCGGCGCAGCAGGGAGTCGGGGCCCTGGCTGGCGATGATTCGGCCCTGGAGGATGAAATAGGCCAAGGCCGCCATCATCATCACGGCGCCATAAAGGACCGAAGGGGCGATCGCCCTGGGGTTCTGGCCCATCCAGCCGGTGGCGAAGGGCACCAGCGACAACCAGAACAGCAGATGGAGGTTGGCCAGCAGCACCGGGCCACTGACCCGCTGCAGGGTGTGCAGCATGTGGTGGTGATTGTTCCAGTAGATGCCGATATAGATGAAGCTCAGCAGATAGCTCAGAAACACAGGGATCAGGGGCACCAGGGCCGCCGGTTCGGTGTCGTGGGGCACCTTGATCTCCAGCACCATGATCGTGATGACGATGGCCAGGACACCGTCGCTGAAGGCCTCCAGACGGGTGGTTTTCATGGGGCCTGACCATGGATCTCGCTGCTTATGGTATGGACGCAGACTGCAGCAGAAAAGAGATGAATCGCTACAAAGCCCAGACCAGCTGGCACCACTGAGCCGCGGCCGGACGCCGCCTCCTGGGGTCCCCGATGGCGCCGACCGGACTCTTCACGGCGCACCGTGCTCAGTAGAGAAGGGGTGGACCACCGCAAAGCACGATCCGATGACCCATCGCATCCGAAGACGCCTGTTCAGCCTCGCCTCCATGGCGGCGCTGGTGATCTCCCTGATGATCCAATGGCCTGCCATGGCGATGGCCAGCCAGGCACACTCCATCTCCCCGGTCGCCTTCGCCAGCATGACCGACAAGATGGGCGCCAAAGCCAAGGAAGCCGAAGGCAAGATGGAATCGGCCTACGGCGAAATCACCGGCGACACGGGTCACCAGGTGAAGGGCAAAGCCAAGCAGGTGCAGGCCTCCGCCATGAACGCCAAAGAAGCCGTCAAGGACGGCACCAAGGCCGTGGCCCGCAAGGCCAGTGAGGCCACCGACAATTTGGCGAACAAGATCAAGTAAACGGCCCATCTGATCACTGAACCGTCAGATCACTGGACCATCCACCCACGCGTCACCGACGCCTCACCATCACAAGCAGGACCCCATGCTGGAATCCATTGCCGTCGTTCTGGTGGTTCTCTGGCTGCTCGGACTGGTGACGTCCACCTCCCTGGGCGGCCTGATCCATCTGCTTCTGGTGATCGCCCTGATCGTGATCGCGGCCCGACTGATCAGTGGTCGGACCGTGTGACGTGCCAGCGGCGGGCGGATCAGCCCTCCTCCGCCAGGCAACGGCGCAGCGTCAGCAGGGCCTTGCGCTCCAGATGCTGCACCTTGTGCTTGGACAGGCCGATGCCCTCGCCGATCTTCGCCAGCGACGGGGACTCGGGGCCGCCGTAGCGAAGGCGCAGCACCCGGCGCTCCAAGGGGGACAGCTGGACGAGGGCACGGTGCAGCCAGAGGTAATCGTCCCGGAGGCCGGGCTCGGAGGGATCGCCGATCAGATCCTTCAGACTCACCTCCCCGTCCGTGTTCCCCAGGGCCTGATCGAGAGAGAGGGTCTGCAGGTCATGGGAGGCCTGAAGCACGGTTTCCAGCCGTCGCGGGCTCTCCCCCAGCTGGAGGCCGATGGCGGCCAGCGTCAGGGGCTCGGGGGAGGCATGGCGCAGGGCCTGCACCTTGCGGGCCAGGGCCGCCATCTGGGGCGGCACCCGGATCAGACCGGCCGTTTCCTGGAGATGGCGGTGCACCGCCTGGCGGATCCACCAGGAGCCATAGGTGGAAAACCGGTAGCCGCGCTCGGGCAGGAAACGCTCCACCGCATGGATCAGGCCGAGGTTGCCGGCCTGCACCACATCCATCGGATCCAGATGCATCTGCCGGATGCGGTTGTGCTGCTGCTTGCAGAGCGACACCACCAGACGCAGATTGCCCGTCACCATGCGGGCAAAGGCGCGGCGCCCTCGCCGTTCCTCGCTGGGGGCAGGGGCCGGCTGGGAGCGCCAGTCCTGCACCAGGGCGCCGAGGTGCAATTCCTCGGAAGGCGTCAGCAAAGGGATACGACCGATGCTGCGCAGATAGTCCCCAAAACAATCTGACATGGCAACCAGAAAAGAGGGACATCAGCGAGCCTAGGAATGGCGAAATCTGCGCCACGGGGGATGCTCCTTTCTGCGGCGGATCTGCTGCATCGCGGCTCAGGAAACCACCATAGAACGACCTAATTTCTGTATCCGATGCAGCCTATTGATCTGGGCAGCATCGAGAACAGAAGGCAGGGTGACACGGCCAACTGTGATTGGTCCAGATTCAACCAACAGGAGAACGCCTCATGTCGCTGATTTCGCTCATCATCACCCTGATCGTCGTCGGGGTCCTGCTATGGCTCGTCAACAACTACATCCCCATGGACGGGAAGATCAAACGCATCCTCAACATCGTCGTGGTGGTCGCCGTCGTGGTGTGGCTGCTCAACATCCTTGGCCTGATGGATTCGTTGCGCAGCATCCGCCTGGGCCGCTGACGGCCGGCCGCCGTCAGCGGGTTCACGCCCGTGGGGGCCTCAGCCACCGGCCACGGGGCTGGGCCAACCATGCAGGGCCTGGGCTTCCTCCGGCCCCAGCACCAGCTCCGCCGATGCCTCGCCCGCCAGGGGCAGGCTGAGGACGAGGGGCAGGGCGTCACTGGGGCGGGGCAGCAGGTCGGCCATGTCGAACTGGGCCGAGCTCTCCGGCAGGGGCCCGGCCCCGACCGCCACCAGCTCCTCGCTGCGGTTGGCCAGGGTCCAGGAACCGCCGACCCCGTCGCTGAGCAGCAGGGGCCGGCTGTGGTCGACGGCGATGCCCGGGGTGAGGGCGCTGAGGCGCAGGCGCTCACCGCTGGGGTAGGCGGGATCGGGCTGGGCGAAGACCCGCAGCGACCAGCGGTTGTCGTCCCGGTCGCGCAGGCTCCAGCGCTGGCCCTCGTCGGCCCGGACCAGACCGGGCGCCAGGGTCAGCAGCAGCACCAGCAGCAGGGCCGCCAGCGCCGCCGCCCCGGGCCTGGCGCGGCTGACAGGTGCGCCCGAAACAGGTTGAGCAGAAACACGCATGGGAGGACTCCCCGATCCGGGGTCATTCAACGTTATCGTTTTATCGTCCGGCAGGAGCAAGCGGCATGGTCGCAAGACGATGCAGCCACCCTTCGCGCCCGGTCTGTCCATCTTCGGATGTCCTGTCATGACTCTCTCCACCCTGTCGCGTTCCGGGGTCCATCCCTGGGATCGCTTCAAGAACTGGGTCACCAGCACCGAGAACCGCCTCTACGTGGGCTGGTTCGGCGTGCTGATGATCCCCACCCTGCTCACGGCCACCGTCTGTTTCGTGATCGCCTTCGTCGGCGCCCCGCCCGTCGACATCGACGGCATCCGTGAGCCCGTCTCCGGCGGCCTGCTCTACGGCAACAACATCATCACCGCCGCCGTGGTGCCCAGCTCCAACGCCATCGGCCTGCACTTCTACCCCATCTGGGAAGCCGCCAGCCTCGACGAGTGGCTGTACAACGGCGGCCCCTACCAGCTGATCATCTTCCACTTCCTGATCGGCATCTTCTGCTGGATGGGCCGGGAGTGGGAGCTGAGCTATCGCCTGGGCATGCGCCCCTGGATCGCCGTGGCCTACAGCGCCCCGGTGGCCGCCGCCACCGCCGTGCTGCTGATCTACGCCATCGGCCAGGGCTCCTTCTCCGACGCCCTGCCCCTGGGGATCTCCGGCACCTTCAACTTCATGCTGGTGCTGCAGGCGGAGCACAACGTGCTCATGCATCCCTTCCACATGCTCGGCGTGGCCGGCGTGTTCGGCGGTTCCCTGTTCTCGGCCATGCACGGCTCGCTGGTCACCAGCTCCCTGGTGCGGGAGACCACCGAGACCGAATCCCAGAACCGGGGCTACAAGTTTGGCCAGGAGGAGGAGACCTACAACATCGTGGCCGCCCACGGCTACTTCGGCCGCCTCATCTTCCAGTACGCCTCCTTCAACAACAGCCGCAGCCTCCACTTCTTCCTGGCGGCCTGGCCGGTGATCGGCATCTGGTTCGCCGCCCTGGCGGTGGTGAGCTTCTCGTTCAACCTCAACGGGCTGAACTTCAACCACTCGATCCTGGACCACCAGGGCCGTGTGGTCGACACCTGGGCCGACATCCTCAACCGCGGCGGCCTGGGCATCGAGGCGATGCACGAGCGCAATGTGCACAACTTCCCTCTCGATCTGGCCGCCACCGCCAGCACCCCCGTGGCCCTCACGGCACCGTCGATCGGTTAGCGGGGCTTTGAACCCCGCCCAGCCATCGAGGCCCTGAGCCCCTGCCGGGCCCGGACACATCCGGGCCTTTTTTGCCATGTCACGCTGGGCGAAACCTCCGGCTGACGCGATGGCGCGCCCCCCCTACCAACCCTCCCTGCTGCGGCTCACCCATGGCCTCACGGCGCTGCTGGTGGCGGCCGCCTGGCTGAGCGGACTCTTGGTCTACAGCCGCTACGACGGCCGCTGGGGGCGGCTGCCCTTCACCCCGCCCGGCAGCTGGATCGACCTGCACGGCCAGGCGGGCTTCCTGCTGCTGCCCCTGGGCCTGGTCTTCGCCGCCTACGCCCTCACCCTGGGGCGGGCGCGCCTGAAGCGCCTCACCAACGCCATGGCCCTGGGGGCCCTGGTGCTGGCGGTGGCCACCGGCAAGCTGATGCAGGAGGACTGGCTGCGGGACGGCCAGCTGCACCACCTGGCCTACAGCCTGCATCTGGTGGCCTGGCTGCTGATCGGCCTGGCCGTGGTGCTGCACGTGGGCGAGAGCCTGCGGCTGGGGGGCACACCCTTGCTCGCTTCGATGGCCAGCACGAGCCTGCGCCAAGGCGACTTACCGGGGGACTGGCCCGGCCAGGTGCGGCGGTTTCTCCAACGAGGGCGGTGATCAGGCGGCGATGCGGCGGCGCAGGTCGTCGGCCATGGCGCGGCCGGCCGCGTCGGCGGTGACGATCTCGATCTGATCGGCGTCGGCGGCCCCGAGGCCCAGCTCGACCGCCCGGCGGATCTGCTCCAGCTGCCACAGCGGCCCCCGGGCCACCGCGTCGGTGGTGCCGAGCGACCGCAGCAGGGCCACGGCCACCACATCCACCGCCACCCGGTCGCTGCTGGCCAGGATCACCCCCGGCCGGACCTTGCGGCCCGCTTCCGGCCCACCGTCGACGAAGGCCTCCACCCCGTCGAGCAGCACCAGGGCGGGGCTGTAGGCCTGATTGATCTCGGCGATCATCAGCCGCTGGTGGGGTGAGCTGTGCAGATCGCCCATGTAGTTGTGGGGGTCGCCGGGCACGACCTTGGCCACCAGCCCCACCGAATTCTTCAGCGAGAGGGTGAAGTCCCCCCCGAAGCGATGGGTCTTGAGGCAGCAGGTGTTGACCACCGCGCCGGCCTCCAGGGCCGGCCTGGCGAAGGCGAACCCCTTCGGCCAGTGGGTGCCCTCGGCGGCCACGCGCTGCCAGCCGTCGCGGTCGAGTTCGTCGAGCACCAGGGCCTGCAGGCCGAGGCGATCGGCCAGGGCGAACACCCCCTTGGACTCCATCGCCCGGCGGGTGTCGGCCATGCCGGAGCGATCGCCCACGGTGATGGCGCCGGCGCCGGCGTTGCGCAGTTCGGCCACCAGCGCCTCCAGCAGCGGCGTGTCGGTGGCGGCCGGGGCCGGATCGGCGGTGTTGTAGTTGGGCTTGAGGAAGACCGAGCGCTCCTTCAGGCCGGTGGGTTGCAGCAGGTCGATCGCCGCGCGGGTGCCGGCCACCCGGTCGTCGCTGCGGATCAGCGCCACCCGGCTGACGCCGGCGGAGGAGGCGCCGGAGCTGGCAGCGGCCGCCGGGGCGGCATCGGCGGCCGCCCGGGACCCGGGAGACACCTGCGACCCGCAAGCTGCCGAGAGGGCGGCGCTGCCGGCGGCCAGGCTCGCCAGCCGCAGCACCCGCCGCCGACTGAGGCTCTGGCGGGGATCGGAACCGTCCATGGGAGCCCGGCCGCGGTGGGGTTCAAGCTATCGCCGTTCGCGGGCCCCAGCCTCGATCGAAGGTCTGGCTCAGGGCCGGAGCCGGGCTCAAGGACGGAAATCTCCCGCGATGGGGCCGCCCGCCGGCGGCACCGGCAGCAGGGGGGTGGGGTCCACCGCCACCAGCCCCCGGGGCTGCCGCTGGCGCACTTCCAGGTGCAGGTGGGGCGTGCTGGCGTTGCCGCTCTGGCCCACCTCGCCGATGGGCTGCCCGGCGCCCACGGTGGCGCCCTCGGCCACGGAGGCCCTGCGCAGGTGGGCATAGAGGCTCGACCAGCCGCCGCCATGATCGATCAGCACCGTGAGGCCGTAGCCGCTGATCTCGTCCACCCGTTGCACCCGGCCGGCGTGCAGCGCCAGCACGGCCGTGCCCTCGGGCACGATCAGGTCGAGCCCGGTGTGCATGCGCCAGGCGCCGCGGGCCTCCGAAAACCGCCAGCCCCAGGGGTCCTGCTCCGTGGCCGCCAGGGCGAGGGGATAGTGCAGCGGCGCCGGCGGCCCCGCCGCGGGCTCACCGCCCCCGGACGCCCCGGCCTGCAGGGCAAGGTCGCCCACCGGCACCTCCCGGGGCACCAGCACCGGCCGCTCGGGCCTGGTGGCCGCCGGCGCCGGGGTGGGGGTGGCCCGGGCGGGCGGAGGCACGGGCGGCAGCAGCACGGCCGGCCAGGGCGACGCTTCCGACCCCGCCCCGGTGGCCGAATCGGGGATCGGTGGCTCGCCGGGGGGCCCTGGGGGGTCGATCCCCGCCGCACCGGCGGCGCCGGGGAGCAGCAGAAGCAGCAGCAGCGGCACCGAAGCCCGCCGGGGACGTGCAGGGGCCATCGAGGGGGCGCAGGGCAAGCGCGTTGTACCGCCTCTGAGCGGGGGAGGCCCGCCGGGCGCGACGCACGGAGGCCCGCCGGCTGGAGCCTTCCCACCAGCTGCTCCGTGCCCTGCGAACGGATCAAAGGGGATCCCCGGGCAGAAAGCGCCGGATGAACAGCTCCAGGGCCATCGGCCCGCAGCGGGGCTGCCAGGTGGTGCCACCCGGCAGCCGCCGCCAGGCCTGCACCTGCAGCGCGCCACCGCCGGCCAGCAGCTGCACCCGGTAGCGGTACTCGGCATCGGCGGCCTGCTCGGGGGCGGCCAGGGGTTCGGCTCCGGGCTGGCTGGCCAGGAACGCGGCAGCAAACGCCCCCGGCTCCGGCCGCTGGCGCAGGGCCGTGGCGAAACGCCAGGCGGCACCGGTGGGATAGCCGTCGTGGTGGAGGTAGAGGTGACGCTCCGGGACGCCGGGAAAGCCGGAGAAGGAATAGACGGCGCGGGTGGCCAAGGGGCTGGGGCGGCTGCACTCGGAAGTGCCACCGGTGTCTCAGCTGCTGCTGCAGCCCTTGATCACACCCACTGGGCGCAAAGCAACTCCGCCTGGGCGGACACCGTTTTCACCCCGTCGTCCTGGCGGTCGGGGGGGTAGCCGTACGCCCGGATCACCCAAAACCCCGCCAGTGCGGTGGCGAGCCATGCATCCGGGGCCTGCGCATCCGCGTGCGTGCTCGACCTTTACGCCGCCGGCCTCAGCAGCGAGCGCACGAAGGCCAAAACCGCTTTTGCGGTGGTGATGGCGGCGTCCGCGTCCACCCGGTCGAACAGCTCGCTGGGGGCCTGGTCCCCATCCGGGTACCGGGTGGCGCTGTTCATCCGGCTCAGGGCATTGAGCCGCAGGGCCGCCAGGGGTTCTGGGGCCACTCCGGCGGCGGACAGCGCAGCAACCAATGCCTCCAGCGCGTGAGTCTGGCGTGGCTCGCGGTCGAGGCTGATCAGGATGGCTTTCAGGGCTTTTTCTGCCGCCTGACTGGCGTGGTAGCAGGCCTCCACCCGGGGTGTCATCGCCCTTCCTGCGGCGTCAGCCGGATCGCATCACGGGCGATGCCGCGCCAATGGGGATCCTGGGAGTGGCGGCGCTCCTGCCACTGGGCGGCGTCCAGGGCGATCACGTCATCCCCCAGGCAGGCGGACAGGAGAGCATCGGCGCACGTGTCGGCTTCCTCGCGGGTCGGCGCCACGGCGATCAGATCCACGTCGGAGCGGCTGTCCCAGTCGCCCCGGGCCCAGGAACCGAACAGCCACACCTCCCAACCCGGCCGCCCCGCCACCAGCGCGTCGGCCCCGTGCTGCAGGGCCTGCAGCCGCTCGCGGCGGCGTTCGGCGCGGAGGTGCTGGAGGGTGGCCATGGCCATAGCTTCGCTCGGGCCGCGTCTGCCTGCAGCCATTCCCTTACCTAGTTTGAAGCCATCCAGGCAGCCGTCCGATGGGCACCGATCCGCCCACCGACCCCGCCCAGCTGCGCCGCGACTACCGGCGCCAGGCCCTGCGGCGGGGGGATCTGGCGGCCGATCCGGTGGCGCAGTTCCGGCGCTGGTTCGATCAGGCGGTGGCGGCCGAGCTGATCGAGCCGAACGCCATGGTGCTCGGCACCAGCGATGGGGTGCGCCCCAGCGCCCGCACCGTGCTGCTCAAGGCCTTCGACGCGCGGGGCTTCGTCTTCTTCACCCACTACGAAAGCCGCAAGGCCACCGAGATCGCCGCCCACCCCGAAGTGAGCCTGCTGTTTCCCTGGTACGGGCTGGAGCGGCAGGTGGCCATCCTGGGGCGGGCCGAGCGCATCAGCGCCGGCGAATCGCTGGCCTACTTCCTCTCGCGCCCCGTCGGCAGCCGGCTGGGGGCCTGGGTGTCGCAGCAGAGCGCCGTGATCGGCTCCCGCTCGATCCTGGAGATGCAGTGGGACGCCATGAAGCGCCGCTTCGCCGATGGGGAGGTGCCGCTGCCGCCGTCCTGGGGTGGCCTGCGGGTGGTGCCGTTCGAATTCGAGTTCTGGCAGGGCCGCAGCAACCGCCTGCACGATCGCTTCCGCTACCGGCCCGCCGAGGCGGCCGGAGAGGGGGGCGGCGGCGCCGCCTGGGCCATCGAGCGGCTGGCGCCCTGAGGGGCCGACCACGGCCGCCGGCGATCGGCTGAGGCGCCGCAGAATCGCTCGTCTTCGCTGCTATGCGGCTATGCTCATAGCAGTTGATGGTTGATCGCCCATGGCTGTCGCGCCCGCGCCTTCCCTGTCCCTCGCCGCCGCCGCCGGGGGCGGCCCGCTGCTGTTCCGCCAGCTGTTCGACGCCGACACCGGCACCTTCACCTATCTGCTGGCGGATGTGGCCAGCCGCCAGGCCCTGCTGATCGATTCCGTCTTCGAGCAGCACGACCGCGACCTCTCCCTGATCCGGGAGCTGGGCGTCGAGCTGGTGGCCTCGATCGACACCCACGCCCATGCCGACCACGTCACGGGCAGCTGGCTGATGCACGAGGCCACCGGCTGCGCCATCGGCCTGGCCGCCGGCGTCGGCGCCGAGAACGTCACCCGGCCCCTTAAGCACGGCGATCGCGTCCTCTTCGGTGGCCGCCACGTGGAAGTGCGCGCCACCCCCGGCCACACCGACGGCTGCCTCACCTTCGTTCTCGACGACCACACGATGGCCTTCACCGGCGACGCCCTGCTGGTGCGGGGCTGCGGCCGCTGCGACTTCCAGCAGGGCAACGCCCACACCCTCTGGGCCTCGATCACCGGGCAGATCCTCACCCTCCCCGACCACTGCCTGCTCTACCCCGGCCACGACTACACCGGCCGCAGCGTCACCTCCGTCACCGAGGAGAAGGCCTTCAACGCCCGCCTCGGCGGCCACGCCACCGAGCGGGACTTCGTCGGCCACATGGAGAACATGCGGCTGCCCCACCCCCACCGGATCGCCCAGGCCCTGCCCGGCAACATGCGCTCCGGCAAGCCCCGCGAGGCCAGCGCCGCGCCGGTCTGGGCGCCCATGGCCCGCAGCTACGCCGGGCTGCCCGAACTCAGCCCCGCCTGGGTGGCCGCCCATCGCGGCGATGTCACCGTGCTCGATGTGCGCTCCGCCGAGGAATACGACGGACCGGACGGGCACGTGGGCGGCAGCCTGCTGATCCCCCTGCCGGAGCTGGAGCACCGCGCCGGCGAGATCCCCACCGATCGCCCCCTGGTGGTGGTCTGCCATTCGGGCAGCCGCTCGGCCCTGGCCACCCAGCAGCTGCTCAAGGCCGGCCGACCGCAGGTGGCCAACCTCCATGGCGGCCTGAGCCGCTGGGCCGCCGAGGGCTTCCCGTTGGAGGGCGTCCTCCAGGCCTGAAGCTCCGCCAAGTGAAGTCCATCCCTTTCCTTCCTCCCTCCATGACCCCCACGGCCATCACCCCCACGACCATGACCACCACCACAACCACCCCCAGCCGCATCAGCGCCCACGACCTCGCCGACCAGCTGGCGGCCGGTGCGGTCACCGTGATCGATGTGCGCGAGCCGATGGAGTTCGTCACCGGCCACATCGCCGGCAGCCTCAACGTCCCCCTCTCGCGCCTGGCCCAGGCCGATCTGCCCCGCGGGCCGCTGGTACTGGTCTGCCAGAGCGGCAACCGCAGCGGCAAGGGCCTCACCCAGCTGCTGCAGCTGGGCCACCCCCACCCGGTCACTGATCTGCTCGGCGGCGTGCCCGCCTGGCAGCAGGCCGGCTTCCCGGTGCGCAGGCTCAAGGGGGCGCCGCTGCCGCTGATGCGCCAGGTGCAGATCGTCGCCGGCAGCCTGGTGCTGCTGGGGGTGATCCTCTCCCAGGCCGTGGCCCCCGGCTGGATCTGGCTGAGCGGCTTCGTGGGGGCCGGGCTCACCTTCGCGGGCCTCTCAGGCTTCTGCGGCATGGCCCGCCTGCTGGCCGTGATGCCCTGGAACCGGGTGTAGCGCCCGGCGCCACAGGCCCAGCCATTCGTCCGGGCGCTGGTCCACCGAACCGGTGGCCGGCTCCCACACCTCGGCCACCAGCCCCGCCTCGCCCAGCTGGGCGGCCACCGCCTGCGGGTCACTGCCCCAGGGCGGCCCCCCTGGCCTGGAGTGGCACCAGAACAGTCCCAGCAGCCAGCCGCCCGGAGCCAGCAAGCGGCACACGGTGGCGATGTAATCGGCGCGCCGGGCCGGATCGATGGCGCAGAAGCAGGTGTGCTCCACGATCCCCGTGAGACTTCCGGGCGTGAGGCCCGCCGCCTCCAGGGCCGGCTGATCGAACAGGTCGGCCTGCAGCCAGCGCAGGCCGGGCCGGTCGTCGCCGTGCCGCACCCGCGCTTCCGCCACCGCCTCACCGCTGAAATCCAGGCCGAGGGCGGCGAAACCGAGCTGCTCGAGCAGGGCGGCCTCATGGCCCCGGCCGCAGCCCGGCACCAGCACCGTCCCCGGGGGCCGGGGGGCCAGCGGGTGGCGGCGCAGAAATGCCTCCAGCGGCGGAGCCGGCCGGCCCAGTTCCCAGGCGTCGGTGCCCTGGCGGTAGCGCTGGTCCCAGTGGCTGGCCGCCGCGGGGCTGGCCGGTTCGGAGCGGTTCATGGCTTCAGCATGGCCCCCTGAGCCAGGTGCCTCCTTAGCCTGGCCCCATGCGCCTGCTGCACACCTCCGACTGGCACCTGGGCCGCAGTTTCCACGGGGCCTCGCTGCTGGAGGAGCAGGCGGCAGCGATCGCACGGATCGCCGAACTGGCCCGGGAGCATGCCGTCGATGCGGTGCTGATCGCCGGCGACCTCTACGACCGGGCCATCCCGCCGGCCGAGGCGGTGGAGCTGTTCAACAAGGCCCTGGCCCAGCTGAGCCGCGATGGCACCGCCGTGGTGGCCATCGCCGGCAACCACGATTCCCATGTGCGGGTGTCGGTGTACGACCCGCTGCTCTCCGCCTTCGGGGTCACGGTGCGGGGCGATGTGGGCCGGGCCCGGGAGCCGGTGCTGGTGACACCCCGCTCCGGCGGCACGCCGGTGGCCATCTATCCCCTGCCCTACCTGGAGCCGGCGGTGGTCGGGCCGGCCCTGGCCGGCGAACCGGTGCGCCTGCGCCACGAGGAGGTGACCCGGCTGGCCCTGGCCCGGATCCGCGCCGACCTGGAGGGGCGGCCCCGGCAGCGCTCGGTGCTGGTGGCCCACACCTTCGTGGCCGGCGGGGAAACCTCGGAGTCGGAACGGGAGCTCACCATCGGCAATGTCGACCGGGTGAGCGTGGACACCTTCTCGGGCTTCGATTACGTGGCCCTGGGCCATCTGCACGCCTCCCAGCAGCTGGACGGCCCCCGGGTCGCCTATTCGGGCACCCCCCTGCCCTACTCCTTCTCCGAGGAGCACCACGTCAAGTCAGTGCGGATCGTGGAGCTGGCCGCCGACGGCACCCCCACGGTGCAGGTGGTGCCCCTGGGGGTGGGCCGGCGCCTGTGCACCCTGCGGGGGCCCATCGACGCGCTCTGCTCAGACCCCGCCCACGCCGCCGCCAGCGAGGCGCGGGTGCGGGCGATCCTCACCGACGACACCCTGCCCCTGCAGGCCATGGCCCGGCTGCGGGCCCGCTTTCCCCACATCGCCGAGCTGCGCCACGAGCCCCCCGAGGTCGCCCGCGCCGGGGATGCCGAGCGCCACCGCCAGGTGCGCCAGGCCCGGTCGCCCCTGGAGCTGGCCAACGCCTTCTTCGCCGACCAGCAGGGCCGGGCGGCCACGGCGGCGGAAGCCGGGCTGCTGGAGGCCGCCCTGCAGGCGGCGGAACGGGGAGGGGAACGGTGAAGCCCCACCGGCTCACGATCGAGGCCTTCGGGCCCTACGCCGATCCGGTGGCGGTCGATTTCGACGCCCTGGCCACCGAGGGGCTGTTCCTCATCCACGGCACCACCGGCGCCGGCAAGACCTTCCTGCTCGATGCCCTCTGCTTCGCCCTCTACGGGGAGGTGTCGGGCGACCGCAGCGTCAAGGGGCTGCGCTCCGACCACGCCGCCCCCGGCGCCGTGCCCCGGGTGAGCCTGGAGTTCTCCTGCGGCGTCGCCCGTTACCGGGTGGAGCGGGTGCCGGCCCACACGGCGCCGAAGACCCGGGGCGAGGGCTTCACCGACAAACCGTCCAAGGCGTTCCTGTTCCGGCTGGCCGCCGGTGGGGGCGAGCAGCCCTTGGCAGCCAGGATCACGGAGGTGGACAAGGAGGTGGAACACCTGGTGGGGCTCAGCGCCGCCCAGTTCCGCCAGGTGATCCTGCTGCCCCAGGGGCGCTTCGCCGAGGTGCTGCGGGCGAAGGCCGAGGAGCGTGAAGCCCTGCTCAAGACCCTCTTCGACACGGAGATCTACGAGCGGGCCGGCCGGTGGCTGGATGACGAGGCCAAGGAGGCGCGCGTCGCCAGGGACAAGCGGATGGATGCGCAGGAGGTGCTGCGCGCCCAGGCCGCCCACGTCTGGGCCCCCCACGCCCCGGCATCGCCGGAGGGCGCCGATCCAGCCCTGGCACCACCATCCCCACCGGCCGACCAGGCGGCCCTCGACGATCTGGTGTTGCGGATCGCCGCCGTGGCGCAGGGCAGCGAGGCGGCCCTGCAGGAAGCCACCGCCGCCCTGCAGGCGGCGCAGCGCACCCTGGCCGAGAGCGACGCGCTCGCGGTGCGCTGGGAGCGCCGCGCCGCAGCCGCGGCCCTCCTCAGGGAGCTGGAGGGGAAAAAGGAGCTGGTTGACGACCACCGCCAGCAACTGGTCCGGGCACAGCAGGCTGAAGCCCTGCGCCCGAGCCTGGAGGCCGTGAAGGCCGCCGGCGCCGAGCTGGAGCGGGTGGATCAGGGGCTCAAGGGGCAGCTGCGGGCGGCCGTGCGGGCGCGTGATGGGGCCCGGGCACTGCCGGTGTCGGTGATGCTGCTTGAACTGATGGCCTTGCCATCCGCCGAAGCACTGGGAACCGCCAGCGCCGATCTGGCAGCCCGCGGCGCCGAGGTGCGAGAGCTGGCAATGAAGGCGGCGGAGGCGGCCCAGGCCAGCCGGCAAGCCGCCGAAGCGAGACAGCGATCCGCAGAGGAGGAAACCCGGGCAGCCCAGGCGGCCGCCCAGCGGCAGCAACTCGAAACGGAACAGGAGCGGGACCTCGCCGCCCTCGGCCGGGCCCGCAGCGCACGCGACCAGCTGGAGGGTCTGGAGCGGTCCGCCCGGGACGCCGCCGGGCGCGCCGAAGCCGCCGCTGCCATCGCCCCCGCCCGGCAGCGACTGGCCGGGGCCGAGGCGGCCAGGCAAGGGGCTGATCGCCGGGTCTACGAAGAGGCCGCCGCTCTCAACGGACTGCGGCGGCGCCAGGTCGAGGGCATGGCCGCCCGGCTGGCCGGGAGCCTGGTCGCCGGTGCCCCATGCCCAGTGTGCGGCTCCAGTGATCACCCGGCCCCCGCCCAGCCCTCGGCGGATGCGGTCGACGATGGGGCCCTCGCCGCCGTCGAGCAGACCCTGACCGCGGCGACCACGGCGGCGAAGGACGCGGCCGTGGCACTGGCCAGGGCCGAGGCTGACCTTCGGGCCGTACTGGAGAAAGCCGGCGACAGCTTCGATGCGGCCGGGGCCAGCCAGGTCGCCGAGGCGGCCGTGGCGTCGTTGGCGGCGGCTCGGTCCCTGGCCGAGAGCGTCGAGCCCCTGGAGCAGCGGACCAGCGAGCGTGAACAACGCCTCCAGCGCCTGGAGCAGGTCATCCAGCAGGCCACCACGGCCATCGCGCTGGAGACCCGGAGCGCGGCCGAGGCCGGCGCGCGTGCCCAGGCCCTGGCCGCCCAGGTGGCCGGGGAGCTGGGGGAAGGTCTTGATCCAGGCCAGGTGCTGCAGGGTTTCGGCCCCTTGGAAGCCGCCCTCAAGGCCCTGGTGGCCGCTGGGGCGTCCCACACCCGGGCCAGCAGCCAGCTGGAGCAGACGGAGCGCCGCCTGGCCCAGGAGTTGGCCGCCTCCCCGTTCCCCAGCGCCGAAGCCGCGACCGCGGAGCTGAGGGAGGAGTCGTGGCGGCAGAAGGTCGCCCGGCGGATCGAGGCCTACGAAACGGATGTGGTCCAGCAGCGGGGGATCCTGGCCGCCCCCGACCTGGCCGACCTGCCGGAACAGCGGCCCGACACCGCCGGGGCTGCCCAGACCGTGGCGGTGGCCGACGGCGCCCGCACGCGGGCCGTGGAGCGCCACAGCGAGGCCCAGGGCGCCCAGCGCGAGATCGGCCGACTGGCCGACCAACACCGCCGGGGCGTGGCCGACCTGGCGGCGAAGCAGCAGCGGGCCGAACTGCTGAGCGCGGTGGCCAACCGCTGCCAGGGCAGGGCGGCGCCCCACATCTCCCTGCAGCGCTGGGTGCTCTCGGCCTACCTCGCCGACATCTGCGGCTACGCCAACCAGCGGCTCACCCTGATGACTTCCGGCCGCTACCAGCTGCGGCTCACCGACGAGGGGGGCCACGGCGGCCGCAAGGCGGGGCTGGGCCTGCGGGTGCTGGACGCCTACACCGGCGAGGAGCGGGAGGTGAGCAGCCTCTCGGGCGGGGAGACCTTCCAGGCCTCCCTGGCCCTGGCCCTGGGGGTGGCCGACACGGTGCAGGCCCACGCCGGCGGCGTGCCCCTGGAGGCCCTGTTCATCGACGAGGGCTTCGGCAGCCTCGATCCCGACAACCTGCAGCTGGCCATGGACGAACTCGACCGGCTGCGGGAAGGGGGCCGCATGATCGGCCTGATCAGCCATGTCGGCGCCCTGCGGGAGCGCATCCGCGGCGGCATCGAGGTGATCGCCGGCGATCGGGGCTCGACGCTGCGGGTGAACAGCACGGCCTGGGGTGCGCCCTAGAGCAACCCCCGGTGACGCACGAACAGCTGCACCATCGCCCAGGAGCCCAGGGTCACCTTGACGGCCACCAGCCCGTTGAGCAAGGGGATCCAGCCCCCCGAGGCCAGGGTGCCGAAAGTGCCGGCGGGCAGGGGGACGCCCCCGAGGGCGAAGGCGGAGAGAACCACGAAGGCGATCACGGCGGCCTTCTCCCAGAGGTCGGCCCGCCAGCGGCGGTAGAGGCGGTCGGAGAGGCGGGCCGAGCCGCTGATCAGCACCAGGCCGATGGCGGTGCCGCCGGCCACCCCCGCCGCGAACCCGCCGCCCGGGGACAGGTGGCCGCGCAGGGCCAGCTCCACCCCGATCAGGGTGGCCATGGTGGCGCCGAGCTGGCAGAGCACCACCGAGGGGGCATCCTCGATGGCCCGGATGCTCGTCTTGGTGGGCTCCCCTGCCAGCAGGAAGCGCACCCCGATCGAGGCCAGGGTGAACACCACCACTTCGGCGATCGTGTCGTAGAGGCGGGTGTGCAGGATCACCCCCGACACCAGATTGGGTACGTCGGTGGTGGCGGCCAGAGAAGCGATCATCGGCCCGATGGGGGGCGGCGGCGGCAGGGCCGCGGCCAGCGGGGCCAGGCACAGGGCGGTGGCGGCCAGCAGGTAGAGCCAGGTCATGGCCCCTCCCCCGGCAGCAGCTCACCACCGCTGCTCTGCCAGCGGCGAAAGCCCTCCAGGGCCCGCAGCCGCTCCGCCAGCCGGGGGTTGGCCAGCACCAGCCGCAGGCCCGGGCCCAGCTGGCCGTGACTCGCGTCGGCCTCCCCGGGCTCCGCCGGCTCCGGCGGCAGCAGCCGCAGCCGCAGCGACAGGGGCCCCAGCCAGTCGCGCAGCAGCCCCTGGGTGGACTCGCTGGGGGGATCGTCGGCCGGGTAGGTCAGCCGCAGCGCCATCGAGGAGCGCAGCGCCACCGCATAGAGGGTGGTGGAGAGCAGGGTGCCCACCAGGGCCTCGGTGATCGCCACGTCCGGGGCCCCCAGCAGGGCATAGATCAGGGTGGACACCGACCCGAGGATGCCCCGCAGCACCAGGGTCTGGTACGGGTTCGACTGGCTCACCAGCAGCACGGCGGTGAGGGGCAGCAGGGCGGTGATCGGCAGGAGCAGATCCAGCTCCCCCACCAGGGACACGCTGCCGCTCATGGCTCCGACTCCCGGCGGGAGGCCAGCGAGCAGTTGGCCAGCACATAGCCGAAGATCGTGTTCCACAGGATCAGGGCCAGCAGCGCCAGCACCAGCAGGGGCCACTGGCCGGGGATGCGCAGCAGCAGGCCCAGCAGCATCAGCGCCGAGCCGAGGGTGTCGGCCACCGAGAGGGCGTGCAGCTTGCTCAGGTAGCTGCGGCTCTCCAGCAGGGGCCAGGTGCCCCAGAACCAGAGCAGCAGCCCGGCCCCCAGCAGCAGCAGGCTGGCGTGATCGGCGAAGGACGCGAGGGTCATCGCTCCGTCCCCCGCAGCAGGTTGGCCAGCAGCAGCAGGCCGGCGTTGCCGGCGCACAGGACGATCACGCCGGCCAGGCCCACCATGCGATCACCCCGCACCGCCGACACCACCAGGATGATCAGGGCCACCTTGCTGGCCACGCTGGAGAAGGCCGCCAGGCGGTGCCAGACGTCGCTGGGCCGGCAGGCCACCGCGATCGGGATCAGCAGGGCCAGCACCATGCCCCAGAGCAGCACCGTCATGGGGTCGGCCCTCCGGTGGCGGGGCCGGCGGCCGGGCTGCGGCGGGGTGTGAGGGCGTGGATGCGGTAGCGGCGGCCGCCGTCCTCCAGGCCGAGCACGATCGTGAAGGGGGTGAGGGTGATGCGGAACACGTCCAGGAAGACGAGCAGGGGGATGGTGCTGTCGGTGGTGGCCTCGCTGATCTCCTCCTCCTTCGGCTCGTGGCCGACGATGAGCCGCAGGGCCTCGAGGTAGGCCTGGGGCACGGCCAGCAGGCTGCGGCCCAGGGCCCGCAGCAGGGCCCGCAGGGGCAGGGGCCGGGAGTGGGCGCGGGGCAGCAGCAGGGCCACCACCAGCCCGATCAGCAGATTGAGGCGGCTCAGGTCGGCGGTCAGCAGGCACCAGACCGCCAGCCGGAAGCCGGTGGTGAGCAGCAGGGGCAGCAGGCGTCTCATCGGATCCACACCAGCAGGCCGGCCCCCACCACCCCCATGCCGCCCACCAGATCGGGGAAGGCCTCCAGATCCGGCAGGCGGAACCAGGGGCGGCGGCGCAGGGGCTGCAGCAGCCGGTGCAGCCCCACCCCGGCCGCCAGCACCAGGGTCGCCTTGGCAGCCGCGGGCAGCAGCTCCGGACTCCAGCTGCGGCCGGCCTCGGCGGCACCAAGCAGCACCAGCGCCGCCAGCAGCAGCAGCACCCCGGGCGACCAGGCGGGCTCCGCTGGGGCCGGCGCGGCTGCCTCCTGCAGGGGAGCGCCCCAGAGACGCGCATAGACCGCCGCGGTGCCCACGGTGAGCAGGCTGAGCAGCAGCCCCGCGGGCCCCGGCAGGGCGCGCTCCAGGCCCGATTTGGCGAAGAAGCCCAGCAGCGGCGGCACCCCCACGATCGAGAGGGAACCGATCCACAGCGGGACCCACACCCCGGCGGCCAGGGGCCGACGGGCCCAGCCCGCCAGGTCGCGGCCGGGGAAGCGGCGGGCCACCAGGAACAGGGCGGCCTTCGCCAGCCCGTGGCCGAGGGCATAGAGCCCTCCGGCGGCCGGCACCAGCACCACCAGTCCCATCTGGGAGAGGGTGCTCCAGGCCAGCAGCCGCTTGGCATCCGCCTCCACAAGGGCGAACACCAGGCCCAGGCCGGCGCTGGCCACACCGATCACCGGCAGCACCGCGGCCAGGGCCGGCACGACGCCGCCCAGCCGCAGCAGGGGAACGACCCCGGCGGCGACCACCACGCCGGAGAGCAGGGCGGAGACCTCCGCCGGTGCCTCGGCGTGGGTGCGGGGCAGCCACAGGCCCGAGAGGAACAGCCCGGACTTGGTGAGCAGCCCCACCAGCAACAGGGCCAGGGCGGCCGCACCCGCTCCGGCGACGGCCTCGATCCGGAAGCTCCCCTGGGTCAGATAGACGACCGCGGCACCGACCAGGTAGAGGGTCATGACCGTGTTGCCGATCAGCAGATAGCGCAGCGCCAGCCAGAGGGAGCGCTCCGAGCGGCTGCCCAGGATCAGCAGGAAGGCGCTGATCCCCACCACCTCGAGCGTCACGTAGAGGCTCACCAGGTCCACCGCCACGAAGGCGGAGGACAGGCCGCCGTGCAGCACCATCAGCAACAGCAGGAAGGGCCCGGGCAGGGTCCGGCGCCAGCCGTCCAGCACCACCGCGCCGCACACCAGGGCATTGAGGAGCAGGAAGGGCGCCGCCAGGCCATCGGGCTGCAGCGACACTCCGTAGGGGCCGAGCAGGCTGAGGCCGGCCGGCAGGGCGCCGGCCTGGATCGCAGCGGCCACCGCGCCGGTGGCCAGGCAGCAGAGCAGGGCCAGCCCGCGGGCGAGGGGGGGCAGCAGGGCGGCCAGAAATGCCGCCGTGTAGGGCAGCAGCAGCCAGCCGATCAGCAGGGCCTCGCCGGAGGGTGGCGCCATCAGCGCCGCCCCCCGGCGTCGAGGCGACCCGCATCGAAGCTGGCCAGATCAAGGCTGGGGTCGACGCGGGCCAGGCGGGTGATCACCACCAGCAGCAGGGCCTGGATCGAGAGGCCGATCACGATGGCCGTGAGGATCACGGCCTGGGGGATCGGGTCGGCCATGGGCAGCGGGGCCGCGACGGCCCCGGGGGCGAGGGGGGCCGCCAGGATCGGGCTCCGCAGGCCAGCGCGCGCCGCCACGAGCACGAACAGGGCGACCACGGCGGACCCCATCACGTCCATGGCCAGCACCTTGAGGAACAGGTTGCGGCGCAGCAGCAGCCCGACGAACCCCACCAGCACGGCCACCAGGATCAGGAGCTCAAGCAGGCGGAACGGATCCATTGGACCTTCCTTCCCGGAGGACGGCCGGGACACGGAGCGGGATGGTAGCCGTTGCTGCCGGAGGCCGACGGGCCAGGCCGGGCCTCAGGCGGAGGCCTGGAACTGCTCCGCCAGCAGGCGGCGCTGGTACTCCAGCGACAGGGCCTCCAGGTGGGAACGGGCCTGCTCCTGCAGGGCGGGATCCAGCTGGTCGAACACCAGGCCCTGGGGAACCTGCATGCGCAGAACGAGCGCCAGGGCATCGAAGATGCGCACCTGGTCGCCCTGCCAGCCCTGGTATTCGGCGGCAAGGGCCATCAGGGCCTCACCGGAGGCCTGGCCTGCCATGACCCGCGGCCGCAGCTCCTGCACCTGGGCCAGGCGCGCCGAGCTCACCAGGGCATGGGCCGCACCCAGGGCCGCCAGGGAATCGGCCGCTTCCCGCTTGAGCACGGTCATGTCGCGGCTGAGCACCACCGCCTCCACCGAGAGGGGCTCCCGCATGCCGGGGAGCAGCGCCGCACCGGGATCGGCCGCGGGCGCCTTGGCCAGGGCCGGGGCCAGGGCCGGTGGCGGCGCCGGCGGCTCCTGCCACAGGACCGCCGCCACGGCGCGCAGTCTCCGGGCCAGCCACTGTCTGACGCGTCGGACCTGTACCGCCATGGGTCGCAAGGGATCGGGTCTTCCCAATGTGGCCGCTCCGCCCGGGGGACCGTGACGGCCCTCCCCCCAGCCGGCCGGTCGGATAGCCGTCCAGGCTCCGGATCTGCGGCGGTCATGCCGGGGATCGCTTGCCAGAGTCGGCCCAGAGTGCCGCGGCGCCGCCGATGACCCCAGCCCAGCGACGCGCCTTCCTCTGGCGGCGTGCCCTGGCCCTGGCGCTGGTCCTGGTGCTGGTCGCGGCCCTGGGCATCGGCGCCAACCGGCCCGCAGGGGCCCTGGCGGCCACCGCCGCGGCCGAGGCGCCGGCCCGCGGCGGCGGCGGCAACGCCTCGGTCGACACCGGCAATGCCGGCAGCTTCCGCCTCGGCACGGTGCGGATCCTGGGGGTGCCCGTGATCACCGTGGCCTCACCGGCGGTGGATGCCGGCAGCGGCACCGGGCCGGAGGCCGCCGAGCGGGCCCGGGTGATCGAGGGCAATCTCAGCCAGCTGTACGAGCCCCGCAATCCCTGCACGCCCGGGGAACGGCTCGGTGAGGCGCTGCTGGATCACCTCAGCCTTGAGGGGACGACAGCCGCCTGCGACCCCAACCATCTGGGGCTGCAGGGGCGGCCGGAGGCCCTGAGGGTGGTGGTCCTTCAGGAGCCGGGTGGAGATCGGCGGCTGGCGGCCGTCGTGCCCGGCCGCGCCAGCCCCTTCCCCCTGCTCACGGTCACCGAGCAGGACGCCCAGTTCAACGGCCTGACGGCCGAGGCGCTGGCCAAGCGCTGGCGCGGCCTGCTGGAACGTCGCCTGCGCAGCGCCCGACGGGTGTTCGGAGAGGAGCAGATCAACGATCGGCTGCGGATCAGCCTGGTCTGCCTGACCGTCCTGGCCCTGCTCATGGCCGTGGTGGTGGTGCTCTGGCAGCGGAGCCACCGGCTCCTGCCGCGCCTGCAGCGTCGCTGTGCGGAGGGTGCCGGACGCCTCGATCCCCTGGCGCTCCAGGCCACCCAGGCCTTCAGCCGGCTGCTGGCGGCACTGGTGCTGCTGCTGGGGGTCGCCATGGGGGCGGTGCTGCTGCTGGCCTGGCCCGGCCAGATCCCGGCCGCCATCGATGTGCTGATGCAGCCGCTGGTGGTGCTGATGAAGGCGCTGCTGCTGCTGGCCCTGGCCGCGGTGCTGCGGGGCCTGGTGGGGCTGCTGCTGACCCAGTGGGCCAGCCACCCGGCGGTGCGCAGCGATCACCGCGCCCGCCGCCGGCAGCGCTACCTCAGCCTGCTGCGGGTGCTGCGGCGGCTGGTGAACCTGGCCTGCCTGCTGCTGTTCGCCCTCTGGACCGTCCGCGGCATCCCTGTCCTGCGGGATCTGTCCACCAATGCCGTGCTGGCCAGCGGCGCCGTGCTGGGCGCCCTGGCGCTGGTGTTCCAGGGGTTGCTGCGGGACTTCGTCGCCGGGCTGGTGCTGCTGCTCGACGACCGTTATGCCATCGGCGACTGGGTGGAGATCACCGGGCGCACAGGGGAGGTGGTGGACGTGGGCGTGCTGAGCACCGAACTGCGCGCCGCCGACCAGCGGGTGGTGGTGGTGCCCAACAGCCACTGCGAGCAGGTGGTGAACCACACCAAGCTGCGCTCGGGAGCGGAAGTGACCCTGCTGCTGTCACGCAGCCTCACCGATCTGGGGGGCGCCATGGCCGTGATCGCCGAGGAACTGGCCGCCTTCGGCAACGATCCCCACTGGGCCGCCAGCCTGCTGGAGCCCCCCCGCCTGCTGGGCCTCGAGGCGATGACGGCGGACGACCTGCAGGTGAAGGCCCTGCTGATCACCCAGGCAGGCCGGCAGGGGGAGGCCCGGCGGGCCCTGCTGGGGCGGCTGGTGGAGCGGCTGCAGGGCTGGCCCCAGCAGCCGGGCGAGCCCCAGGAATCCGCTTTCTAAGCTGGTGGCCCTTCCCATGCCCGCACGGGCTCCGCGGCCGATGGATCCCTTCGCTGTCCCTCCCGGCCCCGGGCTTCGCCTCGGCCGCCGGGAGCTGCTGCTGGGCGCCGCCAGCGCCGGCTTCGCCCTGGCGGTGCGGCCCGTGGCCGCCTCCACCGTCACCACCTCCGCCGAAGGGCTCGATGCCGGCTGGGTGTCGGTGCCGGCGGCCGATGGGGCCGTGAAGGCCTACCGGGCCCGCCCCGCCCAGGGCACGAACCTGCCGGTGGTGCTGGTGGTGCAGGAGATCTTCGGCATCCACGCCTACATCCAGGACGTCTGCCGCCGCCTGGCCCGGCTGGGCTATCTGGCCATCGCCCCGAGCCTGTTCGATCGCCAGGGCGATGTCACCGTGCTCCCCGACATCCCTTCGATCCTGCCGCTGGTGGCAACGGTGCCCGATGCCCAGGTGATGGCCGACCTGGATGCCACCGCCGCCTGGGCGGCCGCCAGCGGCGGCGGCGATCTCTCCCGGCTCGGCATCACTGGCTTCTGCTGGGGCGGGCGGATCACCTGGCTCTACGCCGCCCACAACCCGAAGCTGAAGGCCGGGGTGGCCTGGTACGGCCGCCTGGTGGGCCAGGCCACCGAGCTGCAGCCCCTTTATCCGATCGACGTGATTCCCCGGCTCAAGGCGCCGGTGCTGGGCCTCTATGCCGGCGAGGACGACGGCATTCCGATGGCGTCGGTGGAGCGGATGCAGGCGGCCCTGAAGGCGGCCGGCAGCCCCAGCCGCATCGAGGTGTTTCCGGGCCTGCCCCACGGCTTCCACGCCGACTACCGCCCCACCTACCGCCAGGCCGCCGCCGCCGCCGGCTGGAAACAGCTGCAGGCCTGGTTCCGCGCCAATGGCGTGGCATGAGGGCGGCGGGCCGGACGCTCAGGCCCGGTTGAGGTGCTCCTCGGCGGCGGCCGCCAGGGACTCGCTCCAGTGGTCGACCTGGCTCTGCTCGGCCGCCTCCACCATCACCCGCAGCAGGGGTTCGGTGCCGCTGGCCCGCACCAGCACCCGGCCGTGGCCGGCCATGGCCGCCTCCGCCTCGGCCACCGCCAGCCGCAGGGGTTCGCACTGCTGCCACTGCTGGCGCCGCTGCCGGTCGGGAACGGTCACGTTCACCAGCCGCTGGGGGTAGGGCTGGAAGCTGCCGTCCATCCATTCGGCCAGCTTCAGGCCGCCGCCCTGGATCAGGGTGGCCACCTGCAGGGCGGTGAGCAGGCCGTCGCCGCTCATGCCGTGGCGGGCCGAGAGGATATGGCCCGACTGCTCGCCCCCCAGGCCGGCCCCCAGGGCCTCCATGGCGGCATGCACGTGCTGGTCGCCCACATCGGTGCGCTCCAGCACCCCGCCACTGGCCTGCCAGGCCCGCTCGAAGCCCAGGTTCGACATCACCGTGGCCACCAGTCGGTCGTCGGGCAGCTGGCCCTCGCGGCGCAGGGCGGAGCCCCACAGGTAGAGGGTGTGGTCGCCGTCCACCACCCGGCCGCGGCCGTCCACCGCCAGCATCCGGTCGGCGTCGCCGTCGAAGGCGAAGCCCATGTCGGCGCCGCTCTCCAGCACCGCTCGCCTCAGGGGCTCCAGGTGGGTGCTGCCGCAGCCCTGGTTGATGCGATTGCCGTCCGGTTCGCCGTGCAGCACCAGCACCTCGGCCCCCAGGGAACGGAACAGCTCCTCACCGCAGGCGGTGGCCGAACCCCAGCAGAGGTCGAGCACGATCCGGCAGCCATCGAGGCGCTGCCCGCCGGCGCTGGCCCGCAGCGCGTCCACATAGGCCGCCAGCAGGTCGGGCCGCGCCACCTCCCGGCCGCTGCCCGCCAGCGGCGGCGGGGCGGTGCGGCCCTGGAGGCCCGCCTCGATCGCCTGCTGGCGGGCCGCCACCAGCTTGGCGCCGCGGGCGCCGAACACCTTGATGCCGTTGTCGTGGGGGGGGTTGTGGCTGGCCGACACCATCAGCCCCCCGGCGGCCCCCTCACGCCGGATCGTGCCCGGCACCGCCGGGGTGGGGCACAGCCCCAGCTGCCACACCTCGCGGCCGGCGGCCATCAGGCCGGCGCTGAGGGCCGCCACCAGCATCGGCCCGCTGCGGCGCGAGTCGGTGCCGATCACCACCGGCCCGTCGGCCTGGAGCACCACCCCGGTCCAGTAGCCCACCTGCAGGGCCAGGGCCGGGGTGACGCTGGTGCCGACGCGGCCGCGGATCCCGTCGGTGCCGAAGCGGGCCACGCCGTCGGTCAGGGGGGCCCCGAGGGGGAACCCCGCCGCATGCGAAGCCGCTTCACCCATGCCGCTGCCATCACTGGGAAGCAGGCTACGCGCCGTGCCCGGAGACGCCGCGGCCGCCGCAGCCGGCGGGGCTCAGCGCCAGCGGGGCGGCCACCAGCGCCAGCGCAGCAGCTCCAGGGTGGCCCAGAGCAGCAGCAGGCCCACGCACCAGCCCGGCAGCAGCCGCAGGGGCCAGAGCGGCCGCAGCAGCAGGGTCAGCAGGGCCACTGCGCTCACCACCACGGCGCGGCGGCGCTGGCCGGCCCCGGGCAGGCGGTCGAACAGCGGCGGCAGGGCGGGGAGGGAGGGCAGTCGCACCGGGGGCGGCGCAGTCGGATGCCCAGAATGCCCCGGACGCCGTCCCCCGGCCATTGGCCCGACTCCCGCTGCTGCTGTCCCTCTCCTGTCTGGGCACCGGCCTGGCACTGGTGGGGGGCCGGGCCCTGCTGGCGCGTCAGCCGGCGCTCACCCCCGCCACCGCCACCGACCGGCTGGAGTGGCTGCAGCACTGGGATGCCGATCCCTGGCGGCGCCGGGAGGCCAGCCTGCTGCTGGCGGCCCGCAGCAAGGATCCCCAGGCGCAGCGCCAGTGGCTGCGGGGTCAGGGCTGGGGTCCCGACCCCCTGGCCGCCCTGGTGCTGAAGCAGGACGCCCTCGCCGCCTCGGCCCTCGACCGCCCCGAAACCGCCCAGGCCCTGTGGCGCCAGCTGCAGCGGCGCTTCCCGGGTGATCCGGCCAGCGCCGATGCCCTCTACGCCCTCGGCGGCGACGATCCAGACAAGCGACGGCAGCTGCTGCAGCGCTTCCCCGCCCACCCCGCCGCCCTGGCCGCCGCCCTGGCCGCCGGCCCGGAGGCGGCCGAACGGCGCCGCGGCGCCCTGCACCTGGCCCGCTGGGGAGCCCGCTGGCCCGGCGCCGAGGCCCGCCTGCGGCAGGTCTGCCAGGAGGACCGCCCGGACCTGAACGCCCGGCAGCGGGGGCAGCTGGCGGAGGGCCTGGCCGAACTGGGGGATGGCGAAGGGGCCCTGCGCTGCCTGGGCTCCAGCCTCAACGGCCTGGGGGCCAGCGGCCGGCTGAGCCTGGGCCGGGCCCTGCTGGCGGGCAACGAACAGCAGCAGGGCCAGGCGGAACGGCTGCTGCTGGATCTGGTCCGCAGCGCCCCCACCACGCCCGAGGCCGAGGCGGCCGTGCGCCTGCTGGCCCAGCAGGGCAGCCCCGCCGCCGCCGCGTCCCTGGCCCGGCTGCCGCCCCGCTGGCGGGACAGTGCCCCGGTGCTGGCCCGGCGGATCCAGGAGGCCGAACCCACCGGGGGCGGCCCCCATCCCGCCACCGACGCCGCTGCCCTGAAGCTGCTGCGCCGCTGGCCCCTCGACCCCGCCAGCCGCACCCTGCAGTGGGATCTCGTGCGGGAGCGGCTGCTGGCCGGCCGCTGGCGGGCCGCCCCGGCCCTGCTGGAGGCGATCCCGACTGAGGAGCTGCCGCCGCCCCTGGCCGCCCGCCAGGGCTTCTGGATCGGCTTCATTCAGCAACAGCTCGGGGAAGGTACCGCCGCCCGGTCCACCTGGGAGGGGCTGCTGCGGCGCCATCCCGGCGGCTACTACGGCTGGCGCGCCGCCGTGCGCCTGGGCCAGGGGGATCTGCAGCTGGACGCCGGGCCCCACCTGCCGGCCGCTGCCGACGGCGGCGGCCGCAGTGGCTGGCGGCCCCTGGCCAGCGGCGATCCGACCCTCGATCGGCTCTGGCGGCTGGACCAGCGCACCGAGGCCTGGGAGACCTGGCGCCACCGCCGCGGCCGCCGGGCGCCGGAGGGCAGCCGGGAGCTGCTGCTGGAGGGGCGGCTGCGCCAGGGGGTCGGCGACGACTGGACCGGCTTCGGCCTGCTGGAGCAGGCCAGCCTGAAGCTGGACGGCAACCAGTGCGCCCTGGAGCGGGAACTGGAGCGCAGCCTGCATCCGCTGCGGTTTGAGGCGGCCTTCCGGGCGGCCGCCAGCCAGGGCGGGCTGCCGATGGAACTGCTGCTGGGGGTGGCCAAGCAGGAGTCGCGCTTCACCCCGGCGGTGCGCTCGCCGGTGGGGGCCACGGGCCTGATGCAGCTGATGCCGGACACCGCCGCCGAGCTGGCCGGCGGGCCGGTGCCGGAGTCGGTGCTGGAGGACCCGGCCGGCAACGCCAGCCTCGGCAGCCGCTACCTGGCGAAGATGCTGCGCCAGTGGGGCGGCGACCCCCTGCTGGCGGTGGCCAGCTACAACGCCGGGCCCGGCGCCGTGGCCGGCTGGGTGAACCCCCAGCTGCGCAGCGACCCGGAGCTGTGGGTGGAGGCGATCCCCTATCCCGAAACCCGCCTGTACGTGAAGAAGGTGCTGGGCAACGTCTGGAGCTACCAGCAGGGCAGCGAGCCGGGCTGCTGGGGGCCTGCCGGGTCCGTTTCAGCGCACCAGCATGCGCCCGAAGTTGGCCCCGCCGAGCACCAGCAGGGTGAGCACCCCGGCCAGCACCAGCGGCGGCGGCACCACCCGGACCCGCAGCAGGTCGAGGCGGGCCAGCAGCACCGCCGAGCCCATGATCAGCACGTTGGCCAGCACGTTGAGGTGCAGCAGATAGAGACCCCCGACCGTGACCAGCAGCAGGGTGACCACCAGGCTCACCACCCGGCTGGCGGCCATCACGATCGACAGCTGCCGGATCACCAGGTCGGGCATGGTGCAGACGAACACGATCAACATCGCCTGCAGGCACTCGGCCGACCAGACCAGGGTGGTGAGCTCCTGCATCCGGGTGCCGCCGGTCTCGAGGGCATGGCTCCAGTGCATCCCCTGGTAGGTGCTCACCCCCATCAGCACCAGCAGCATCGGCGCCTGGATCGGCAGCAGCATCAGCCGGACGACCTCCTTCATGGCTCCAGCACCAGGGTGATGGCCTCCAGCGGGCAGCTGGGGATGCACTGCTCGCACACCAGGCAGCGGGAGGCCTCGAAGTGGAGCCGCTGGCTGGCCGGGGTGTAGTGAAGGGCGCCGCTGGGGCAGACGCTGGAGCAGATGCCGCAGTCGACGCAGCGCTCCGGATCGATGCGGATCTCACCCGGGGCGCGGTTGAGGCCCAGCCCCTGGCTCTCCAGCCAGTCTTCGGCGGCATCGAGCTCGTCGATGTCGCCGGAGAGCTCCACCACCATCGTGCCGCTCTGGTTGGGCGCGATCTGGGCCCGCAGGATCTTGGCGGCGATGTCGAAGTCGACCGCGAGGCGGTAGGTGATCGGCTGGTGCACCGCCTCGGAGGGGAAATGGAGAGTGAGGCGCCGTTTCACCGCTCCGGGCCGGGAAAACTGACGCTAGCAACGATGTCGGGAGCCAGCCCCCGGGCCCGCGGGATGGGCGGTGCCCGCCGGGAGGGTCGGCGCTGCCAGAGTGGGCGCCGTTCCGTATCGCCGTCGCCCATGGCCCCCTCGGGCAGTTCACCCCCCTCCACCCTCGGCCGCACCGAGCGCATGGTGCTGGCCGCCGTGGCGGCCGTGCTGGTGGTGCTGATGGTGTGGCTGCGGGGCGGCCTGCATCCGGAAGCGCCCCTGGAGCGCCTCGCCCGCCAGTCGCCCGAGTTCAGCGTGGCCCTGGCCGATGGGCGGCCCACCCTGGTGGAGTTTTACGCCGACTGGTGCGAGGCCTGCCGTTCGATGGCGCCGGCGATGGAGCGGATCGAGCGCCAGCAGCGGGGCCGGATGGATGTGGTGCTGCTCAACGTCGACAACCCCCGCTGGCAGCCGGAGCTGGAGCGCTACGACGTCAACGGCATCCCCCAGCTGGAGTTCTTCGACGCCGCCGGCGGCTCCGTGGGCCGCTCGATCGGCGCCCGCAGCGGCGCCGAGCTGGAGGCCCTCACCGCCGCCCTGGTGGACGGCACGCCCCTGCCCCGGCTGGCGGGGGTGGGGGCCGTGAGCAGCCTGCCGGAAACGGCCGGGGCCGAGGGCGCCGCTCCTGCGGCCGCCCTGCCCACCCAGGCCGGCCCCCGCAGCCACGGCTGATCGGCCGCCACCACGCTCCTCTCCTCCGCACCCCCGCCCATGGATCCCCGCTTCCGGGTCGAGCTGATCGCCGCCACGCCGAACCCGCAGCAGTGCGTCTACGCCGGGATGCACCAGGACTACAGCGAGGGGTTCGTGGCCGCCGACCGCGCCGATTGGCCCGATGAGCGCAAGGCCGGCAAGATCTGCGTCAAGCGGCTGCTGGCCGGCGAGCGCGGCCACTACGGCCCGCTGGAGCACGCCCAGATCGTGCTCAACGTGGGCTGGTTCCCCCATTCGGTGATGCAGCAGGCCCGCACCCATCGGGTGGGGGTGAGTTTCGACGTGCAGTCGATGCGCTACACGGGCGACCGCATCCGCCGGGCCGCCAACGGCGAACTGGAGCTGGAGGAGGTGTTCTACCTGCGGCCGGTGGGGCCCTACAGCGACCGCCAGGGCAAGAAGTATCTGTACGACGAAGGCCAGCGGGCTATCGATCTGGAGCTCTGCCGGGCGGCGGCGGCGCGCTACAGGGATCTCCTGGATGCCGGCTACGCCGAGGAGCACGCCCGCGGCATCCTGCCCTTCGACTACCGCCAGCACTTCGTGGTCAGCTTCACCCTGCGGGCCTTCCTGCACTTCCTCGACCTGCGGGCCAAGCTCGATGCCCAGCAGGAGATCCGCGAACTCTGCGACCTGATGTGGCCCCACCTGCAGCAGTGGGTGCCGGAATTCGCCGACTGGTACGAGAAGAGCCGGCTGCACAGGGCACGGCTGGCGCCCTGAGGGCGGTGGTGAAACGCCTCCCCTGGGCCCTCGCCGCCGCCCTCGCCCTGGGCCTGGGCGCGCCGGGTGCGGCGACCGCGGCACCGGTGCTGCGGGTGGGCCTGGTGGACGGCTCGCCGCCCTGCAGCTACCGGGAGGCGGGGGTGTGGCGGGGGCTGGCCATCGACCTGTGGAACCGGGTGGCCACGCTCGAAGAGATCCCCTACGTCGTCTCCCAGTGGCCCTCGGTGCGGCAGATGCTGGAGGCCAGCCGCGAGGGCCGGCTGGATGTGGCGGTGGGCTGCATCAACGTCTCCCCCGACCGGGTGCGGCGCTACCGCTTCAGCCTCCCCTTCCAGGAGGACGGCCTGGCGGTGATGGTGGTCAAGAGCCGGCTGGATCTGGGGCGCTCCTTCCTGAGCGCCCTGCTGACGCCGACGCTGCTGCAGCTGCTGGGCAGCTACCTGCTGGCGATCGCCTTGCTCACCGGGATCACCCTGCGCCTGGAGGTCCGCCACCATCCCGCGACGGACGGCCGGCGCAACTCCCTGCGCCACGTCAGCAAGGTGTTCCAGGTGCTGGCCACCGGTCCGGGGAGCAACACGATCGTGACCACCACCCGGGGCAACGGGGTCGTGATCCTGGCCTACCTGGTGCGGATCGTCTCGGCGTCGCTGCTGGTGGGCTACCTCACCGTGAACGTGGCCGGGGAAATCCAGGACAGGGCCAGCGGCGACATCCGCTCGCCGGCGGATCTGCGCGGCCGGCGGGTGGGCGTGCGCGCCGGCACCGTCAGCGAGTCGCTGCTGAAGGAACTCAACGCCACCAGCACCGGGCCGAAGGCGACGATCGTGCCGCTGGCCAGCATCGGCGAGGGGGGAGCTCTGCTGGCCGAACGCCGGATCGACGCGCTGCTGGGGGACAACCTGCAGCTCAGCTACCTGCTGCTCCAGGAGGAGGCCAAGGGCTTCCTGCCCAGCCTGGCGCTGGAGGGAATCCGGCCCGAATCCCAGGCCTTCGCCTACGCGCCGGCGCTGCCGGAGGCCACCGCCAACCGCATCGACCAGGCGATCAGCGCCCTCAAGCGCAGCGGTGTGGTCAGCGAGCTGCGCCAGCAGGCGACGACCCGGGGGAATCCCCAGGCGCGCTGAACCCGGCGCCCCACCAGCGCTCCACCACGTCGGGGCTGCCGTACCAGCGGGGACCGAAGGCGCCGCCGTGGGCCACCCCCGGCAGCACCAGGGGCGTGGAGCCCGCCAGCAGGGCCGAGGCCACCGGCACCAGTCCGTCGCCCCGATCGAGAGGATCGCCGCTGCTGTTGCGGTAGGCGGTGGGGGCCAGGCGCCGCGCCATGGGGGAGGCCTCCTGCCGATCCAGATCCCCGGCCACCGAGACGTAGCGCACCCGATCGGCGAAGGGGCAGCCCGGCAGGCGCTCCGCCACCATCTGGCGCAGCACCGTGGCCTTGAGGGCGGTATGGGGGCTGCCCAGCATCACCAGGGTGTCGGCCAGGGCCTTGCCGTCGTAGCGACGCCCCTGGAACGGGGCGTCATCCAGGAACAGCCGCAGCATGATGCCGCCGGAGCTGTGGCCGATCAGCGTCACCTTGCCGGTGGGGGAGCGGCGGGCCAGCTCGGCCACCGTGGCCTGCACCCGGTCGAGGATCCGGGCCCAGGCGAAGGCGAAGACGGTGAGCAGCCACTCGGGTTTGCCAACGGGCACCAGCCGCACCGGCTGGCCGCTGAGCTGCTCCAGCCGCGCCACCATCGGCGCATAGGCCTCGGGGCTGATCAGGAAACCCCCGAGGATCACGATCGGCTGGCGGGTCATGGGCGCGGACGGGCGGCGCAGCCGTGGGACCCTACCCGCGGCGGGCCGCCTCGATCGCCGCGATGTCGATCCTGGTCATCTGCATCATCGCCTCGAAGGCACGCCGGGCGGCGGCCCGGTCGGGATCGGCGATGGCGGCGGTGAGGGCGCGCGGGGTGATCTGCCACGACAGACCCCATCGGTCCTTGCACCAGCCGCAGGCGCTCTCCTGGCCGCCGTTGGCCACGATCGCGTCCCAGAGCCGATCGGTTTCGGCCTGGTCGTCGGTGGCGATCTGGAACGAAAAGGCCTCGCTGTGCTGGAACGCCGGGCCGCCATTGAGGCCCAGGCAGGGGAGGCCGGCCACGGTGAACAGGACCGTCAGGACATCACCCTGCTGGCCCGACGGGTAATCGGCCGGCGCCCGGAAGATCTCTCCCACCGCACTGTCCGGGAAGGTTTCGGCATAGAACGTGGCCGCCTCCAGGGCGGTGCCGTCGTACCAGAGACAGATCGTGTTTCTGGGAACCATGCTCCCGCTCCGATCCAGGGGCTCAGGATCCTAGGAGCCGCGGACGTTCGCTCCTGCGGGCCACATACACTCCTATGGGCCAGCCGCAGCGGCGCCGTGCGATCGACCCCGGCCTGCTGGGACGCCGGCTAACGGTTGCGGATGGAAGCCAGGACGGCTTCTTCCAGCCTGATGGCCGGCAGGAACAGCGCGTACTCCCAGCCATCGCCAGGGGAACGGTCGCGCAGGGTGATGAAGTCCTGGCGTGGGGCCCCCTTCCCTTCGGCGCCGCCGTAGCGCTCCACGGCGTGGAACAGGGTGAGCCGGGCCACGCCGTAACCCAGCACGTAGGCGCCGAGCAGGCCTGCCAGGAGGGGACGGAGATGCCTGGTCAATCGGCCCAGCTCCCTGCGCTGATCTGGTGCCATCCAACACCACCCCGGAGCCTGATGCGACCGGCTCCGGAGGGCGGCGAGGGGTTCACAGCCGCGGATCAGGACGACAACCCATCCAGCTCGCCACCGTCTCCGACGTGTCGTCCCGAATCCATCGATCCCCATAACCTGCCCCGGAGCCCCCGCCGGTCCCCGTGGATTTCACCGCCGATCTGCCCGTCGTCCAGATCCGGCGGGCGGTGATGCGCCGGGCCCTGATCGCCACGGATGTGCCGCCGCGGGTGGCGCTGGCGATGGGCAACGAGCCGCTGCTGCTGCGCTACACGGTGGGGCTGTTCGGCTACGGCCTGATCGGCTGCGCCGTCACCGATGCGGAGAGCTGCCTGCGGCGCCTGGCGGAGCAGCCCCACGGGCTGCTGGTGTGCTCCGACAGCCTCGAGGGGGGCGACGTGCTCAGCCTCACCGCCACGGTGAAGGAACGCCATCCCCAGCTGAAGGTGATCGTGATCGGCACCGCCCCGGTGCAGGACCCGGCGCTGGTGCGGGCGGGCTGGGTGGACGGGCTGGTGGCGGAGCGCGACATGACCTTCCGCAGCGGCGCCCTGCAGGCGGCGGTGCTGGCGGCGCTGGGCGGGCACCACTTCCGCAGCGCCTCGATGCGGGACCTGCCGGTGCCGGCGCCGATCAGCGAACTCAGCCCGCGGGACTACGAAATCCTCGAGGGCCTGGCCGACGGCCTCACTGATCGGGAGATCGCCGAGCGGCTGATGATCAGCCCGAGCACGGCCAAGTCGTACACCAAGCGGCTGCTGCAGAACATGGGCGCCCGCAACCGGCTGCAGGCGCTGGTGATGGCGCTGCGGCAGGGCCTGATCCGGCTGCGCTGAGCCGCGCGCCCCCGCACCCCTGCGGCCGATCACCCTCCGCTGCGCCGCCAACCACCCTCCGAAGGGGGTCGCCCCGGCCCGTGGGGGCGCCGTAAACCGTTGGGGGTGATCTGTTCTGAGCGATGGCGTCCGTCGATCCGCTGACCGGGGTGGGGTTCAACTATGCGGAGGCCCTGCAGAAAAGCTTCCTCTTCTATGAGGCCCAGCGCTCCGGCGACCTCGACGAGGCCCGCAAGCGGATCGACTGGCGCGGCGATTCCGGCCTGCGGGACGGGGCTGACGGGGTGTACTTCGGCGGCCGCTCGGCGGCCAACCTTCAGAGCGGGCTGAGCCTGGATCTCAGCGGCGGCTACCACGATGCCGGCGACCACGTGAAATTCGGGCTGCCGCTGGCCTCCACCCTTGCCACCCTCGCCTGGGGTGGGATCGAGTTCTCCGATGGCTATGCCGTCACAGGCCAGACCGATGAGCTGCTGGATGCGGTGCGCTGGGGCACCGACTACCTGCTCAAGGCCCACGGCGTCGATGCGGCCGGCACCACCCTGTACTTCGTGGCCCAGGTGGGCGATGGGGGGGCCGACCACGCCCTCTGGAGCGCGCCCGAAAGCCAGACCATCGCCCGGCCGGCGATGGCGGTGACGCCGACCAAGCCCGGCTCCGATGTGGCGGCGGGCTCGGCGGCGGCGCTGGCCTCGGCGTCGGTGCTGTTTCGCCAGAACGGCGACGCCGCCTACGCCGACGTGCTGCTCAACCGGGCCCGCTCCCTCTACGACTTCGCCGATCGCTACCGGGGCAGTTATGCCGATGCGATCCCGGAAGTGCGCTCCTTCTACAACTCCTGGAGCGGCTACAACGACGAGCTGGCCTACGGCGCAGCCTGGCTGTCGCGGGCGGTGAGCGCGGCGGGGGGCAACGGCACGGCCTACCGCGACAAGGCCCTGTCCATCTACACCGGCAGCATCGGCGGCCTCTCGCGGGGCTGGACGGGCAACTGGGACGACGCCTCCTATGCCACCGCCGTGATCCTGGCGGAGGACACCGGCTCGGCCCGCATCCAGCAGGACGTGGAGGGCTGGCTGAACAACTGGGTGAACGGCGGCAACGGGGTGACGATCAGCGCCGGCGGCCTGCGCCACATCAGCCAGTGGGGCTCGCTGCGCTACGCCGCCAACACGGCCTTCCTGGCCGATGTCTATGCCGACAACGTGCGCGACCCCGGCGGCGCCTACGGCCGTCTTTCGCAGGGAACGGTGGACTACATCCTCGGCGCCAATCCGCGCCAGTCGAGCTACCTGGTGGGCTTCGGGGTCAACGCGCCCCGGCAGCCCCACCACCGGGCGGCCTCGGGCGTGGGCTGGGACGGGTTCCGCAACGGCCTACCCAACACCCACATCCTCTACGGCGCCCTGGTGGGCGGCCCCACCAGCGCCAACGACTTCGCCTACCAGGACCGCCGCGACGACTTCATCGCCAACGAGGTGGCCCTCGACTACAACGCCGCCCTCACCGGCGCCTTCGCCCGCAGTGTCGAACGCCGCGGCGGCGTGCCGCTCACCGACGCCCAGCTCGACGCCCTGCCCGGGATCACGGTGCGGCCGGGCGGCGGCGGCACTCCGGTGACCCCCACACCGACACCCACGCCCACGCCGACTCCCACACCGACGCCAACCCCCACTCCCACACCGCCGCCACCGATTCCCACGCCCATTCCCACCCCCGGCGCCCCGCTGCCGGCCAGCCTCAACGGCATCCCGCTCACCTCCAGTCCGGATCTGGCGGTGGTGGTGGGCGGCTCGATCTGGACCGGCGGCATGACGGTGCAGCTCACCGTCAGCAACGCCGGCACGGCGGCGCTGAACGGCTGGAGCTTCAGCTTCGAAAGCCCGCACCGTCCCAGCGGCACGCCCTGGGGGGTGCGGATCAGCAGCACGGCGCTGGCGGGTGGCCTGTTCCGCCACGTCGTCAGCGGCGACGCCTGGGCCAGCGCGATCCAGCCCGGCCGCAGCGTCACCGTGGGCTTCAATGCCAGCCAGGGCAGGGCCCTGGGCCACAGCGGCGCCCTCACGGCGGCGGCCCTGTTCGGCGGCGCCGGCCGGCTGGCCTTCAGTGCCGCCAACCCCCGCTTCCTGACGGGCAACGCCGCTGCCAACACCCTCGCCGGCGGCCCCGGCGCCGACGTGCTCACCGGCCTGGAGGGCGCCGACACCTTCCGGCTGTCCAACCTGGGCGACTCGCTGCTGGCCGCCCCCGACCAGATCACCGATCTGGTGATCGGCAGCGACCGCATCGATGGCCCCCGGGCCGTGTCGGCCGCCGCCCTGCGCGAACTGGGGGCCGTGGCCAGCCTCACCCCCAATGCCCTGGCCGCCGTGCTCACCCCCGGCGCCTTCGCCGCCAACGGCGGGGCCACCTTCACCCTGGCCGCCGCGGGCGGCAGCGGCAGCGGCAGCCGCACCTTCCTGGCCCTCAACGACGGGATGGCCGGCTTCCAGGCCGCCAGTGATGCCATCGTCGAGATCACCGGCTACAGCGGCTCACTCACGGCGCTGGCGATTGTTTGAGAGGGGAGCATCAGGCCGCAAACATCTCCTGCAGGATGGCCAGGAGCTGGAGCAGCGTGGCCTGCGGCAAGGTGCCCAGCCGCTTCACCAGCCGTTCGCGATCCACCGTGCGCAGCTGGTCAGGCACGACGTGGCCATCCTTGCCCTGAAACGAACAAGGGACGCGGAACGGGTAGGGGTGACCACCGGACGTCAGCGGCGCCACGATGAACGTTCCCATGTGGGCGTTGAGTTCATCAGGGGAAACGACCACACAGGGCCTGGTCTTGCGGATCTCCTGGCCGCGGGTGGGATTCAACGCGACCAGAAAGATGTCACCGCGGCAGACGGCGACGTCCGTCACCACTCCCATTCCCCGTCGTCGAAGCGGGTGGGCGTGGCTGCATCCAGGAGACCCTCAGGCGTAACGGCGTCTGCTGCCTCCGCCCAACCGGCCCTCGGCGCTGCCACAGGCGTGATGGTCAGCACACCAGGCGCGACATGGATCTCCACCTCATCGGTGAGGCCAGCTTCCTCAAGCAGCGGCTTGGCCAGACGAAGACCGCGTGAATTACCGATCCTGACCAGCCTGGCCTTCACACGCCTCAGCCCATCTCGTGGTCACATTGTAGCCACATCAAGGGCCAGGGATCACAACCGTGCCCCGGTCGGTGCGGTAGAGGCCCACGTAGACGAGCAGGCCCAGCACCACGAACACCCCCTGGGCGGCCAGGGAGGCCGCCGATAGCCACGGCTGGGCATAGCCACCGGCCAGGAACGTCGAGATGTCCCACAGGCCATGGGCCACCATCGCCGGCCAGAGCAGGCCCGTGGCGCGGCGAAACACGTACAGCAGGATGCCGCTCAGGGCCGCCAGGACCACCTGGATCGCCCCGACCCACCCCATGCCCATGACCATGTTGGGGAGATGGAAGAGCCCGAAGCAGACGCCGGTGGTGATCGCAGCGGTGGCTTCCGAGCGCCCCCCCTGGCGCAGGCAGCGCAGGAAGAGGCCGCGGAACAGCAGTTCCTCGGCGAAGCCCACACCGACACCGGCGGCGAGGATGGCCAGGAGCAGGTCCGGCGGCACCGTGCTCCACCGGATGCCCACCAGACGGAAGGCGATCACGGCCATCCAGGCCAGCATCGACAGCCGCATCAAGCCCGTGCAGCGCAGCCGCACGGGATCGCGCCAGACGTGGTCCCAACGGCACCAGTTGGTGAAGGCCAGCAGCGCCAGGCCTCCGAGGGTGAGGGGGACAACCGCCGTGGCGAAAGCATTGCCGGCCGTCCTGAACCAGTCCGTGTAGGAAATGCCGGTGCGGAATTGCAGGACTCCGGCCAGGACGCTGTAGGCGAGCCAGAGCGCGATCCCCAGACGGATCGTCGGACGGACGCGCGGGCCCCGGCTGGCCACCGAGGCGCCCTCTGAAGCAGTGGTCTCCATCACTGCGCGTCACCTCCCAGGGCTCTGCTAGCCACACCAACGGGCCCTGTCACCCCGATCCGTCCTGCACACGGACGCCCACCGCCGCGATGAGTACGTTCAGAGCAGTTGCCACCCCGCCGATGCGACGACTCCCGATCCTTGCCGCTTCCCTGCTGGGTCTGGCGTCCGTGGCGGTGCCGGTGCCGGCGCAGGCCGACACCGTGCAGGCGCGCTGCGATGTCTTCCCCGCCGGGGAGGACAAGGCCACCTCCTCCGGGCTGTGCAGCTTCTCGCAGCGGCAGGGATTCGTCAGCATCGAGCTCAAGGGCGGCCAGAGGATCGAGCTCAAGCCCAACGAGAGCACCCCCGACGCCTACGTCGATGGGCAAGGGGAACCGGCCAGGCGGGAGATCCTGGACGCCAACCGCGGCCAGGTGTACCGGCTGGAGAAGCAGTCGATCTTCGTCTTCTGGGATCCCGCCCCCTACGGCAAGTAGGCCGGCAGCACCACGCCCACCCCGCCCGCAGCGAAGCCACCGGAAATCGTCCAGCTGCTGCTGGGCATCCGCCAGGTGAAGTTCGAGGGCGCCTGCCGGGTCAACTTCAACAAGGCCGGCAAGTATTTCAGCAAAACCTCCGCCTGCACCCCGGCCCAGGTGAGCCAGGCGGAGGATGCCATGCAGCGCTTCTTCCGGGAGCAGGGCCTCTGAGGGCTCTGGGGAGTGGCGATCACTGGCGTCGGTCGTGCCGAGGGTGCGACAGGGTTTCCTGTGGGAACCTTCTGCTGCTGGCCACAGCACCTTGCTAATCGAGGACCGTGGCTGATGGGCACCACAACCTGATGGCACGCCGCACGTGACGGCCTCGCACGCGTCAGCATCGATCGATTCGCTGGAGCTCCCCGGTGCTGGAGATGCTCGTCATGGAGAGGCGCGACGTTCCTGACGGAGGGCGCTGAGGGGATGGCCTGCGAGGGCTTGGCCCCTCCATCGGGATGGAGGCTTGCCGCCGGCCGACGTGCCTCCATGAAGCTGCATGGACGCGGCGGAGATGCTGCGCCGATCGGAGGAGGAAACCCAGACAATGACTGATGGGTTCTAGTCAGTACCCCATCCATCAAACGCGCCTGGAGCAGACGCTTCGCTCGTGAAGAATCTTTTCCGCAATGGTCGTCGACCGATTCGGGACTCTCACAATCGATCCACGTACAGATGTGAGCTCGGAGCATGGACGAAGAAGGGGAGTCGGGGGATTCCCAGGCTCTCTTCCCGTGTCATCCGTGACGTGTTTTCTTCAGCCCCAGGAGTTGCCCCCCATGACGACTTCCATCCATCCCACGCCGCATTCAGCACCGCAACGCAGGTGGTGATCTGAGTAACGCCCAGTCCCGGGCCGTGATGCCGCTCAGGTGCACCTGCCCATCTGATCTCCATTCGATTTCCCATGGTTTGCCCATCTCCATGGAACTGGAGGGTTGGACCCATGACCCATCGTCCCCATCCCCTCCGGGCGGTGCTGCCCCTGATGGTGGGACTGGTCCTGCAGGCTCCCGTCAGCCTGGCCCAGGTTCAGGGGCCTCCCCTCTATGACAACCTCGGCTCGCACCACTACCCCCTGTCGATCAGGAATCACCTGGCTCAGGCCTACTTCGACCAGGGGCTCCGTCTCTACTACGGGTTCAACCACGCTGAGGCGATCCGGGCCTTCCGCCACGCCGCCAGCCTCGATCCCCGCTGCGCCCTCTGCCACTGGGGAGAAGCGCTGGCGTTGGGACCCAACATCAACCTGGCGATGGACCGCGAGGCGGGGCTGCAGGCGTGGGCCGCTCTGCAGAAGGCGCGGGCCACCATGGCCACAGCCTCTCCGAAGGAGCGGAACCTGATCGAGGCACTCACCCGTCGCTACGCGGCCGATCCGCCGGTGGAGAGGGGCCCCCTGGATGCGGCCTGGGCCGACGCGCTGGGGAAGCTTGTTCGTCTGTATCCGGACGACATGGATCTGCGCACGTTGCATGCGGAGGCGCTGATGGATCTGACCCCTTGGCAGTATTGGAACAAGGACGGCTCACCCCGTGAACACACGGCCGAGATCCTGCGTCAACTGGAGACCGTTCTGCGGATCGCACCCAACCATCCGGGTGCCAATCACTTCTATATCCACGCCATCGAGGAAGTGCAGCCCGAGCGTGCACTGCAGGCCGCCGAGCGGCTGGCCGCTCTGATGCCCGGAGCCGGGCACATCGTGCACATGCCTGGACACATCTATGTGAGGGTTGGACGCTACCGCGATGCCATCACCGCCAACGAACATGCCATCCACGCCGATGAAACCTACATTCGGACACGGCGTCCTGCCTTCGGCGTCTACCTGGCCGGCTATTACCCCCACAATTACGACTTCTTAGGCTTCGCCGCCAGCATGATCGGCCGGCAAGAGCAGGTTCTTGCCGCCACCGAGACGCTGCGCACGCTGTCCCCGGATGCGATGGTGCGCGCACCGGGGATGACCTTCCTGCAGCATCACCGCACCCGGCATCTGCAGATGAAGGTGCGCTTCGCTCTCTGGGAATCGATCCTGGCCGAACCGGCTTCACCGGCGGACCTCGGCCATGCCCGCGGCATCTGGGCCTACGCCCGCGGTCGTGCCCTCATCGCCCAGGGAAACCTTGTGGAAGCACGCCGCCTCCTGGAAGAGCTGCGGGCCCTGGCTGCAGACCCCGGGCTCTCGGCCCAACGGCTTGAGTTCAATACGTCGGGCACGGTGCTGGCGATCGCCAGAGACGTGCTGGCGGCCCATCTCGCGGCGGCTGGGGGGGATATCGAATCGGCCAGGAGCCAATTCCAGACGGCGGTGTCGCTCGAGGACGCGATGGTCTACGGAGAACCACCGGAATGGTCGATTCCCGTCCGTCAGGACTTCGGGGCCTTCCTCCTCCGGGTGGGTGAGCCCGCCGCCGCTGAGCGCGTCTTCCGTGAGGATCTGAAGCGCTTTCCGGCGAACGGATGGTCCCTGCACGGGCTGGCCGGCAGCCTCCGCAGCCAGGGACGCCAGCGTGAAGCCGCCTCCACCAGCGCCGAGTTTCGCCGGATGTGGGAGGGCAGCGACCTTCCTTCCTTCGCCACCGCCCGGGGTGGTTGAGGCTGGAAACACCGGATGGCCTTGCCTTGGTGCGCACGTCCTCCCCTCCCATCACCTTGCCGCCAGCCTCCTGAGCTGCAGAGACCAGGCGGGGCAGGTCTGACGGGACAGGCTGGGTGGAGCCGTGGTCACATCTGCTCACACCTGGGCGACGCCACGTCGCGCCCCAGACACAGGCGGAAGCCATGGTGTGGGTACAGCCGCCCATGCCCGCCCCAAAGCCTCCCGCATGCTGCAGACCCCCCTGCGCCAGAGTCCCACCCCTCCAGCCTCGGCCAGGCCAGGAGCCGCTTCAGCGCTGTCTCCCGCGGGCACGCCATGGTCACGCTGGAAGGTGATCGCCGCCGGTTCGCTGACGCTCTGTCTGGCGGGGGGCGGTTGGCTGTCCTGGCATCAGGGACAGGTCCGTGCCCGCCAGGCCGCCCTGCTCGCCCAGACGGCGGTGGTGGAGCGCAGCAACGTGGTTCTTCAGGTGACGGCGTCCGGTTCGATCCGCCCCACGACGCCCGTGAACATCAGCCCCAAGCAACCGGGTCGCGTCACGGCCCTGTTCGTGGATCAGGGGGATCGGGTCAAGGCCGGCCAGATGCTGGCGCGGATGGATGACAGCAACCTGAGGGGAACGCTGCAATCAGCCCTGGGAACCCTGGCGGCGGCGGAGGCCAACCTGCAGAAGCTGCGGGCCGGTAACCGCCCCCAGGAGATCGAGGCGGCGCGGCGCAATCTGCAGGCGGCGGAGGCCGATCAGATCGCCGTTCGTTCCGCCTACCTCAGCAACCAGCAGCTGTACCGATCCGGCGCGATCGCTCGGGTGAGCTTCGATGCCAGTCGTTCGGCCTTCCTGGCCAGCGAAGCCCGGGTGAGGTCCCTGAGGGCCCAGATGGATCTCGCCAGGGCCGGCAGCCGCGCGGAGGACATCACCACGGCCGCCGCCCAGGTGCTTCAGGCCAGGGGGGATCTCGCCACCATCCAGGCCCAGGTCAATGACACCGTGATCCGGGCCCCCTTTGCCGGGGTGATCAGTCAGAAGTATGCCGACGTCGGGGCGTTCGTCACACCCACCACCTCCGCCAGCGCCACCAGTTCCGCCACCTCCTCATCGATCCTGGCCCTGGCCAGCGAACTGGAAGCGGTGGCCAACGTGGCGGAAGTGGACGTGGGCGCCATCCGGCCCGGCCAGCCGGTGGATCTGCAGGTGGATGCCTTCCCTCGCCAGGTGTTCCGCGGAACCGTGCGGCTGGTGGCGCCGGAAGCGGTGGTGGAGCAGAACGTGACCAGCTTCCAGGTGAGAATCGCCCTGGCAGCCGACGCGCGCAGCCAGCTCCGCTCCGGCATGAACCTCACCGCCAACGTCCGGGTGGGCCGGCGCTCCGATGCCCTGCTGATCCCCACCCCGGCGATCGTGAGCGAGCGGGACGGCACCGGAGTGATGCGGCCCGGTGACAACGGGGAGCCCAGCTTCCAGCTGGTGCAGGTGGGCGTCACGATCGGCAACCGCACCGAAGTGCTGCGCGGCCTGAAAGCCGGCGATCGGGTCTATCTGTCCGTGCCGGGCCGGCGTCAGCCCAACGCCCGGCCGGTGTCGGGCGCCTCGCCGTTCCAGCAGCAGCGGGGACCGGGGAGGATGCCACGTTGACGGGGCGTCGCCGCGGTGAGCGGGGGGGTGGCGAGCTGGTCGAAACGATCGCGCTTGCCTGGTCGTCGCTGCTGGCCAACCGGATGCGCTCCGCCCTGACGATGCTGGGCGTGATCATCGGCATCGGCGCCGTGATCAGCATGGTCACGATCGGGCGCGGCGCCCAGCTCCAGACGGAGAGCCAGTTGAAATCGCTGGGTTCGAACCTGCTCTTCGTGCAGAGCGGCGTGGCACCCGGCGGCGGCCCCGCCTCACGGGGAGCGGGCTCGGCCACCACCCTCACATGGGAGGATGCCCGGGCGATCGCCGCGTCCATCCCCGCCGTGGCGGACGTGGCTCCGAATCTGAGCCAACGTGCCCAGGTGGTGCTGGCCGATCGCAACACCAACACCACGGTGGTGGGCAGCACGCCGGCCTTCGTGGCGGTGCGCGACTTTCTGCCCCTGAGCGGGCGTTTTTTCAACCAGGCCGAACTCAACCAGGCCGCCAGGGTGGCCGTGCTGGGACAGACCGTCGTCGACAGCCTCGGGTTGACGGACCGCAGCGCCCTGGACCGCACGATCCGCATCCGCGGCGAGACCTTCACCGTCATCGGCACGCTGGAGTTCAAGGGCAGCACGGGTTTCCGCGACCAGGACGATCAGGTACTGATTCCGCTCACCACGATGGCCGCAAGGATCGTGGGGATGAACACCACAGCCGGCGTGTCGGTGGAGAGCATCGCGGTTTCGGCGCGGTCCGCCGAGGGCATGGAGGCAGGGGAGTATCAGATCACCAACCTGCTGCGGTTACGCCACAGGATCGTGCCGCCCCGAGAGGACGACTTCCTGATTCGCAACCAGGCCGATCTTGTCAACGCCTCCAACGCCGTCGCCAATGTGTTCACGGCACTGCTGGGTGGATCCGCCGCCATTTCCCTCTTGGTGGGGGGAATCGGCATCATGAACATCATGCTGGTGTCCGTCACAGAGCGAACGCGTGAGATCGGCATCCGGCGCGCCATCGGAGCCCGTTGCAGTGACATCCTGCGCCAGTTTCTGATCGAATCAACGGTGCTGTCTCTGGCGGGCGGCCTCCTGGGTGTTCTGCTTGGTGTGCTGGCGTCGATGGCCATCAATTCGGTCTTTGGCTGGAGCGCAGGGATCGCCCTGGATGCGGTGGGTTGCTCACTGATTTTCTGCCTGGTGATCGGTGTGTTCTTCGGCGCCTATCCGGCCAGCAAGGCCGCCCAGCTGGATCCGATGACGGCACTTCGGAGCGATTGAACCATGCTGCAACTGCGACAGATCACCAAGGCCTATCGCATCGGAGAGATGGAGTCTGAGATTCTGCACGGTATCGACCTGACCATCCTTCGAGGCGAGTACACCGCGATTGTGGGCACGTCTGGATCCGGCAAGTCCACCCTGATGACCATTCTCGGATGCCTGGAGCAGCCCAGCAGTGGCCAGTACTACTTCGATGCCCGTGATATCACCCAGCTGAGTGACAATGAACGCACGGACATCCGCAACGTTCGGATCGGTTTTGTTTTTCAGCAATTCAACCTCCTGCCGCGCCTGACAGCACTGCAGAACGTCATGCTGCCGATGGTCTATGCCGGTTACGACCGGGAGGAGCGGCGGCAGAGGGCGGCGGCGATGCTGGAGCAGGTGGGGCTGGCGGACCGGATGACCAACCGACCCAATCAGCTCTCCGGTGGCCAACAACAACGCGTCGCGATCGCCCGCGCCCTGGTGAACCAGCCCGAACTGCTGCTGGCCGACGAACCCACCGGCGCTCTCGATTCACGGACCGGCCAGGAGGTGATCGAGCTGATCTCCGGTCTTCACGCCGATGGGCTCACGATCGTGCTCGTCACCCATGACCCGTCCGTGGCCGAGAACAGCGGGCGGATCATCCGGATCCAGGACGGGCAGATCAGCAGCGACAGCCGACCGCGCTGCCCAGACGACCTGTTTCAGAACTGAGGGGTGAACGGGCTGCGGCTGCTTGGATCCGGTGCCTCCAGCCGCACGTCAGGCACCTGGCAAGCCGGCTGGCCCCTCCCCAGAGCTGGCGGCAGCACCGTCGTCCCGAGCGGCCATGCGGTCCTCGGTGCCGTGAATCCTCTGAGGGCAGTCCTCAAGAGCTGAGTGGAGAGGTCGGGGTCAAGGCGTCAGGCATCGGTTCAAAGCCAGCATCGGCGGGCGAAACAACGGAAATGAAGGTGAGTGGCTCCTGACCGTGATTGCTGACGCCGTGCACACAACCCACGGGAGCGACGACCACATCGCCAGCTGTGATGGCCAAGGCAGAACCCGATGCCTCTGTCAGATAAGTGCCGTGACCGGAGAGGATCGTCCAGGTGTCCTGCCCGGAAGGATGAACGTGGGCAGCAATCCGTTGGCCTGGCTTGACGTACCACGCGACGACCACAGCTTCAGCCGTTTCCACGATCACCGACCGTATCGGTTCATCGTCGGACAGCTGCATGAAATCAACAGCACGAAAGAGGCGATCGCTACCCATGGCAAATCCCTCGCGTGAAGGGGAATGGCTGACGCTGGAGGAAAAGCAGATGCCAACTGTAGGCCAGTCCACCGGCAGGAATGTTGAACGCATGACGGTCGCCATTGCTCACATCGGCGGCGCTGGCCGGTGAACGGTGCGTTGGTAGACGCAGAACACCGCATCACGCTCCCAGCCGGCCGAGGCATAGAGCGCCTGGGCGGCGGTGTTGGTGTGGGCGGTGGAAAGCGAGAGCCGGATGGCCCCGGCCTCGCGCGCCTTACCTACGGCGGCCTCCAGCAGGTGGCGGGCCACGCCCGAACGCCTGGCCTCGGGCACCACGAACAGGTCGTTGAGGATGAAGATCGGCGCCATCGATACCGAGGAGAACGATGGATAGAGCTGGGTGAAACCGAGCGCCTGGCCATCGGCTTCAGCGATCAGCAGCACCGAGTCGCCCTGGGCCAGCCGCTCCTGCAGGAAGGCGCGGACGCGATCCGGTTCGGACGGCTGGCCATAGAACTGGCGATAAGCGTCGAACAGCGGAACGATCACCTCCAAGTCATCGGGAGCGGCTTGACGGACAACAACGGGGGGCAAGAGACAACGCGGAGCGCTCAGCCATCCTCACGCTGAAGGCGCAGCATCTCGCAGGCTCCCCGCTGGAACTCGTAGCCCACCCGTTCCAACGACACACGGAATCCCGCCGCCCGCAGGATCTCCACCTGGCCAGCGAGATGGGGTGACAGCGTTCCGCCCAGCTCCAGCAAGGGAAACACCCTGACCTCGCGGGCCACCCGAGTGAGCTCCAGCAGCGAGGCCTGGTGAAACGCCGCGTCCAGCTGGCGGCTGTAGAGGAACAACAGGTGGGAGCAGAGCGCCAGGTCGAAGGCCTCATCGGGGAACGGCAGCGCCGGCAGTTCGGCATTCACGTAGCGCCCCTCCTGCAGGCCGGCCGGATAATGCTCGAGAAAGGCCTGCATCGCCGCCATGCGGACCCGACCCAGCTCCTCAACGGAGGCGATGGTGTCCCAGACGAAGGCCGATGGATTCCGCCGGGTCTGCTCGATGACCTCCGTGTAGGTGGCGTCGATCCGGTCGGCGATCTCTTCCTGCGTGAAGGCGTAGATCGGATCGCAGGAGACCACCGACAGGCCCCGCCTGCTGGCCTCCGCATTGAATCCGGCAGGGCCATCGCCGCAGCCCAGGATCCGGCCCGCCAGATCGCTGTCGGCCAGGGAGAACATGGCCACGTATTCCGCGAAGGAACGGCCCCAGGGAACGATCTGCTCCAGCGTGAACATCGTCTCTGGCCCCGATCAGCAGAGCCGGCCATCCTCCAACGACAGGGTGCGGTCGGCGATGTCGAGGATGCGGCTGTCGTGGGTCACCAGCAGGATCGTGCAGCCCTGCTCCCGCGCCAGCCGCTGCATCAGCAGCACCACCTCGCGGCCGGAGTGGCTGTCGAGGGCGGCGGTGGGTTCATCGGCCAGCAGCAGCGGCGGCTCCCCCACCAGGGCCCGGGCCACCGCCACCCGCTGCTTCTGGCCGCCCGAGAGCTGGTCCGGCTTGACGTCCAGGTGATCCCCCAGCCCCACGCTCTCGAGGATCCGCCTCGCGCGCCGGTCCATCTCCCCGTCGCTGAGGGTGCCGCGCATCTCCAGCGCCATGCGCACGTTCTGGGCGGCGCTGAGGCTGCGGTGCAGGTTGTGGGCCTGGAAGATGTAGCCGTGCTCGCGGCGGGCCAGGGTGAGCTGCAGCGCCGTGGCCCCCACCAGCTCCCGCCCCAGCACCCGCAGCCGGCCCCCCTGGGCCGCCCGCAGCCCGCCGATCAGGGTCAGCAGGGTGGTCTTGCCGGAGCCGGAGGGGCCGGTGAGCAGCACGATCTCGCCGACGGCCACCTCCAGCGCCACATCGAACAGCACCTGGCGCCGCACCGCGCCCCGGCCGAAGTGGTGGTTGAGCCCCTCGATCACGATCGCGCTGGCCATGGCGCCGGTCCCCATCAGAAGAGTTCGGCCGGATCGGCCGCCTGCAGCCGCCGGGTGGCGATCGCCCCCGAGGCCAGGCACATCACCAGCGTCAGCACGAACACCGTGGTCGCCCGCCCCAGGGTCATGGCGATCGGCAGGCTGGTGGCCTTGGCCGCCACCGCATACAGCCACAGCGGCATCAGCACGCCGGGGATGAAGCCCAGGGCCGCCAGGATCAGGGCCTGCTCCACCACCACCAGCAGCAGCCAGCGCTGGCGGAAGCCCATGGCCTTGAAGGTGGCGTACTCCTGCAGGTGGGCGTTCACGTCGGTGGAGAGCACCTGATACACGATCACCACCCCCACCACGAAGGCCATCGCCGTGCCCAGTCCAAAGATGAAGCCCACCGGGCTGGCCCCCCGCCAGTAGTTCTCCTCGAACTGCACATAGTCGGCGTGGCTGAGCACCTGCACGTCGTCCGGCAGGTGGCGCCGCAGCGCCCGCACCACCGGCGCCACCGGTTCGCCCGGCGCCAGGGTGAGCAGGCCGACGCTGATGCTGCCGGCCTTGGCCCGCGGGAACATCCGCAGGAACGTCTGGTCGCTGGCCATCAGGGTGGCGTCCGCCCCGAAGGAGGCCCCCAGGCGGAACAGGCCGCCCACGGCGATGGTGCGCCGCTCGATCTCGCTGGTCACCGGCTCGCCGCGATCGAGCCGGGCGATCACCTCGCCGTAGCGGCCCCGGGCGCCCCGGTCGAACAGCACCGTGTCGGGCAGCTTGAGGCGATCGGCCTGGGCCCGCACCTCCGGCAGACGCAGCACATCGGCATCCGGATCGAATCCCAGCACCTGCACCGTGGCGCTGCGCAGCGTTTGGGGATTGCGCCAGTTCACCGTACGGATGTAAAGGCCCTGGGCGTCCACCACCCCGGGCACATCCAGGGCCTGCAGCAGCCGGCGGCGCGGGAAGGTGGAGAGGTTCTGCAGGTTCAGGGCCTTCGGGCTGATCAGCACTACATCGCCCCGGAAGGCCCGATCCAGGCGGGTGTTGCTGTCGTAGAGGGCCGCCTGGAAGCCCAGCTGCATGAACATCAGCAGATCGGCGAAGGCGATGCCGGCGAGGGCCACCAGGAAGCGGCCGCGGTCGTGACGGAGCTGCAGCCAGCCGAGCGGGGTTCTCATGGCCCGATCACCACCCGCACCTGCAGGTTGGTGAACCCCGCCGCCCGCCGGCTGCTCTCCGGCGTCAGCGGGGCGCGCACCTCCACCACCCGGTTGTCGGTGTTGGCGCTGGGATCGGTGTTGATCAGGTTCTGGCGCAGCACGATCGCGCCGATCTGCCCCACCCGGCCCTGCAGCGGCTGGGTCAGGGCCGGGCTGGTGATCCGCACCGGCTGGCCCCGCCGCACCCGCGGCAGATCGCTCTCGTACACCTCCGCCACCGCCTGCATCCGGCCGGTCTGGCCCAGCTGCAGGATCCCCTCCGCCCCGGGGGCCTCGCCCGCCCGGGCGAACACCTGCAGCACGGTGCCGGTGATCGGCGCCCGGATCAGGTTGTCGTCGCGGGCGGCGATGGCGCGCTGCAGGTTGGCCTGGGCCTGCTCCAGCACCCGCCGGGAGGCCTCCACATCCAGATCCACGCCGCCGCTGCCGGCGCTGCTGCGGGCCAGCTGCCGCGCCAGCAGCACCCGGGCCTCCTGCAGCGAGGCCGTGACGGTGTCAAGGCTGAGGCGGCGGTTGTCGCGCTCCTCGGCCGAGACGGCACCGCTGCTGAACAGGCTCTGGTAGCGGGCGGCCTCGGTGGCGGCCGTGCGCTGCTGGGCCTCCAGGGAGCGCACCTTGGCCCGCTGGCCGTCCTCGCCGCTGCCGGCATCGGCGCTGGCGATCGCCAGGCGAGAACGGGCCAGGTTCACCTCGGCCCGGGCCGCCGCCACGGCGGCCTCCAGCTGGGGCTGGTTGTCGAGCAGGGCCAGCAACTGGCCGGCCTGCACCGCATCGCCGCGGTCGACCAGCAGGGCCTGCAGGGTGGGCTGGCCGGCGCCCGAGAGCGGCGCCGCGATCGTGCGCAGGGCGCTGACCGGCTCCAGCCGGCCCAGGGCGGTGACGGTGCGGACCGGCCGCTCCACCACCGGTGGCGGCGGCGGCGGGGTGGCGCGGCGCAGCAGGCTGACACCGAGGGCCAGCAGCCCGGCCCCGCCCGCCGCCACCAGCCCCAGCCGTGCCCGCCGCCCCACCATCGCGCGCCCTCCCATCTGGCGTCACTATGGGCGGCGCCGCCGGGGGCTCCTGGATGATCCGGGGGGATCTGGCGTTGGCGGCCTCAGGCGCGGGCGTCCTGCAGCGGGCCTCCGTAGGCGGCGAAGGCCGCGTCGGCACTGAGCAGGGTGAAGGGGCCGCCGATGGCCTGGGCGACGAGCAGACGGCCGAACGGATCGCGGTGGTGCAGGGGCAGCTGCTCCAGCGCCGGCAGATGGGGGAGGTCGATGGGGAGGAGCTCGAAGCCGGATGGCTCCGCCCAGGCGATGGCCTCGCCGGCCGACAGGGGCATGTCGCTGCGGGCCAGGGCGTGCTTGGTGGCGATCTCCCAGAGCGAGACGTGGCTGAGGAACACCGCGCTGGCCTCTCTGGTGATCAGCTCCCGGCTGCGGGGTCCCAGCTTCGGGTCATCGGTGATGGCCCAGAGAAAGGTGTGGGTATCGAGCAGCAGGCGCATCAGTCCTGCTCGAACAGATCGGCGATCAGGGGATGGGCCGCATCGATCGACTCGGGCACCACGAACCGGCCGCGGGCGAGGCCCAGCCGCCGGGGGCGCTCCGGGGGCTGCAGGCTGGTGAGCCGCGCCACGGGCCGGCCGTTGCGGGCGATCACCACCTCGGCTTCGGCGCCGGTTTCGATCGCGTCCACCAGCCGGGAGAGGTGGGTCTTGGCTTCGAGCATGTTCACCACCCGGCTGGGACGGGGCACCATGGCGACGGGCGACTCAACCAGACCAGGCAGGATCCGTTCTTGCCTATGGCCACAGCAGCCATCGGCCATGGCCCGAGCGATCCGTTGCCCGGCCGCGGACATCAGTCCTCCCGGCGGCCCCTGGCCTCGGCAGCGACATGCCACCACCGCGGCCGGCGCGAGACATAGGAGTGGGCCGTCGGGGCCAGATCCTTGAGGTGGGGCTTGTCGAAGGCGCCGGTGGCGAGGGCGACGACCGGGTCGTCGTCGATGGCTCCGATCGTGGTGCCGCACGTGCTGCAGAACGCCCTGCTGGAGAAGGCGGAGGAACGCCATGTGGCGGGCCTGCCGCCGGGGCCGATCCACGCGACGCTGGCCGCAGGGAACTCCACCCAGCTGAGCGTGAGCGCGCCTGAGTGCCTGCGACAGATGGCACAGGAGCAGGTGTGGGGCTTCACCGGAGCGCCGGTGGCTCGGAACCGGATGGCACCGCAGAGGCAGCCGCCCTCGAAGGCCCTGGGTTTCATCGACCGGTGCGCAGGGGTGCCGTCTCTGCCGACCGCATCTGCCGCAGGAACTCCCGGCCACAGGCCAGCTTGCCGGCCAGGTCGCTGTCGGGGTCAACCGCGCGCCAGAACGGCGTGACCGGGTCCGCACCGGCCTGCAGGCGGAGGTAGGAGCGCTCGGCCACGACCCGAAGGGCGATCCCGGTCGTGACCGGACAGGCGTACTCGGCCCCGTGCCGCGCGGCCAGCCTCTGACGCAGGGTCGCCGCCGCCACCACGGCCCCAGGCGCGATGTCGCACACCGCCGCATCGACGATCCGAGGGGTGACGACCAGCATCCGGGCACCGGCGGGGATGCCCGCGAACGGTTTCTCCAGCACCTTCACCTGGGGCTCCCGGCTGGCCTGGAACCTGGCCTCCCAATCGGTGGCAGCTCTATCGCCCATGGCTGGATGTCCCCGCCTGCGCCACCTTCCAGTCGTCCGTGAGCATCCCGGCGAATCCCCAGTTCTCGTCGTCGATCTCCTGGATGACGACATGGGTGTGCTCGGGCTTCTTGCCGAGCACACGAACGAGGGACTCCGTGATGTCCTTGACGATTTCGGCCTTCTGCTGCCGCGATGCACCTCGGGTGATCTGAACGTTCACGTAGGGCAAGGGTCTGGCTCCTGGAATCGGCGCTTCTTTGGCCTGCTGGCTATTCAAGCCCCAGTTGCCCCATCGACCGGCAGCGCCTCGACACACCACCCACGAACCAGCGGCGTCCCCTAGCTTTCCGCACCTGAGACTTCAGCATCAGGGCAGCACCGGCCATGGACCAAGCCAACGCCGCCGTCCAGCGTCCGGGGGAGGCGCCACCGGCCCATCCCGAGCGCTGGTGGACCCTGGCCGCCGTGGAATGCGGCAACTTCGTTGTCTACATGGACGGGTTCATCGTCACGCTGGCCCTGCCGGCGATGGCGCTTGAGTTCGGCGTCGGGCTGCCGGTGCTCAAGTGGGTGATCGTCGCCTACCTGCTCACCGTCACGGTCACCCTGCTGCCGGCCGGACGCCTGGCCGACATCTGGGGACGCCGGCGCATCGTCGTCATCGGCATGGCCGTCCTGGTGGTGACGTCGGTCCTGTGCGCGCTGGCGCCGACGGTGGAAACCCTGATCGCCTTCCGCGTGCTCCAGGGGGTGGGCGGCGGCCTGGTGCTGGCCAACGTGATGGCCGAGATCACCGCCGTCTTCCCGAAGCAGGAGCGACGCAAGGCCATGGCCGTCAACGCCTCGATCCTGGCGCTGGCCCAGGTCACGGGGCTGGTGCTCGGCGGCCTGCTGATCGGCCAGTTCGGCTGGCGCTCGCTGTTTCTGGTGATCCTGGCGGTGAGCCTGGCCGGGCTGATCCTCAGCCTGCGGATCCTCAGGGCCCGCCCCCGCAGCCAGGACCGCACCGCCATGGACTGGGCCGGTGCCGTGCTGGCGGTGGTGGCCACCAGCGCGCCGTTCCTGGTGATCGAGCAGCTCTCCCAGGGCGGGCTGAAGCCGGCCAGCCTGGCGATCCTGCTGGGCGGCGCGGCGGTCCTGGCCCTGTTCGTTGCGGTGGAGCAGCGCCGGCCGAAGCCGCTGCTGACGCTCAGCCTGTTCCGCTCGCGGGCCTACACCTGCGGCTCGGTGGCGGCCTCCTTCTACTTCGTCGCGGCGGTGTCCTGCTACTTCCTGCTGCCGCTGTACGCGCAGCTGGTGCTGGGGCGCTCGCCGGTGATGGCGGGGGTGCTGATCGTGCCGCTCTCGCTGGTGCTGACCGCCACGAGCCTCACGGTGAGCAGCCTGGGGGATCGGGTGGGGGCGCGGACCCTCAGCACGGCCGGCATGCTCTGCATCAGTGCGGGCCTGCTGGGCTTGTCGTGGCTGGGTCCGGATGCTGCCGACGCCAGCATCATCGGGCCGCTGGTGCTGCTGGGCATGGGCGGCGGGCTGTTCCATCCCCCCAACAACAGCGCCACGCTCAACACCGTGCCGCCGCAGCACCTGAGCGTGGCCAACGGCTTCCTGTCGACGGCCCGCAGCTTCGGCCAGGCGATCGGCACGGCGCTGGCGGCCGCCCTGGTCGCCCACGGCCTCGGCGTCGCCGGGGCCGACGCCGCCCTGGCGGGGGAGGTGGGGGCACGGCTGGGCGGAACCGAGCTGGCGGCCTTTCTGGGGGCCCAGCAGCTGGCCTTTCGCCTGGCGGCCGCCCTCGGCCTGGTGGGCGCCCTCGGCCTGGTGGGCGCGTTGATCTCCGTGGCCCGCGGGGCCGAGGCCCCGGCGGCTCACTGAGGCACCACGATCCAGCCGGTCTCCGGTTCGCCGTAGTGCACGCAGGCGCCGCCGCTGGCGGCGTCGTGGGCGGCGAGGGCGCAGAGGGCGGCATCAATCCAGTCGATGCTGGTGAGTGATTGCAGCGCGATCCCCGCCTGCTGCAGCAACGCCCGCCGCTGGCTGCGCTTCTGGGTGGCCTGGGCGTTGCCGCCACGCCGGTGCCAGGTGATGGCGTGGGGGAAGGTTTCGAAGCAGCAGCGCTGGCCAACGATCGGCAGCGCGGCTACCAGCGGATGGCTCGGCGCGAGGGCCTGATAGAGCGCTTCGCCACGCAGCATCCAGCCGAAGTAGTCGGTGGGGTGGGCGGCAGCGGCCTGGCGGGTGGGCGAGGCGAAGCAGATGATCCCCTGCTGCCGCAGCTCCCGCTCGCAGGGACGGGCGCGGCCATCGGCGCTCCAGCGGCAGGGGGCATCGATGGCGATCACGCTCGCCTGCACCTCGGAGCTACACCAGTGGGCGAGCTCCACGGCATCAGGGGTGGCCAGCTGGGCGGCGTAGGTGCCGCCGGTGAGGGCCACGGCGTGGAAGCCCTTGCGGGCGCCACCCACGTCGATGCCCACGGTGGTGATCAGGGGCATGGCTGCATGATGGCTCAGGCCGTTCGTTGGGCGATGACGGCGAGGTGAGTCTCTGGGAACTGGTCGAACTCGAGGTGGCGACAGACACATCCGCCGTCCTTGAGGATCTCGAGAAGACCAGGAATTCCCAGGGTGGCGTAGTAAACCTCCGGTCCCATCGTCGCATCGACGTGCTCGCTCGGCCCGTCCAGTCCTCCCGCAGTGAACAGAAAGACGCCACCGATCTCGAGTGCTTCCATGAGCCTGAGCATCACCGCGCGCTGATGCTGAAGCATCACGTGCCAGAGGCTGTCCCACGCCGAGATGAAGCGGTACATCCGCGGCGGGCTCCAATCACAGACATCCGCATGGTGCAGCACGACGGAGGGGTCCGCGTCCTGAGCCAGCGCGATCATCCGGTGCGACAGATCAATCCCCTCCAGAAGAAGGCCATGCTCACGCAGCAAGGGATTGAACCGCGTGTTGCAGCCACAGCCGACACTCAAAGCCCAGCCGCGATCAATGGAGCCCAGAAACGCCAGAGCACGTTGGTGCTGGCGTACGCCATCGACGGTGCTGAACGTGTCATCCTGCCATCTGGGAGCGAGTTGGTCGTAGGCAGCGGCAATGGCGGAATGGGTCATGGGAGGTCCATCAGGGCACGGCCGACTCACATCGAATGCATCGTGACCACAAAGCACTCGGAGTCTTCTGGAGCTTCAAAGAATGAGGAGATGTGGTGGAAGTCGTCCTCCGTCAGTGGATGGGAGCCTTCCGGTCGCTCGTCGTTACGCCTGGCGATCCGTGCCAGGCACTCGGTATCCGGCGTGTTCACGACATGAAGGCGATGCTCTGCCCCTGCCTCCTCGAACAGCGAACGGAACCAGGCACGCCCAGCCTTGGTATTGGCCTGAAAGTCAAGCACCACGGATTGACCGGCCTTCAGGAGGTCCACCACAAGGGGACCCACCACGGTTTTCATCTTCCTGGAGAAGTGGATGTAGTCCTGGAAGGTGCTCATCTGATCCCCGAACAAGCGGGCCATCCAGATGTCCTCCGAGATCAGAATCGCACGGGTGTCCTGCGCCACAGCCTGGGCAACCGTCGTCTTCCCTGCTCCGGCTTTCCCACAGAAGAAGTGCAGGGTCGGGATGGCGGCCATGCGACTTGGGGCAGCGGCTTGGGAGCCTAGCAAAATCCTGCGATTCATGACAGGGAAACACCTTACGCTCAGAATCAGCATGCCTGCCGCCGTGATGCCTGCCAGTTTATGGCCGAACCCCCTCAATCGTCGGGAGGAAGTCGATACCCTAGCCATACGCATACGAAACCCGAAGGCAGGCTTGCCCTGTGCTCTTGTTGATCGTGAGGAGGAGATACTCGAAAGCCGAGCCACTGGAGAGCCACAGGGATTTTGGACGGGCCGAGAGGCCATAGGTTGCCTGGTACATGGGCTCTCCCACTGCACAACTCGGGACGGCATGGGCGACAAGGCACGCTCTCCAGCTCCAGGGCGCGAATCACAGCGTCGGTCTCTGCCTGGGTCAGGCTGACGGAGCAGGAGCCATCCCGCGTCGAGCCGACCATGCGGCATTCCAGCTGCTGCGGCACGACCCCCGCTGGCTTGAGGATGACGCGGATATCGGACTCCAGAGCCGAACGATGGACGGAGTTCCATAGGGGTTCACAACCCATGAGCAACAGGCAGGTCAGGGCGCTGAAGCAGCGAAGCACCTTCAACGGGTCAGCAACGGGAGTCACTCGACATGGAGAGGCCCACGATGGGTGGGCTCAGATTCACTGCTTTGGAAACCAGTAGGCAACTTCCGTACCGCCAGGGAAAAACGGGGAGCGTTCATTGAGAAGAAGATCGTGCCAACCAGTCGCTTGCGTCTCGAAGGCGTGGGCAGCATAAGCGGCAAGCGCAGCATCCCGGATATGCTCGCTCAGCTCGCAAAACTCGGGCGCAGACACAAAGGCTCGCGCCGCCGCCGATACCCGCAAGAGCGCCTTGGGATGCGATTCCGTCAGTGGCACGGCGGGCCACTGCTCACGGGATAGCTTTGCAACGAGCACACCCTGAACAAGACAGGCTCCACGCAGGGAGTTGACATGGCTGACGGTGCCTGACTGGCCACCAGCTGCACAAACAAGCCTGCGCACCTGTGCATCTGCGCTGCGATCACCCTCGCATACCCAAAACAAGGGAGCGTCGATTCCAACTGCAGCTGGCGCTCCGGGCAACAGCGCTGAAGACTGTGCGACAGCGGAAGGCGCGCTACTCACAACATCGCCAGCAACAAACCGGAGGCCATCTGTCGTGGCTTCGACGACTGCCCAGCCAAACGCCTTTTCGCCGCCTGGATCAAACCCTACGAATCGCATGATGGGGTTGCCATGCCTATCCGATCCGAAAGCCAGCGTAGGCGCTGACAGTCAGAAGGAGGGAGGAGTCAGGCCTCGGCAGCCAGAGCCATCTGTTCGGCATGGCGTTGCTGGTCAGGGTCGTGGATGACCGGGACCCTTCTGAGCTCATCGATGTACGCGGAAGGGACGTTGTGCTCCATGGCGCCAGCAACCACCAGGGCCCGATACCACGTATAGGGCAGGATCTCCGGATCGATCCTTGTGGCAACATACGCTTGCACATCAACGAGCTGACCAGCCAGATCGACGGTCTTCGTTTGCTCCTCATAGCCAAACCCGAGACCTTCCGCACGATCCAGCTGATGCTTCTCTGCGAGAGGAATCTCATAGACAACCCCATAAACAAGACGGCTTGAATCGGCCGCCGTCACGATGTCGCACTTGCCCGATCCATCGTTGGCGACCTTATGCCATTTCAGCTGATGCGCCCGCAGCGCCGCCAAGCCGAGCGCACGCGCGGACGGAACCCGTTGACGCAACCTGGCCGTGAGCATGTTGGAGCCGTAAGCGAAGTTCAGACAATGCTCCACGGGACCAAGTCACGCCTACCCTTCGAGCTTATCAACCCGCCGAGGCAATCTCACCTCGCCCTGGGATAGATCTCATCACAGGATCAGAAATCGGCGAGCAGCAAGAAACCGACACCAAAGACGAACCTATAGAGCCAATCAGACGTTGCCGTGATGTCAAGTACGGCGGTTCCGGGATTCCCAGGGTTGTAGCAGACCCTGACCACGCTTCCTTGGGCGTAAGGCCTGACAACCGCCTCCATCGCCGCTCGACTGACGCCATACCCTGAGGAGGAGGTATGGAAGCCGATGTAGCTCCGGCTACCAAGTTGATAGCGGTAGCGCAGAATCGGCTTCGCCGTTTCCAAGTGTGCATCGTCCACAGCAAGAACCACACCAAGCCGGCACCTGCGAGGAGAGAGAAAGCGGCGACTACTATAGGTAGAGCTTCGTGGTCTGACGGTCTGGGCAAGGACAATGGACCATAAGGTTCATCGCCTTAGCGTCTGCGCCATCTGCTCAGCGGCTGGCGACCAGCACACTCCTGATCACACCATCGATATCCACCGAAGGATTGGCGGCCACCGAACGGGCCCAGGTCTCGCCATCGAGAACGCACGTCGACAGCATGCCCTTCGGCAAGGCCGCAACAAAAGCATCCGTCTGCCGATCCACCGGACGGAAGACGTTGATCGCTGTCTGCGGTCGACCCCACAACTCGAGACGCTCACTCCCCTCAATCGCATCCGCCAGCGACTCAGCAACCTCCATCAGGTGGTCGAGCCGCCGAGCCAGTCCCGTGCGACCCCACGCCAGCAGGGTCGCCAGCAGCGGGATGGCCGCCGCGGAGCGGGAGCCCTGAACGCCGACGTTGGGCTTGGCGAGATAGCCGCCGCCGAAGCTGATCGCGGCATTGGCAGCCTCGAGCTCACGGAACATCACAAGCGCCGAGTCCTTGGGCTGGAAGAGCCACTTGTGAGCCGACACCGCCACTGAATCGGCCGCTTCGATCCCTTCGAGCTTGGAGGCATGCGCGGGGCTGAGTCGTAAGGGGCCGGCCCATGCGGCGTCGACGTGGGTCCATCGCGCCGCGCCGATCAGGTCGAGCGGGTCGATGGAGCCCATGGCGGTTGTTCCAGCGGTCAACACGAGGCATGCGTCGTTGAGGTCTGGCAGCTGCTCACGATCCAGCCGTCCAAGCGAATCCACGGGGACCTTCACCAGCTGAAGTCCCAACAGGCGGCATGCTTTGTCGATGCTGAGATGGGCCGCTTCGGAAGTGACGACCATCTGCACTCCCGAGGAATCTCGCGCTGCCCAGAGGGCCGTGAGGTTGGCGATGGTCGAACCCGAGCAAACATGCCCGCCCTGCATCCCGAAGTACGGAGTGAGCCATGACACGACGCGCTCCTCTGCCTGGGTGGCGAAAGGGGACGTCATCTCATGCAGCAGGTTCTGGTTGAGACTGGCATCCCAGAGCGCCATGGCCCACGTGATCCAGGGAGTGGGAGGGTCCATGTGCGCCAGTGCGGTGGGTGCGCTCAGCTGGGCTGCTTTACCGAGGACATGGCAGGAGAGCATTTCGAGCGTCTGCCTGTCACCAAGTCCGGTCTCTGGAAGCTCTGAAGGCAACTCAACCGGCGTGCCACCTGGCGAACGCATCAGCTCCACGGCGACGTTCAGCCCGTCAGTGGCCGTGAAGCTGGGGTCTGGTTGAGGCATACCTGATCCTCTTCGGGTCGTCGGTGGATCGGAAGACGTCTGGTCGCACTCCCTACGTCTAAGGCTCCAGACCAGTGGCGGACCGTGACCTTGCCTCATGACCCAGCACCATTGGAGCCGCGCGCCGAATCTTGATGTTAGCCATCAGCGTGCACAGTCCGGAGTATTTCCCAAGCGCCTCTTTGGAACACGTTGTTCACCCGCTGAATCGATACGGGATACCCAGCCATACGCAGCATCGCCACACTCCCTTCCAGATGGGCCGAACGCGCTCCGCCCAAAGCAAGCCGTGGTAACGCCCTGACGCCCTTGGCAACGCGACATCGCTCCAGCAGGGAGAAATACTGAGACGCCTCGCCAAGCTGTTGGCTATACAAGATAAGCAGAGGCGACCCGGAGAGCAAGTCGAAATCGCCGTCAGGGAATGGGGAATAACCAAGGCCCCAGACGCAGAGAGCTGATACCACTCAATCAATCATTTTGGCACGTTCCGTTACAGCGACTGGCTAGCCTCATGGTGCGCCTCACTAGCATGAATAAACTGACAGATCCCCTCAACGAGTTCAGGCACAACCGGTAGCGAGGGGTCACCGTAGGAAGCATTTTGCTGTAGAGGGTCCAATGAAACAGCTTTTAAGACGTGATTCATCCCGTCAATGATTCTAAGCTCCGCATCCTGCTTAGCTGATTTCAGGGCTTGCGCCTCACTGACAGGCACTTGAATATCAGTGGTTCCTTGAACAATCAAGACAGGCACAGTGAGTCGAGCAATCTCCTGAGTAGGGATATAGCGAAACCAGGACATGAGGTAGGGTTGGATGCTCAATCTGTAGAGAGCGTTGAATTCTGGTGGAATGGAGGCCACTCTCTTCCCTTGCTCCAGCGCAGCAAGAATCTGCTCATTCTCTTGCCATAATGCTTCTGGCAAGCTGGGTCGCAGCTGGTCTCGCAAAAGCTGTGATGCGGGTTGGGCAGGGCCGGCGATGGAGACAAGTGCATCTGCACCGCTTGCTTGGGTCGCCAGCATTCCAATCAGAGAGCCTTCGCTGTGACCGATTACGGTGACACTTGAGAAACGAGAGTCTGCCTGCATTTGCTGAATCCAGAGTGCAGCATCTTCAACATAGGCATCGAAATGTAGATCAGCTTCTTCCGGTCCTGCGGCTGCGCTCGCTCCAATGCCGCGCTTGTCATAACGGATTGAGGCAATGCCATGATCGGCTAATCCTTCAGCGAGGAGCTTGAGGCTATGGTTCTTCCCAGCGAGAGAACTGTCTCCATTGCGATCGGTCGGGCCTGAACCCGCAATGATCAGCACCGCTGGCCGTGGCACATCAGACTCTGGAATCATCTGTGTGCCATGGAGTGTGCCCGTTAACGTTGCGATCTCAACCTCGACAGATGTTGAGGCTTGTGTCGTCCAACCCATAGTCAGCAGCGATAAAGGTATAGCGCATAGATAGACGACCAGACTGACAGAATGGCAAGAGCTTTGAGACAAGGCATGGGGCGATTGACATAGAGCGTCCGTCTGCGAGGTCGACGATCAGACGGTCCTCAGCGCAGGTAACCTTTATGACCCGCTCAACAAAGTTAGCCATGAAACTCCTCCCATGCCTTCAAGAAAATAGCTCTGATCTAGCTGGCAAGCCACTCAATCTCACGTAGCTCCCAGGATTTGTATCCAAGACTTGAAGACAGTGCAACTGGCATGAGCCATACCATGCAAAAGTCCTGATCTCGATCCACATGAACTTGTGGCGGCTCGTTGGACTCATGGCAGTAGAAGAAGAACCGATACGGACCGCTCCTGTGGACTGTCGGCATCGTTGGACTTCCCCGTCAGCTCACCGATGACCAGGTCGGTTCTTCTGAACAGATAACGCCAAGATCAGCGGCGGAAGTGAGATAGGGATTGATTAAGCATCCTTGGCTCCGTCCGCTGGATCTTGATGTTAGGCTTCGCCAATGTCCTCCTGAGATACTCATCAATTAGATCTCCAGAGAACACGTCGCTCAAAGAGAAGATCCAGTAAGCCGCCTAGATCCCGATAAAGATCAGCTCCTTCGCTGCCAGCTCTAATTCTTAAGATCGGATTTCCAAGATAAACTCCTTTGCTTCCTAGGATATGCTGCCGATCAAGAGAGAAGGTGATGCTGCGATAAGTGCATTCGGCCGAACCAGCGATTCTTACATCCGCGCCAGTTAGCCTCCCAGATATCCTGTGGAATCCTTCGACCTTGGAGATGCCATCAGCAAATGCTAATTGAATATAGTTCAACTCGTCATGCTCTTTTGTCACGGCATGCTTTACAAGCTTAAGAGCTTCAAATCCTTCCAAGGCTGAGGCCGGATCAATACTAAGCTGGATTCTGCTAAAGCCGGGATTGCTATCATCAGTAATTCCCGTTAATACGATCCCCATCATTTCCAGTGATGACCCATTAATCGCAAATTCAACTGAGGCTTTCTCAAGCTGCAAAGCAGCATCAGCAAGCGACTCTGCGATGTTGCTCTTTATGAGGCTGCTCTCCATAAAGCTGCTTGTTATCTCATCTACTTCCTCTGCATAGGGCCCGAGTCCGCCTTGATAATGTGAACTTCCCGCAGATACTATCCTGGATAGCTCATCTTGAGAAAAAGTTTCATTGTGGCTGTGGCCAAACTCCTGGTTAGCAGCTGCGATTATATTTCCCAGGCTGCTTCCGGAATGAATGTTAAATCCTTGAAGCAAGCTCAGAGGGGCTGAAACTGCAGACAGATCAATTCCGAGCAACGCAACCGGGACCACGCGAATTCCTTTGCTATAAGCATGGCCCGCCTCAAAGTATAGCCAGCTAGACCTGACTGAGTTTGGAGTAAGAAACACGAACATAAGTTTTGCGCGCTTAAGACCACTCTCTACTTCATGTACCCAGTTCCTTCCAAACGGAATGCTTTGTCCATCGCTAGACATAAAGACATCAATGCTGCCGCCTGTCTTGGAGAGAAATAGATCTCGCAGTATCTGAAGCGGGGCCTGATCCCTCGTGGAGTGACTAAAGAAAATCGTCGGCTTGTCCGACATGAGTGCTTATGGCTTAGTTTGCTCATTCTAATGAACAGGCATAGCGCATGCCTAACGCTGGCCATCACCTGGCCGCAAACAGCGTGACATTACACTATTCCAGGCTATCAGCACCAATATGAAGGCGGATCAGGTGAATGGCGGCGTTAGAGGTCGCCTGCCGGGATAATCAGCCGGACATCTAGCTCCACTGGATTAGACCGGGATCGACTTCCCGCTACACGTCCCTCTGTCATTCGGTGATGCTTGGAACATAGCCACATTCCATTCCAGTATCGGTCACTACCGCCTCGAGCGTGGGGAACTATGTGCGCAGCCTGTACCTCAGTGCCATCGCACTCAGAGTGGTCAGAATTTACTATCTTTCTAAATTCACAGTCAAGCAAGCCTGGCTTTGAGAGCATTGCACGCCGTAATGATGCATCGCGAGCTCTTGGCGAGTCCCAAGGATACAGGCAAGCAAATAAGTGCCAGGCTGCATCTATAACTTGTGAAGACCTATTTGCACAGACTTCATCGCTTTTTGCATATTCAATCTTTCTGTAGTCGGCAAGGAGAAGGTAGAAGTCACTTCCCCTCACGGGTGTGCCAGATCCCACCTTCCCTGCACTTGGCAGATCAGGGAACATGTCACGAACGAGAGCACATGGATCAGTCGATATCTCCTTTTTGAATTCATTCCATGATGCAGACTCAATAACCCTTACCGTGTCAGCCCACTTCTTCGAGCCACTTCTTCGGCACATGATGCGGGATGAAAAGTGCAGATAATGATACCTCCTTAAGTGAAGTGTTCTTTCGGAGGCGTTCAATAGCGCTTCGGGCTGCTGTATAAGATTCTTGCGCAGCAGCAGCGCGGGAGTTCTTGAATGCACGTTGTGAAAACTGATCTCATCGCGATCGACAAAGATGCCTGATCTGTATCCCCTTGGATTGCTGCCGGCACCACGCTGAAGGACCGAAAAGCTTGGGTCAGAAATATACCATTGTGATGAGTTACCCTTTACACCTCTGATGACAGCAGGCCTGCCCATTCGTTCAGCTAACGCTTCCTGCAAAAAGACCACTCCTCTCGGAGCTTCTCCCTCAGTCAAGGTTCCAGTTCACCCACGTTTTTCATCGTACCTCGAACGCTTGCCATCACCTGACCACAAAGAGCATGTGATTTAGAAAAAGCCGTTGTGGAGGTGGCTCAGGTGTATGGCATTGTTATGCCTTCCATGTCCCAATGACAAGGGGTAGCCAACGGCTAGATGTCGCACGCTGGAGTTACAAAGAAATGCAAGAATAAATGTCTTCTGCGCAATTGTAAGCGTGGTCCTGGCAATCTAATCTTCTGATGCTATTTGACTAATCTCACCATTATGCGTGTCTCCCAGTCTCATTTGGCGATAGGCTTACCACTTTACCTTTGCAGCATTATCACTTGTTGAAGTCTTATATGCAACAACTGAACCTGATGCCATATGGAAGCATACCTGAGAAATATCATTGAACAGAGGTTCCTGAACAATCGCGATGACATGGTCTAAGTCGATGATTGCATCGTTTGGCAGAATAAAAAAGTTTGGCATATCTAAAGAATATTGAAGGGAGTGCTATGCTTTGACCTACATATTGGATAAATTAGTCATTGACATTATTTGCTTTGCTTCTTCTTCGGTGAAGTATCCATCTTGAAAGAGATTGGCTTCTAGCTCTTGAGGTGTTTCCCCCTCAACATGGATCTCTCGGCCTGCCTCAGTAGGCGGAAAAATCAGGGTTGAACCGCTATCAACTTCAACGGACCCTGGTTCATCGCATGGCTGTGATGTGATAACTTTCAGCCCTCCCTCGGAATAGCTCAGCACTTTTAAGGGCCGATCTCCGAGGTGGCCTTCATAAACCGTGTCCCATTGTGGCGTCATCGTTGAGATGGGTTGTGGTGAATCAAGCATAACTGTTTATTGGACGGTTCCGATAACCACCCATGAGGCAGACTCCCAGCCGCATAAGCCGAAGCTGCAGCGCAGGCCATTCCCCCAGAGCTCTTCCACAGCAGTCTCTGAGCGCTGTGGCGCCGACCGGGACAAGCGACTTAGACGGACCCGATAACCAACTGTCCATTTGGCTACAGAAGTCCCATCCCCCTGCCAACTGCTCCATCCTTCCAAACCCCCCTCAAACCTTCGCCAGCGTCACCCGCTCGGGCTGGTGCTGGTACTTGCCCTGGCGGTCGTTGTAGGTGGTGGCGCAGGGGTCGCCCTCGAAAAACAGCAGCTGGCAGATGCCCTCGCTGGCGTAGATGCGGCAGTCGGCGCCGGAGGAATTGCTGAATTCCAGCGTCAGGTGGCCCTCCCAGCCGGCTTCGGCGGGGGTGGTGTTGACGATGATGCCCAGCCGCGCGTAGGTGCTCTTGCCCAGGCAGATCACGGTGATGTTCGAGGGCACCCGCATCTTCTCCAGCGCCACCCCCAGCCCGTAGGAATGGGCCGGCAGGATGAAGTAATCGCCGTCCTCGTCGCTGTGCATCGGCGCCGGCTCCAGGTTCGCCGGGTTGAACCGCTTCGGGTTCATCACCGTGCCGGGCACGTGGCGGAAGATCAGGAACTCCTTCGGCGACAGCCGCAGGTCGTACCCATAGGACGAGCATCCAAAGCTCAGCACCGGCCCGGTTCGGCCCTCCGGATCCAGGTGGCGCACCAGCGTCGGCTGGAACGGCTCCAGCATTCCGGCCGCAGCCTGTTCGTTGATCCAGTGGTCGTTCTTGAGCATGGCGTCAGCCGCCGCGGCGCAACTGGGTGACCTGATCGGCCATCGCCATCAGGCTGGCCGGCATCGAGGGGCCCGTCAGGATGACATCCAGATGGGCTGGCCGCTGCTCGAGCGCCTCGATCACCGCCTCGGCGCCCAGGTAGCCCAGGGCGATCGCCAGCCCCAGCTCATCCAGCACCAGCAGATCCAGATCGCCCTTCAGCAGCCGCTCCCGGCTCACCTCCCACACCTCGGCCACCGCCTCCAGCGCCTCCTCGGCCGTGGCCCCCTCGGGCCCCTGCGAACCCGGCGGCCCGTCGAGGCAGTGGGGCGTGCCCGGCCGCAGCCACTCCAGCCGGCCGCACAGCCGCAGGCTGCCCGCCGGCCCCTGCTCCACGCCCCCCTTGAGGAACTGGCTCACCAGCACCCGGCTGCCCAGCCCGGCACTGCGCAGGGCCTGGCTGAACACCGCCGCGAAGCTGCCCCGGAACGGCGCCGTGTGGATCTGCAGCAGCCCCTCGGGCTGGCTCACCAGCCGCAGCGGTGGCACCAGGGCCAGCGGCTCGGTCCGCGCCGGAGCCGCCGTGCGCCGGGGGTGGCCGGGGTCGATGAGGCTGGCGGTCATGGACAACCCACAGAAGCGTTGACGCAAGCGACCGGACGCAGCGTCCCGACCCCTCACCTCCCGAATGTAGCGGGCCTGAACAGCCCGGCACACCATCGGTAGTGGCTGGGAACAGACGTACCACCGGCGCCGCCTACGCTCGATCGGCTTCGCCGATGGCCCGCGTGACCACTCCTGCCGACGCCCCCCGCAACGACGGCCGCGCCGCCGACGCCCTGCGCCCGGTGGCCGTCGACTGGGATCCGATGGGCTTCGCCCTCAGCTCGGTGCTGTTCGCCGCCGGCCGCACCCGGGTGCTCTGCAGCGTCTGCCTCGACCCCGAGGTGCCCCGCTGGCGGCGGGGTTCCGGCAGCGGCTGGCTCAGCGCCGAATACCGCCTGCTGCCGGCCTCCACCCCAAGCCGCCAGGGCCGCGAGCTGATGAAGCTCTCCGGCCGCACCCAGGAGATCCAGCGCCTCATCGGCCGCAGCCTGCGGGCCGCCCTCGATCTGGAGGCCCTCGGCGAGCGCACCCTGCTGGTCGACTGCGACGTGCTCCAGGCCGACGCCGGCACCCGCACCGCCTCGATCACCGGCGCCTGGATCGCCCTGGCCGCCGCCCTGGAACGCCTGCAGCAGCAGGGGGTGCTGGCCGCCTCGCCCCTGCGCCAGCAGGTGTCGGCCGTGTCGGTGGGGCTCGTGGACGGTGTGGCCCTGCTGGATCTCGATTACTCCGAGGATTCCCGCGCCGAGGTGGACCTCAACGTGGTGATGGACGAGCAGGGGCGGCTGCTGGAGATCCAGGGCACCGCCGAGGGCGCCCCCTTCCCCCGCTCCCGCCTCGACGCCCTGCTGGATCTGGCCGAACCGGGCCTGCGGGACCTGCAGGAGGCCCAGCGCCGGGCCCTGGCTGTGGCGCCAGGCACCACGACCGGCTAAAGAGTGTCATTGGCTACATGGATCGGCCAGACCGATCCATAGGTTCATCACCATTCGCCACGCCTTGATGGTCGGCGCTACGCGTGGCTTCAGCCGCTACCCCAGCAGTCCATCCAGCGGATCCCCCGGCTCCGTGACCCCCATGGGCGCCCCCGGCGCCACGGCCACCACCCTGCTGGACGTCATCCGCGGCCTGGCCGGCAGCAGCGTCGAGACCATCGAGCGCGGCAAGACGATCTTCTTCCCCGGCGACCCGGCCGAGCGGGTCTACCTGCTGCGGCGCGGCGCCGTGCGCCTTTCGCGCGTCTACGAGTCGGGCGAGGAGATCACCGTGGCCCTGCTGCGCGAGAACAGCCTCTTCGGCGTCCTGTCCCTGCTCACCGGCCAGCGCTCCGACCGCTTCTACCACGCCATCGCCTTCACCCGGGTCGAGATGGTCACCGCCCCGGCCACCTCGGTGCGGCGCGCCATCGAGCAGGACGCCAGCGTCGGCCTGCTGCTGCTCCAGGGCCTCTCCTCCCGCATCCTCCAGACCGAGACCATGATCGAGACCCTCACCCACCGGGACATGTCCTCCCGGCTGGTGAGCTTCCTGCTCGTCCTCTGCCGCGACTTCGGCGTCCCCGGCACCGAGGGCATCACCATCGACCTGCGCCTCTCCCACCAGGCCATCGCCGAGGCGATCGGCTCCACCCGCGTCACCATCACCCGCCTGCTGGGCGACCTGCGCAACGACGGCCTGGTCCAGATCGACCGCAAGAAGATCACCGTCTTCGACCCCATCGCCCTGGCCAAGCGGTTCAGCTGACGCCCGCCAGGGATACTTGGTGCATCGCGGAACCGGGGCTCGGAAGGTGTCGGGTTGGCTGCTGATCCTCGCGCTCCTGGTGCTCGGCGGAGTGCTCTCCACCCTCGGCGACCGACTGGGCAGCCGCGTCGGCAAGGCGCGCCTCAGCCTGTTCAACCTGCGGCCCCGCAAGACCGCCGTGGTGATCACGGTGCTCACCGGCAGCCTGATCAGTGCCGTCTCGCTGGGGCTGATGCTGCTGGTGAGCGAGCGCCTGCGGGTGGGGCTGTTCGAGCTCGACCAGATCCAGGACCGCCTGCGGGACAGCCGCGCCGCCCTGAAGCGCAATGAGGGGGAACTGACCCGCACCCGGGGCGAACTGGAGCGCAGCCGCCTCGACCTGATCACCGCCGAACGCCGCCGCGACCAGGCCCTGGCCAGCCAGCGCCGTGCCCGTGACCAGCTGCTGGCCGCCGAGCGCCGCGTCGACACCCTGCGGCGCGAGCTGCAGCCCCTGCAGGCCGAGCGCGCCCGGCTGGAGGCGGAGCGGGCCCGGCTCAGCCGGGAGGTGCGGGGCCGCGACGCCGAGATCCGCCGCACCGAGGCCGAGCTGGCCAATGTGCGCCGTCGCATCGCCGCCGGCGAAAAGGAACTCAAGGACCTGGAGACCAACGTCATCGCCCTGCGCCGCGGCGATGTGGTGATCGCCAGTGGCCAGCCCCTGGCCACCGCCAAGGTGCAGCTGCAGCGCCCCGACCAGGCCAGGCAGGTGATCGATGCCCTGCTGCAGGAGGCCAACCGGGCCGCCTTCCAGCTGCTGCTCCCCGGCCAGCCCCCCAACCGCCAGATTCTGCTGGTGCCCCGCAGCGACATCGTCCGGCTGGAATCCCTGCTCGCCACCCCCGGCGTCTGGGTGGTCAGCATCCGCTCGGCCGCCAACGTGCTGCGGGGCGAGGCCCAGGTGCTGGCCTTCCCCGACCTGCGCCCCAACCGCCAGGTGGTGGAGCAGGGGGAGGTGCTCTCCCGCACCGCCCTCGAACCCGACGTGCGCGAGATCGACGCCGTGCGCAGCCGCCTCAACCTGCTGCTGGCCGCCGCCTTCGCCAAGGCCCAGCGCCAGGGCACCCTGGTCAACGGGCTCCAGTTCGATGCCGCCGGCTTCAATGCCCTGGCCCGGGACCTCAGCGAGCGCCCCGCCGGCGTCACCGCCAACCTCGAGGCGGTGGCCCTCCAGAACGCCGACACCCCCGACCCGATCAGCGTGGAGCTGCGCTGGCTGCGCAAGGACGCCGCCACCCGGCCGGTGCGGCCGTGAGCGCGGGACCGCTGGCGGCCCCCGGCCCCCTGGCGGGGCTCGATCCGGGCCGCAGCAAGTGCGGCCTGGTGCTCACCGATCCCGGGCGCCGCGAGATCCGCGAGGCGCTGGTGCTGCCCCCGGAGGTGGCCTGGGAGCGACTGGAGCAGTGGCACCGCCGGCAGGCCCTCGCCGCCGTGGTGATCGGCGACGGCACCGGCAGCGGCCCCTGGCGGCGGCGCCTGGAGCCCCTGCTGCCGGTGGAGCTGGTGGATGAGCGCGGCACCACCCTGGCGGCCCGGCGCCGTTACTGGCAGCTGTACCCCGCCCGCGGCTGGCGGCGGCTGCTGCCCCTGGGCCTGCGCCAGCCCCCCCGCGACTGGGACGACGTGGTGGCCCAGCTGCTGCTGGAGCGCCGGCTGGGGCGGGAGCTGATCAGAACGACGCCCGCACCGTGAACACGTAGTCGCCGCCCGGTTCGAGCTGGTAGTCGGCCTTGAGCAGAAAGCGCAGCAGGGCGTCCTGGATCAGGGCCCGCCCGAGGGACGGCTCCACCTGCAGCTCGCCCCGGTCGAAGGCCCAGCGGAAGCGCCACTGGAAGCCGCCGGCGCTGATCTCCCCCTCCAGCAGGCAGGGGCTGAAGCTCTGGCGCAGCACCCGCAGCTGGGCGGTGGTGGCGGGAAGGCGGCTCACGGGACGTTGTCGATGCTCTCAGGATGGCGGCGGATCGGCACGAAAACTGTTCAGACGGTTGGCCGCCTTCTCCAGCCCCACCCGGCGGATCAGGTCGATGCCCGCCTCCACCTCCTGGAGCACCGTCTCCAGCACCGGCCGGTCGGCGGCGGAGAACTTGCCCAGCACATGGGACACCGTGCGGGCCCGCCGCTCCTCGGGCGTCTCGCCCGGCGCGCCGATGCCGATGCGCAGCCGCGCGAAGGACTCGCTGCCCAGGTGGGCGATGGTGCTGCGCAGGCCGTTGTGGCCGCCGGCGCCGCCCGCCGCCCGCACCCGCAGGCGCCCCAGGGGCAGGTCCATGTCGTCCACCAGCACCAGCATCTGGGCGGGCTCGAGCCGGAACCAGTCGAGGGCGGCACGGATCGAGCGGCCGCTGTCGTTCATGAAGGTCTGGGGCATCAACAGCCGCAGCCGCCGGTCCCCCTGGCCGGTCTCGGCCAGCAGACCGTGCAGGCGGCCCTGGTTGCGGAAGCTGGCACCACCGGCTCGGGCCAGGCGCTCCAGCACCATGAAGCCGACGTTGTGGCGGGTGTCGGCGTAGCGGGGGCCGGGATTGCCCAGGCCCACCAGCAGTTGCAGATCCAACGGCAGGCCGTCCTCAGCTGGAGGGACCGCTGGAGGGGGCGGCCTCCTCAGCCACCGGGGCCACAGGCGCTGCCGTCTCCGCGACGACAGGCGTTTCGACGGCAGGAGCTTCGGCGGCCGGCGTGATCGCGGCTGGGGGGCCGGAGATGTCGATCGGCTGCCCAGTCGGCTGCTCAGTGCCCACCGCCGTGCGGAACTCCTTCTCGAATTCCTGCGACGCCGACTGGAAGCCGCGCAGGGTGCGCCCCAGGGTCTTGCCGAGCTCGGGCAGCCGCTTGGGTCCGAAGACCAGCAGCCCGATGGCGGCGATCACCGCCATCTCGGGCAGACCGATGCCGAAGATGTTCATGGACAGGGGGCGAGAGGAATCAGCCGACGCCGTTCCAGTTGACGTTGATGCCCTCGAGCAGCAGGGACTTGTTGTACAGCTGCAGGATCACCAGCAGGAACACCAGGAAGAGCAGCATGAACACGCCCATCACGGGGGTGGTGCCCCAGCCGGGCACCACCTTTCCGTACTCGGAGTTCAGGGGGCGCAGCAGGTTTCCCAGACGGGTGCGTTGGGCCATGGCAGCTCGGACCTCTCGGGCACGGAATCGCGGTGCTTACTGTAAGGGTCTTGCCGGCCGCACCGAGTTGGGCTGTCGAGAGTTGTGACGCAAGCCCCCTCCATGGAACCCGCCGCCAGCACCTCCCCCGCCCTCTCGGTGGCCCTCGCGGTCCTCGCCGTGCTGCTGGCCCTCACCGGTTTCGGGGTGTACACCGCCTTCGGCCCGCCGTCCAAGGGCCTCACCGATCCCTTCGACGATCACGACGACTGAGCCGCCGCGCTCCCCGCCGGCGCCCGCCGCAGCCGCCAGTGCCCCAGCTGCCAGGGGGCCAGGGCCAGCGGCTCCGGCCCCTGAGCAACCGGGTGCCGACTCCCCTCGCCGGCCCCCTGGGGTTGGCCCATGGCATCACAGGGCCCGAGAACGGTCCAGTCCGGTCCGGCTGAGAAGCGCCGCCGGCAGGGCCCCAGGTTCTGGACGCTGAGGAGCACGGCGCCCGATTCCGGTTCCGCGTCCATCGCCGCGCCGTCGGCATCCGCGCCGTCGTCCGCCGGCAGGGGCCGCAGGGCCACCAGCTGCAGGTCCTCGCCGAGGCACGGGAACAGCCTGTCGGCCGCGCCCCCCGCCTCGGCGCCTGCTCCGGCGGACGGCTCCATCGGCCGGCACCAGAGGGGCTCCCGCAGCCGGGTGGCCTGCTGGGGCGCCGCGGCCGCCCGCCAGCCGCCGGGGCAGGGCAGAAGGGCCAGCCGCTGCCGCTGCCAGCCGTTGTCGGCGCCGGGATCGGGCCAGGTGGGCGCCCGCAGCAGCGACACCCCCAGGCGCTCCGCCGTCGCCGACACCCCCTGGGGGCCATCCAGCAGCACCGCCAGCCCGTCGCCGCGGCCCGGGCCCACCGCGGCCATCCAGCTGACGGCGCCCACCTCCCAGCGGGCCCGCTCCCGGGCGGTGCGGGCCGTGGCCGGCCGCTCGATCACCCCGCCGGCGGTGTCGGCCGCCCAGCGGCAGGCCGGATCGGCCAGGGGAATCTCCAGCCGCAGCAGCTCGTGGCGCTGCTTCCACTGGGTGCCCAGCACCAGCTCCAGCCAGGGGCTGCCCGCCAGCAGGCGGCCGTCCAGGCGCACCGGGCTCTCGCCGCAGCGCCCGCGCCAGACGAACCGGGCGCAGAGCGGCCCCGTCTCCAGCCACTGCGGCAGCCCCTGCCAGCTCCAGGCCAGCGGATGGTCGCGGTAGTCGGCGGCCAGATCCCAGGCATCCCAGAACTCGCCCCGGTCGCGCCAGCGGCACCAGGCCAGCGGCCCCGCCAGCTGGGGCGTGCCGGCCCCATCGAAGAGCTGCTCCACCCCCGCCGGACCGATCAGCGCCGACACCAGACCGTTGCCCAGCCGCCAGCGGTCCGGCCCGCCGCCGGTGGCCCGCTCCAGCCGCACCGCCCCCTCCACGGGCGCCGCCACCGCCCCGGCCGCCGCGGCGCCGCCGCCGCCGGCGGACGCCGGGTGCCGCCGCAGGTGCCGCACCCCCACCCCCTCGAGGCCGGGAATCTGCAGCCACTGGCCGCCCCCGGGGGCCGGCTGGCCGGCCAGGCGCCGTTCGCCGTCCACCGCCGCCAGCCACCAGTCGCCGGCCGGCAGCCGCAGGGTGCGGGGCCGGGCCGGCAGCGGCTGCAGCTGCACAACGCACCAGGACTCAGCCGTGCTCGCGGGAGACCCGGCGGTTGCGGCGCCGGTCGCCGTTGCCGCGAGCCCCCGCCGCAGGACCCGGTCGCGCCGGCGGGCGGCCCGGCGGCGGGCGCCGCGCCACTGGGGCTCGGCCTGCTCGAACACCTCCGGGATGGCGGTGCCCGGCAGGATGTCGTGGAACTGCTGGAACAGCAGGGTGCGCCAGTCCTCGGTGGCGGCCGGTGCCGGCCGGCCGAACAGCGCCGCGGCCAGATCCGCCTCCCGCAGCAGCCGCTCCAGGCTGCGGTTGTGGCGCTTCTGGTCCGGCCGGCTGGTGGGGCAGCCGCGGTGCAGCTCCAGGTAGAGCTCGTCGCGCCACACCGGCAGCTGCCCCGCCAGCGACTCCAGGGGCTCCAGGTAGGAGCGCAGGGTGCCGTGGCGCTGGCGGGCCGCCACCGGCTGGGCCTGCCAGAGCGCCAGCTGCTCCAGCATCTCGGCGGTCGGCCCGCCGCCGTGGTCGCCGACCCCCGGCAGCCAGAGGGCGTCGGCGCAGCCGCTGGCGTGCTGCCACTGCAGCCGGTAGCGCTCCATCGCCACCGGATCGCCGTCGGTGCCGATCGGCGCCGTCATCAGCGCCAGCACCTCGGCGCCGCAGCGGCTGCGCCAGCGGAACAGCCGGTGGGGGAAGGGGTTGGTGGCGTTCCAGGCCAGCTTGTGGGTGCAGAACCAGCGCACCCCGGTGGCGGCCGCCAGCGCCGGCAGGCCGGCGGCGAAGCCGAAGCTGTCCGGCAGCCAGGCCAGCCGGTGGTTCCACTCCGGGAACGTGCGCAGGCTGTAGGCCTGGCCCTCCTGGAACTGGCGCAGCAGCGAGGTGGTGGAGAGCAGCACGCAGTCGCTCTCCACCCACGGACCGTTGAGCGGCTCGAAGCGACCCTCCCGCATGGCCCGGCGGACCCGCTCGAACAGGGCCGGCCGGTGCCGCTCCAGCCAGGCATAGAGCGCCGGCGTCGAGTGGCCGAAGTGGAGCGTGTCGAAGCGCTCCATCAGATCGAGGGCCGAGGCGAAGGTGCGCTCCGCCGCCTGCCAGGTGTCGGCCACCGGCCACAGCCAGGCCAGATCGAGGTGGGCGTGGCCCAGCACCTGGACCGCCCCCTCCCCCGGCGCCCCGTCGTGCCGGTGCCCGCGGCGCAGCTCCTGCAGCTCGGTGGCGGTCGCCTCCAGCAGGCCGAGGGGGTCGGCCGGATCCAGCGGCTCCAGCTCGATGCGGCTGCTGATCAGGGCGCCGTCGTCGTGCAGGGGGCTGCGCAGCCGCAGCTCCAGATCCAGGGCCTCCCCCCGCCACCAGCGCTCGGGCAGGGGCCAGCGGCAGGCGGTGTCGAACAGATCGCCGCTGTGGATGCGCTCGCCGTCCACCCACAGCTCGGCGCTGTCGGCCCACCAGCGCAGCGCCAGTCGCGCCCGGGCCTCCGCCGCCAGGGGGGCCCAGGCCCCTGGGCACGGGCAGTGCAGGCGCAGACGGCACCCCTGGCCGCCCCGCGGCCAGATGATCAGTCCCCGGGCCGCCCAGTCGGGGCGATGCCGCAGCCCCCACTCCCTCCCCAGCGCCGGACCGCTTCCGCCCCCGGGCCGGTCGGCCTGCCAGAGGGGTTGGAGATCCAGGGGCCGGGGCATGGGGAACGTGACCGAAACGTTTCAATCGGAGCCGGTTGCCCCCGCCAAACGGCATCGGACAGCCTGGATGGCCAACCACCACCCATAAGATGATGCGGCTGCCGAGGGGTCATCGAGACCCGTACCGGCGCCTGTCACTCCCTGTCACCCGCCGGACAGACCATGCTCGCTCTCAAGATCTCGGTTTACTCCGTCGTCTTCTTCTTCATCGGGATCTTCGTCTTCGGCTTCCTGGCCAGCGATCCCACCCGCTCCCCCAGCCGCAAGGACCTGGAGGACTGATCCCCTTCGGCGGCGGCACCACCCCGCCACCCGTCCGGAAACCGGACCGCCGCGGGGGGACGCCCCCGAACTCCCATGGCAGGATCGGCCGCGTTCTTGCCGCTCATGCGCTGCCTGTGGTGCTCCATCCCCGCTCGGGACGTCGCCAGGCCCCTGCAGGCCTGACCCCCGGGCTGGTCCTGTGGCTGGGCATCTCCGCTGGGCTGACCCTGACGGCCGCACCGGCCCAGGCACGGCCGGACACACCCTCCAGGCTGCGGGCCGCCCAGGCCCAGCTCCCTTCGCCGCCGGCAGCCGCCCCCGGCACCGCTTCCACCCCGGATCCCTTCGACGACGAGCCCCAGGCCGCGCCTGCCGCCGATCCCCAGGCCGGCGTTGAGCCCCCGGCCGATCCGGCACCCACCCTTCAGCCCCCGGCCCCGAGGCGTCGGCCCCTGGCGGTCACGCCCCAGCCCCAGCCCGCACCGGAACTCCCACCGGCTAACCCCGCCGCCGCCGCCGCGCCGGCCCCGGGCCTGGAAGCCGCTCCGGCCGGCGACGCCATGCCCCTGGAGCTGGAGCTCACCGCCAACCAACAGGGTTACGACGGCCAGCTGCAGCGCTTCGTCGCCACCGGCAGCGTCATGGCCCGCCTCGCCGGCGGCCGCCTGCTGGCCGACCGGCTGGAGTTCGAGGCCACCACCCGCACCCTCTACGCGGTGGGCAACGTCCGCTTCCAGCGCGGCCAGCAGTACCTGCAGGGCAGCCGCCTCCGCTATGCCCTGCTGGAGGGGGTGGGGGAGATCGACGACGTCTACGGCGTCATCGACCTGGACTCCACCAAGGAGGACTTCGACCTCGAGGCCGAGGCCTCCCAGCCCCTGCCGCCGCCGGAGCCGATCAGCTGCACGCCCGTCTACCCGGCCGTGCCCACGTGGCATCCCTACCCCTGGGCCGTCACCGCCTGGGCCGGCCAGATGTACGCCGGTGAATTCGGCGACACCTTCACCTTCAGCGGCCGCTTCCGGCCCGAATACCTCGGCGGCATCGGCCTGCAGCGCCGCTTCTTCCAGGCCGGGCCCCTGTCGCTGGAGTTCGATGCCAACCTGCTGGGGCACCGGGCCAGCGCCCAGCCGGGCGGTGGCTTCAACCAGGCGATCCCCTTCTCCGACACCCCCGCCCAGGCTTTCGGCGAGTTCACCGCCGGTCTGGGGCTTCGCCTGTGGCTGCGGCCCTGGCTCAACGTCTACTTCGTGGAGGGCCTGAGCGTTCTCACCGCCAAGAGCAACTACGAGCAGACCTTCCGCCAGAACTCGGCGCGCCTGCTCAACTATCTGGCCTTCGAGGTGGAGGCCCTGGTCACGCCCCGCTGGTCGGCCGTCGGCCGCATCCACCACCGCTCCGGCGCCTACGGCACCTTCAGCGGCGTCAGCGAAGGCAGCAACGCCTACCTGGTGGGCCTGCGCTACCGCTTCGGCACCGACAAACCCGCCAGCCAGCCGATGCCCGTGCCCCCCGCCCAGGGGTGCCCGGACGCCCCGCCCCTGGCCAGCGAGCAGCCCGATGGGCTGGCCCAGCAGCTTGAGCAGGTGACGATGGGGCCGGGCTGGACCGGCACCAGCGGCCAGCCGGCCCCGACGCCCCCCGTCAAACCGCCGGAGGACAAGGGCGGGGTGTGGCGCAACGCCCGGCACCAGGAACGGCTGCGCCGCGAGGCCATCGCCCGGATCCCCCAGCGGGTCGAGAACGTGACCTTCGAGCGCAGCCTCAAGGCGGAGCGGCGCTTCGGCTTCCCGCGGGAGTTCACCACGCCGGAGGTCGCCAACGATTTCGGAACGACGCGGCCGGAGCAGCTCAGGGACCAGACCACCCAAGGCAACCAGGAGCTGATCAAGGGCACCGTGAGCCGCTGGCGCATCCAGGCCCGCCGCCTCAAGATCACCCCCAACACCCTCTCGGGCGATCGGGTGGGCTTCACCAACGACCCCTTCACGCCGGCCCAGTCGTGGATGGATTCGGAGAAGGTGGTCATCACCCTGCTGCCCAACGGCGACACCCTGGTCAGGGCGCGCCGCAACACCCTGCGCCTGGAGGATCGCCTGCCGATCCGGGTGGTGCGCCAGCGCCGCATCCAGAAGGAGGAGGAGGTGAGCAATCCCCTGGTGATCGGTAACGACCGCGAGGACCGGGACGGCTTCTTCCTCGGCTACAACATCCCGGTCAGGATCGGCGAGAAGGGTCTCCTCAACCTGCAGCCGCAGGTGATGGTCCAGCGCCTCTACACCGGCAACACCGACGCCTACCCCCTGCCGGGATCCCCACCGGGCTCCACCAACATCGTCGAGCAGCCGGCCAAGACCGGCGACTACCTCGGCTTCGACGCCCGTCTCACCGGACCGGTGTTCGGCTTCAACGCCGATGCCCGCCTCTCCATCTCCACCTTCAATCCCGACAACTTCGCCAACGGCACCCGCAGCTTCGGCGACCTCTCCCGGCTGGTGAAGGTGCCGGTGCTGGGCTTCAGCACCTTCCGCCTGTTCGGGGCCTACCGCTTCCGCACCTGGAACGGCTCCCTGGGCGAACAGGACGTCTACTCCGCCTATGGCGTCTCGCTGGAGCAGCAGGGCAGCCTGCCCAGCTGGGGGTCGATCTCCCGCAGCTACTACTGGCGCATGGGGGTGGGCAACTTCCAGGCCAACCCCACCACCGGCACCGATCTGCTGCAGCTGTGGCGCGCCAACGCCATCGGTTCGATGAACTTCTCGTTGCCGATCTGGACCGCCAAGCCCACCACCAGTCCGCCCGTGGTCTCGCTGGCCAACACCCCGGTGCCCATCGTTCCGGGCCTGCGCTTCAACGCCAACCTGCTCGGGGTGGCCGCCTACTTCAGTGACGGCACCAACCAGAACACGATCGGGCTCTCCGGGGGGCCCACCCTCACCCTGGGCCGGTTCGAGAAACCGTTCTTCGACTACACCCAGCTGACCATCACCGGCGGCATCACCCTGCGGCAGGGCCAGAGCCCGCTGAACTTCGACCGGGCCGTCGACCTGGGCACGGTCGGCATCGGCCTGTCGCAGCAGATCGTGGGGCCGCTGGTCTTCAGCGGCGGCATCGGCTTCAACGTCGACCCCAGTTCCGGCTTCTACGGCGACGTCACCGGTTCCTACCTGGAGCTGCGCTGGCAGCGGCGCTCCTACGAGATCGGCGTGTACTACAGCCCCTACGACGGCCTGGGCGGCATCCGCGTGCGGCTCAACGACTTCAACTTCAACGGCCCCGGCACGCCCTTCATCCCCTACCACCCCACCCAGGGGGTCCTGCAGCGCCCCTTCTAGGCGGTGGCGAAGCCGGCCAGATAGGGGAGCCGGCCGGCGGTGGCCCGCAGCTCGGCGTCGTGGGCCACCAGCTGGGCGGTGCCGTTCCACTCGCCGCTCGTCAGCATGCGGCGGGGGCCGGGCGCCAGCTCCAGGGGCCACTCCAGAGGCTCGCCATCGGCCTCCAGCACCACCCGGGGCGGCTCGAGATCCAGCTGCAGCCCGGCGCCAGGATGGGCGGCGACGGCGGCCTGGAGGGCCAGCACCGTGGCGTGGTCGGCCGTGAGGCAGGGGATGCCCAGGGCCAGGCAGTTGCCGAAGAAGATCTCGGCGAAGCTCTCGCCGATCACCGCCCGGATGCCCCAGCGCATCAGCGCCTGGGGGGCGTGCTCCCGGCTGGAGCCGCAGCCGAAATTGCGGTTCACCACCAGGATCGCGGCGCCCTGGTTGTCGGCCCGGTCGAAGGGGTGGTCGCCGGCCCGCTCGCGGCGGTCATCGGCGAAGACCCCCTCGGCCAGCCCGTCGAAGGTGACGCACTTGAGATAGCGGGCCGGAATGATCCGGTCGGTGTCGATGTCGTCCCCGGGCACGACGACGGCGCGGCCCTGGCACCGCTGGATCGGTCCGGCCGGGAAGGGGGTGGCGCTCATGCTGGGGTGGCGGCGGGCTCTGGGGAGGACGGGGTGGCGATCAGGCGGCGCACGTCGGCCACGTGGCCGCTCACCGCCGCCGCGGCCACCATGGCCGGGCTCATCAGCAGGGTGCGGCCGGTGGCGGAACCCTGGCGCCCCTTGAAGTTGCGATTGCTGGAACTGGCGCTGATCTGGCGCCCCTCCAGGCGGTCGGGGTTCATGGCCAGGCACATCGAGCAGCCCGGCTCGCGCCATTCGAAGCCCGCCTCACGGAACACCGCATCGAGACCCTCCGCCTCGGCGGCGGCCGCCCCCTGCTCACTGCCCGGCACCACGAAGGCCTTGATGCCCGCCGCCACCTGCCGGCCGCGGGCGACGGCGGCGGCGGCCCGCAGGTCGCTGAGGCGGCCGTTGGTGCAGCTGCCGATGAAGCAGACATCCACCGGCAGCCCCTCGATCGGCGCCCCGGGGCGGAGATCCATGTAGCGGTAGGCCTCCTCGGCGATCGGCCGCTCGTCGCTGTCGGTCTGCTCGAGGGTGGGCACGGCCTCGTCGACGCCGATGGCCTGCCCCGGCGTGATGCCCCAGGTGACGGTGGGCGCGATCGTGGCCGCATCGAACACCACCTCGTCGTCGAAGACGGCGTCGGGACCGGAGGCCAGGGCGCTCCACCAGGCGACGGCCCGCTCCCAGGCCTCGCCGGCGGGGGCGTGGGGCCGCCCCTTGAGATAGGCGAAGGTGACGGCGTCGGGGTTGACGTAGCCGCAGCGCGCCCCGCCCTCGATGGCCATGTTGCAGAGCGTCATCCGCTCCTCCATCGAGAGGGCCTCGATGGCCGGGCCGGCGAACTCGTAGGCGTAGCCCACGCCGCCCTTCACCCCCAGGGTGCGGATCACGTGCAGCACCAGATCCTTGGCGTAGACACCGCTATGCAGGGTCCCCTCCACCTGGATCCGGCGCACCTTGAGCTTGCCCATCGCCAGGCTCTGGCTGGCGAGCACGTCACGCACCTGGCTGGTGCCGATGCCGAAGGCGATGGCCCCGAAGGCGCCGTGGGTGGAGGTGTGGGAATCGCCGCAGGCCACGGTCATGCCGGGCTGGGTGAGCCCCAGCTCCGGGGCGATCACATGCACGATCCCCTGGCGGCCGCTGCCGAGGCCGTGGAGGGTGATGCCGTGCCGGGCGCAGTTGGCCTCCAGGGTGGCGAGCATCTCCTCGGCCAGGGGGTCGGCGAAGGGCCGGGCCTGGGAGGTGGTGGGCACGATGTGGTCGACCGTGGCGACCGTGCGCTCGGGATGGCGCACCGACAGGCCCAGATCGTCGAGGGCGGCGAACGCCTGGGGACTGGTGACCTCGTGGATCAGGTGCAGCCCGATGAACAGCTGGGTGGCACCGCCCGGAAGATCGGCGACGCGGTGCAGCTCCCAGACCTTGTCGTAGAGGGTGCCGGCGCTCAAGAGGAAGGATCAAGACGGTCCGAAACCACCCTAGAAGGAGGGTGTTCCGCTGGTGCGGGCTCCCGGCGGAACAGGCCGTTGAGGTAGTGGCGGGCCACGGCGCGGTCGTGGCTGCCGTGCTGGACCAGGAACCCGGCCAGGGCGGCCTGCATGAGCCGGTACTGGTCCCACTGGGGATGCACCCGGATGAACTCCCGCATCGCCTCGAACAGGTCCTCCGGCATCTGGTTCTCGATGCTCACGGTGCGGGGAGCGTGGTCGGGAATCTGGCTCATGCGGCGCTGGTCATCGGTCCCCCCCATCAGGCCATGGGGCCACCCCCCGCGTCAAAGCGACCCCCACCGGGCCGGTCCCAAGGGACCGCCGCTGAGAATCCCGGCGCGGGGCGGCTTCCCGGCCGCCGCCCGGGGGTGGCCGCCGCGGCGGTACCCGCCGGGGGACGTGGTCAAGGGGGGGAGGCCTTTCCCGCAGCCGGGAGCCAGGACCCCTCCGGCAGCTCGGTCCGTCCGCCGCCACCTGTGGAAAACGTCCCTGCTTTCGGGGGAAAAGGCCCAGGCCGGGGGGAAAAGTCCATGCCTCAGGATTCGTGATCGTTGGCGGCCGCCGCAGCAGATGTTCCGATCAGGCCGGCTCAGATCGCCCCAGTGTTCAGCCGTAACCGCAGACGGTTCAGGCTTTCCCCCACCGTCAGCGTCTGGATCCAGCCGCGCTCGCGGCCGCTGCCGAAACGCACCGCCTCGCTGCGGCAGCCATCGGGCCCGGCCACGGCGATGTGCACCAGCCCCACCGGCTTCCCGTCGCTGCCGCCGCCGGGTCCGGCGATGCCCGTCACCGCCACGGCCCAGGTGGCGCCGGTGAGGTGGCGCACCCCCTCCGCCATCGCCACGGCCACCGGGTCGCTCACCGCCCCGTGGCGCTCGAGCACCGCCGCCGGCACCCCCAGCAGCGCCTGCTTGACGGCGTTGGCATAGGCGATCACCCCACCGAGGAACACCTCCGACGCCCCCGGCACCGCCACCAGGGCGGCCCCGAGGCCACCGCCGGTGCAGGACTCCGCCACCGCCAGGGTCTCGCCCCGGCGCCGCAGGGCCGCCAGCACCACCGAGGCCAGGCTGTCGCCATCGGCGCCGAAGCAGCTGCTGCCGGTGCGGCGGCGCAGTTCCGCCTCCACCGGGGCCAGCAGGGCGGCGGCGGCGGCCGCGTCGCCGGCCCGGGCCGTGACCCGCAGCTTCACCTCCCCGGCCCCGGCGTAGGGGGCCACGGTGGGGTTCTCCAGGGCCAGCAGGTCGTGAACCCGCTCGGCCAGGTCGGACTCGGCCACCCCCCAGAAGCGCAGCATGCGACTGGCGAACACCCCGCCCGCCAGGCCCGCCTGCCGCAGCCAGGGGGCCGCGGTAGCGTGCCACATGGCCCGCAGCTCGCTGGGCACGCCCGGGAAGGTGAGCACGGTGAACCCCGGTACCGGGGTCCAGATCATCCCGGGCGCCGTGCCGGTGGGGTTCGGCAGCACCTGGGCCCCCCGCGGCAGCAGGGCCTGCTTGCGGTTGGAGGGGGCCACGGTCCGGCCCCGGGCCGTGATCCGGGCCTGGATCGCCGCCCAGATCTCGCCGTGCTCCACCAGGTCGGCGCCGAAGGCCGCCGCGATCGCCTCGGTGGTGAGGTCATCGGGGGTGGGGCCCAGGCCGCCGGTGGTGACGAGAACCCGGCAGCGGCCCGAGGCCTGTTGCACCGCTTCGATCAGCCGTTCCCGGTTGTCGCCCACCACCTGCTGGCGGTGGTGCACCACCCCGAGGGCCGCCAGCTGTTCCGCCAGCCAGCGGGCATTGCCGTTGACGATGTTGCCAAGCAGCAGCTCGGTGCCGATGCAGAGCACCTCCACCCCGGCGTCGCCGGGGGCCCCGCTCACTTGGCCTCCTCCTGCATCTGGCGGCGGCAGACCACCAGCACGGCGATCAGCACGGCCGTGGCCAGCGCCAGCCAGAGGAAGCGCATCTCGGCATTGGCCAGCACCAGGGCGATGGACGCCAGCCACTGGGTGAAGGCATAGATCAGCACCACCGTGCGGCGGTGGCTGAAGCCGGCCCGCAGCAGGCGGTGGTGCAGGTGGCGGCGATCCGGGTAGAAGGGGGAGCGGCCGGCCCGGAGGCGGCCCATGATCACCGCCGACATGTCGGCCAGGGGCAGGGACAGGATCATCAGGGGCAGCAGCAGGCTGACGCTGGTGAGCCGCTTGGCCGGGCCGACGATGCTGATCGCCGCCAGGGCGAAGCCGAGGAAGTAGGAGCCCCCGTCCCCCATGAAGATGCGGGCCGGGTTGAAGTTGTGGCGCAGGAAACCCAGGCAGCTGCCGGCCAGGGCCGCCGCCAGCAGGCCGGCGGCGGGCTGGCTGAGGCTGAAGCTCACCGACAGCAGCCCCACGGCGGCGATGCCGCTCACCCCCGCCGCCAGCCCGTCGAGGCCGTCGAGCCAGTTGATGGCGTTGGTGATTCCCACCAGCCAGACCACCGTGGCGAGCAGGCTCAGCCCCTCCGGCAGGGGCAGCCCGGCGGCCGGGCTCCCCAGGCCGAAGGGCAGGTCGATGCTGCCGATGCGCACGCCCTGGTTCCAGACCGCCGCGGCCACGAGCACCTGGCCGCAGAGGCGGGGCAGGGGGGGGAGGGCGAACAGGTCGTCCGCCAGGCCGATCACGAAGAAGCAGAGGGCCCCCGCCAGGGTGGTCCAGATCAGCTGGTCCTTGTCGGGCGGCAGGTCGGCGAAGCCGCCGAAGGTCCAGGTGCAGGCCAGCGAGAGGCTGAAGCCGGCCACGATGCCGATGCCGCCGAGCCGCACCATGGGCAGGGTGTGCTGCTTGCGGTCATCGGGCGGATCGACCAGCCCCCAGCGCAGACCGAGCCTCCGCACCACAGGCACGATCAGCGCCGTGAGCAGGGCCGCCGCAGTGGCCGTGAGAAGGGCCGCCGCGTTGGGGCTGTAGGCGAGGGTCACAACGGCGGGCCGGAAAAGTGCGGTCCTGAAGGCGACACGTTACGGGTGAACGGGGCCGTCAGGCGTGCTGGAGCTCACGTTGTCGTCCATAGAGGGGGAAGCGGCCGCAGAGGGAGGCCACCCGTTCGCGGCAGCGCAGTTCCGCTGCGGCATCCTCCGGGTGCAGCAGCCGGTCGGCGATGACGTCGGCCACCTCGCGGAAGGCCTCGGCATCGAAGCCGCGGGTGGTGAGGGCGGCGCTGCCCAGGCGCAGGCCGCTGGTCACGAACGGCGACTCCGGATCGAAGGGCACCGTGTTCTTGTTGGCGGTGATGTTGACGTCGCTCACCAGGCGGTCGGCCAGCTTGCCGGTGAGGCCGATGGAGCGCAGGTCGAGCAGCACCAGGTGGTTGTCGGTGCCGCCGGAGACCACGGCGATGCCCCGCTCCTGGATCCGCTCCGCCAGGGCCTGGGCATTACGCACCACCTGCTGGCTGTAGCTGCGGAAGCTGGGCTGCAGCGCCTCACCGAAGGCCACGGCCTTGGCGGCGATCACGTGCTCCAGCGGCCCCCCCTGGGACCCCGGGAAGACGGCCTTGTCGAACTGGCGGCCGAAGGTCTCGTCGTTGCAGAGGATCAGCCCGCCCCGGGGGCCCCGCAGGGTCTTGTGGGTGGTGGTGGTGACGACGTGGCAGTGGGGCACCGGGCTGGGGTGCACGCCCGAGGCCACCAGGCCGGCGATGTGGGCCATGTCGGCCAGCAGCCAGGCCCCCACCTCGTCGGCGATGGCCCGGAAGGCGGCGAAGTCGATCGTGCGGGGGTAGGCGGAATAGCCGCAGATGATCAGCTTCGGCCGGTGCTCGAGGGCCAGCTGGCGGATGGTGTCGAAGTTGAGCTGGTGGGTCTCGGGGTCAACGCCGTAGTGGACGGCCTTGAACCACTTGCCCGACACGTTCACCGGCGAGCCGTGGGTGAGGTGGCCGCCATGGGAGAGGTCCATCCCCAGGATCGTGTCGCCGGGCTGCAGCAGGGCCAGGAACACGGCGAAGTTGGCCTGGGCGCCGCTGTGGGGCTGGACGTTGGCCCAGGCCGCACCGAACAGCTGCTTGGCCCGCGCGATGGCCAGGTCCTCGATGATGTCGACGTGCTCGCAGCCGCCGTAGTAGCGCTTGTGGGGCAGGCCCTCGGCGTACTTGTTGGTGAGCACGGAGCCCTGGGCCTCCATCACCGCCCGGGAGGCGAAGTTCTCGCTGGCGATCAGCTCCAGGTGGGTCTGCTGACGCCGCAGCTCCTTCTCGATCAGGGCGGCGATGGCCGGATCGCCGCTGGCCAGGGGGCTGTCGATGGACGCTGCTGGGTGCGCAGGGCCGTGATCCGCTCGGTCCGCCATGGGGCTACTCGGTGTGAAACCGATCGTAGGCAAACGCCGCAGGCCTGGCCGGGCCCCACCCACAGCCCCACCGGCGCCCACAGGACGCCACCGGCCCCACCTCCGGACCAAAAAAAACCGCCCCGGGGGGCGGTGTGGGAAGGAACGCGCCTGGAGAGATTCGAACTCCCGACCCTCTGATCCGTAGTCAGATGCTCTAATCCGCTGAGCTACAAGCGCCTGCCCGGTCATTCTCACCCCACGGGGTGCCGATCCGTCAACAACGCCCCCGCCACCCCCGGCCCGATAGGGTCCGCAGCAGAGCCCAACCACCGCCTGCGGCGGTCTTCCCCACCATGCCGATCCGCTGGTACGGCCCCGCCGATCCCGACGATCCCACCTATCGGCACTTCGAGCGGATCGTGAACCTGACGCTCCATGCCGCCCTGTTCGCCGCCGTCAACAGCGGCCTCTGGTTCGTCCAGGGCCTGCGCCACCCCTGGTCCCACCTCAGCTGGCTCACGATCGGCTGGGCGGCCCTGCTGCTGGTCCATGGCAGCGTGGTGGTGCTGCAACGCCCCGAGCCCCAGCCATGACGCTTGCCGCCGCCGATCTCGAGGAACTGACCCGGGCCATCGCCGACCGGCTGTACGTGCAGGTGGCCGGCTGGCACCTCTATCTGGGCGATGCGGGCCTGGCCCAGATCCTGGCGATCGAATGCGCCGCCCGGCTCGACCAGGGCGCCGAGGTCTGCGCCCGCCAGGCCCTGGAGGCGGTGCAGGTGCCGATCGGCGGCGGGGCGACGCGCCTGCCCCTGGCCCGGCTGGTGCCCGCCGGCCAGCTGCGTGATCTCGAAGACGTGCTGCAACCCTTTTGCTGATGCCCGCGGCCGGAAGCCCGTTCTACCGATAGGGTGACGCCCCACGCAGGCGGGTCGTGCTGGTCATCGAAGTCACCAATGCCCGTGACGTGGTCCGCCAGCGCATCGGCCGGCTCGGCGGGCGTCTGATCGGCAAGGTGGTCGATGCGGAGGCCCAGGTGGAGAAGGCCCTGATCCAGGAGCTGGAGAGCGCCTTCCGCGATTTCGGCATTGAGGCCCGCATCTTCTCCATCGATGGCCCCCAGATGATCGGCCGCTCCCATCTGGAGATTCCGGTGCAGGTGCGGGAGGAGCGCCAGGTGCGGCTCCCCTAGGCCCGGCGGCGCACCATCCGCAGCAGCTGGCCGGCCTCGGGCACGCCGGCGAGGCTGGCCAGCAGGCCGTAGAGGCCCACCGCCAGGGCGGCACAGAGGGTGTTCTGGAGCAGCAGCCCCCCCAGGCCCGGGGGCCAGGCCACCTCCAGCGACAGCCACCAGCAGGCCGCCCCGCCCACCAGGGCGGCCAGCAGCAGCTTGCCGCTGTCGACGGCCCAGAGCCGCAGGGGCAGGCCCCCCAGCCGGCGGCTGAGGGCCAGCAGCAGGCCGGCGCAGGTGATCAGGTTCACCGCCACGGTGGCCAATACGAGGCCGGCGGCACCGGCGTTGAGCATGGGCAGCTGGAGGCCCCAGGCCGGGGTGGGGCCGCCGGTGAAGGCCCAGCAGAACACGGCGTTGAGGCCGATGCCGGCCAGGGACCAGCGGAAGGGGGTGTTGCCGTCGCCGAGGGCATAGAAGACCCGCACCAGCACGTCCCGGCCCAGGTAGGCCGGCATGCCGATGCCGTAGGCCATCAGCAGCTGGCCCACCAGGTCGGCGGCGCCGCGGTCGAAGGCGCCGCGCTGATAGATCAGGGCCACGATCGGTACGGCCAGGGCCACCATCAGCGCCCCCAGGGGCAGCATGGTGGCGTTGGAGAGCATCAGGCCCTGGCGGATCCGGGCCACCAGTTCGGGCCGGTCCTCCGGCGCCGTCAGCCGGGCGAACACCGGCAGCAGCGGCACCAGCAGCACGTTGGAGAGCAGGCCCAGGGGCGTCTGCACCAGCAGGTTGGCGTAGCCCAGGCCCGCCGCCGCCGCCGGCATCCCCGAGGCGAAGAACAGCGACACGAAGACGTTGATCTGCAGCATGCCGGAGGAGAGGGTGGCCGGCCCCATCACCTGCAGCACCTCCTGGACGCCGGGATCGCGCCAGTCCCACACCAGCTGCAGCCGGTTGAGACCCTCCTTGGCCAGGGCCGGCAACTGGATCAGCCACTGCAGGATCGCCCCCACCGTGGTGCTGGCGGCCAGAACCACCCCACCGATCAGCGCCGTGGCGGGCAGGGTGATGGTGCTGCCCAGCTGCCACCAGAGCAGGCCGATGCCGCCGATGACGGCGACGCTGGAGAGCAGCGGGCTCACCGAGGGCAGCCAGAACACGTCGGCGGCGTTGAGGGCGCCGAAGCCGAGGCCGATCAGGCCGGCGAACAGGGCCATCGGCGCCATCCAGCGCAGCTGCAGCACGGCGAGGGCGTGGCGCTCGGCGTCGAGGCCAGGCCCCACCAGATCGATGAGCGGATCGGCGGCCACCAGCAGCAGCAGGGTGACGACGATCAGCCCCGCCCCCACCAGCGTGTTGATGCTGGCCAGCACGTGGGCGCCCTCGTGGCGCGGCCGCCGGGCCAGCACGCTCACCATGGCGCTGTGGAACGGGCCGTTGATGCCGCCGAGCAGGATCAGCAGAAACCCCGGCAGCACATAGGCGTAGTTGTAGGCGTCGTAGGCCGCGCCCACACCGAAGGCGGCGGCGATCACCTGCTGGCGCAGCAGACCGGCCACCTTGCTGAGGGCCGTGGCCACCCCCACGATCAGGGCAATCCGGCGCAGGGATCGGGCCATGGCGGCGGGGCACTGCCCATCGGAACGCACGGCAGTATGGCCCTCCCCCCTCGGGCAGCCGACCCCATGGCCCCAGCGACCGTTGCCGTGCCCGTGCTCTCCATCGGCCCGCTGGCGGAGGGGGTGCTGCTGAAGCGCTACAAGCGGTTCCTGGCCGACGTGCAGCTGGACGATGGTCAGACGGTGACGGCCCACTGCCCCAACACCGGGCCGATGACCGGGGTGCTGCGGCCGGGCGGCCGGGTGCGCCTGCGCCATGACCCCTCACCCAGCCGCAAGCTGGCCTGGACCTGGGAGCAGGCCGAGGTGCCCGGCCACGACGGCAACCCGGTCTGGGTGGGGGTCAACACGGCCCTGCCCAACCGCCTGGTGCGGGCCACGATCGAGGCGGGATGCCTGGAGCCGTGGCTGGGCCCCATCGGCAGCATCCGCGCCGAGGTGCCCTACGGCGAGGGGCGCCGCAGCCGGATCGACCTGCTGCTGACACCCGCCGAAGGCGCCGCCGACCCGCGGCCGATCTACGTGGAGGTGAAGAACACCACCTGGAGCGACGGCGACCTGGCCCTGTTCCCCGACACGGTCACCGAACGGGGCCAGAAGCATCTGGTGGAGCTCACCGCCCTGGTCCCGGGGGCCCGGGGGGTGCTGGTGCCGTGCCTCAGCCGCGGCGACGTGACGCGCTTTGCGCCGGGGGACAGCGCCGACCCCCGCTACGGGGAGCTGTTCCGGGCCGCCGCAGCGGCCGGGGTGGAGGTGCTGCCCTGCCGTTTCAGCTTCGATGCCGCGGCCGTGACCTGGCTGGGCCTGGCCGCTCAGGCCTGGTGATGGTGGTAGTGGGTGCCGCGATAGATGAGGTCGAGGGCCCCATCCACCGGGGACGGCTGGTGCCGCAGCGGCGCGTCGTAGTGATGACCGCGGTAGACGTGGTCGATCGGGGCGGGCGAGGGGAGCTGGTCGTGGGTGTGGTCGTAGCGGAGACCGCGGTAGCAGAGGGCGGAACGGGCCATGGCGACAAAGTCGGAGACAGGGAGGCCGGGGTGGCTTCCCTGATGCATTTCTAGCGCCTCAGCACTGTCCAGAATGAACATTTCTAGGATTTCTTTGCATCCTTTAAGGATCGGCCCTGTCCCGGCCTGCCGGGCGGCGCGGCGGCCTCCGGTTGATTTGGTAGCGAATCAGACATTGGAACGGATGTCCGTCATGGATAGTCGGAGCTTGTTGATGCCTACTCCGGCGTCAGAAGTCGAACGTTCTCTTCACCACGTTCCCATGATCGATTCAAGTCACCCGCACAAGGTTCGACCGCCGAGAAGTCTCAGCGAGGCCAGCCTGCTGGAGGCCCCGGCCCTCTTAATGCGCAAGGTTCGTGGTCTCTCCTCCCGGACCGGCCTCACCTGGTTCGCCTGTGTGCCTCTGGCCCTGTTCATCCTGGGCGTGTTCAATCTGTCGGCCCACGCGGCCGAGCTGCCCGAGCTCACTCCCGCCTTCCTGATCAACAACCTCTGGCTGGCCATCGCGGCCTTCCTGGTGATCTTCATGAACGCCGGCTTCGCCATGGTGGAAGCCGGGCTCTGCCGCCAGAAGAACGCCGTCAACATCCTGGCCAAGAACCTGATCGTCTTCGCCTTGGCCGCGACCGCCTACTGGGTCATCGGATACTCCCTCATGTACGGGGATTCCGTGGTGGGCGGCTGGCTCCACTTCAAGGGCCTGTTCTTCGACCCCACCGTCACCCCCGAAATGGTGACCGAAGGCAAGCTCGTTCCCAGCGTCGACTTCCTCTTCCAGGTGGCTTTCGCCGGCACCGCGGCCACGATCGTCTCCGGTCTGGTGGCCGAGCGCATCAAGTTCAATGAGTTCGTCGTCTTCTCCCTGATCCTGGTCGGCTTCATCTACCCGATCGCCGGCAGCTGGAAGTGGAACGCCAACGGCTGGCTCAACCAGCTCGGTTTCATCGACTTCGCCGGATCCACCCTCGTCCACTCCGTCGGCGCCTGGGCCGGCCTGATCGGGGCGATGATCCTCGGCCCCCGCATCGGCAAGTACATCGACGGCAAGCCCCAGGCCATCCCCGGCCACAACCTGGCCATCGCCACCCTCGGCTGCCTGATTCTCTGGCTGGGCTGGTACGGCTTCAACCCCGGCTCGGTCCTGGCCATGAACGAGACCGTTCCCTACATCGCCGTCACCACCACCCTGGGGGCCGCCGGCGGCGGCATCGCCGGCACCCTGTTCTCCCAGATCCACTCCGGCAAGCCGGACCTCACGATGACCATCAACGGCATCCTGGCCGGCCTGGTGGCTGTCACCGCCGGTTGCGACGGCTTCCCGATGTGGTGCGCCTGGGTCGTGGGCTTCATCGGCGGCGCCATCGTCGTCTACGCCGTCACCTTCATCGACTCGATCGGCGTCGACGATCCGGTGGGTGCCTTCTCCGTCCACGGCGTCGGCGGCATCTGGGGCACCCTGGCCGTTGGCCTCTTCAACGGCGAGAAGGGCCTGCTCTTCGGCAAGGGCTTCGGCCAGTTCGGCCTGCAGATCCTGGGCGTGGTCGCCTACGGCATCTTCACCGTCGTCACCGCCTGGATCGTGTGGAGTGTGCTCGGAGCGCTCTCCGGTGGGATCCGGGTCGAAGAGAAGGAGGAAGTGCAGGGTCTCGACATCGGCGAGCACGGCATGGAGGCCTATCCCGACTTCGTCGCCTCCACCAACTGACTGCCGGGGCCTGCTCCCACCACCGACCGCGGCTCACGCCGCGGTTTTTTTTCGCCCGTCCCACCGCCGACCCCCATAGAGTCGGCACAACCCGGTACCTGCCTGTGGACACCCGTGCCTTCAAGCGCTCCCTCCACCACTCGGATCGCTACAACCGCCGCGGCTTCGGCCTGGGTGACGAGGTCGCGGGCAGCCTGGAGCAGGCCTACCAGAGCAACCTGATCGCCAGCCTGCGGGAGAACGGCCACGTGCTGCAGCGCGGGCGCCTCAAGATCCGCCTGGCGGAGGCCTTCGGCTTCTGCTGGGGCGTGGAGCGGGCGGTGGCGATGGCCTACGAAACCCGCCGCCACTACCCCAGCGAGCGGATCTGGATCACCAACGAGATCATCCACAACCCCTCGGTCAACGCCCATCTGCGCCAGATGGACGTCCGCTTCATCCCGGTCGACGACGACGTCAAGGACTTCTCCGAGGTGGGCACCGGAGACGTGGTGATCCTGCCGGCCTTCGGCGCCACCGTGCAGGAGATGCAGCTGCTCAACGAACGGGGCTGCCACATCGTCGACACCACCTGCCCCTGGGTGTCGAAGGTCTGGAACACCGTGGAGAAGCACAAGAAGCACGCCTTCACCTCGATCATCCACGGCAAGGTGAAACACGAGGAGACCCTGGCCACGAGCTCCTTCGCCGGCACGTACCTGGTGGTTCTCGATCTCGCCGAGGCCCGCATGGTGAGCGACTTCATCCTCGAGCGGGGCCAGGGGGCCATCGATCGCAAGGCCTTCATGAGCCATTTCGCCAATGCCTGCTCCCCCGGCTTCGATCCCGACCGGGATCTGGTGCGGGTGGGCGTCGCCAACCAGACCACCATGCTCAAGAGCGAGACCGAGGAGATCGGCCGGCTCTTCGAGCGCACCATGCTGCAGCGCTACGGCCCCGCCGAGCTCAACGAGCACTTCCTCGCCTTCAACACCATCTGCGATGCCACCCAGGAGCGCCAGGACGCCATGTTCGCCCTGGTGGACGAGCCCCTCGACCTGATGGTGGTCATCGGCGGCTACAACTCCTCCAACACCACCCACCTGCAGGAGATCGCCGTCAGCCGCGGCATCCGCTCCTTCCACATCGACACCCCCGAGCGCATCGGGCCGGGCAACCGCATCGAACACAAGCCCCTGGGCGGTGAGCTCGAGATCCTGGAGCCCTTCCTGCCGGAGGGGCCGGTGCGGGTGGGCATCACCTCCGGCGCCTCCACCCCGGACCGGGTGGTGGAGGACGTGATCGAACGCCTGGTGGGCCTCAGCGAGGAGTGAGCCCCCACCGGGTGGCTTTACATTCACAAAAGGTTTTCCTCCCCCCAGGGCCGCCCGGGAGATCAGAACCCCCGTCCTTTCTGGCCGTTCCCCTCTGACCCACCGCACGCCCCAGACCACGATGGCGGCAGGCTCCTCCCTGCACCAGGGTCCCGACGACACCGGGCCCACCCCCAGCGAGCCGCTTCGCGACAGGGCGGACCCTGCCATCCGCCGCTACGCCAGCGCCTTCGCCGACCTGATGGAGATGCGGGCTCCGGCCACCGTGGTGGGCGCCTACCTCGACCGCCATGAGGGCTGGTTCCGCCGTTGTGCCGCCCCGATGACGGTGGAGCCCATCGGCAGCCAGGGGTATGTGCTGACCCTTGGCCGCTTCGGCAACTTCGGCTTCGAGGTGGAGCCCACCATCGGCCTCGAACTGCTCCCCCAGGCCGCCGGGGTCTACCGCATCGTCACCGTGCCCCTGCCCGACTCCGACGCGGCCCTGAGGGGGCTCTACGACGTCGAGTTCGCGGCCTCCCTGCGCCTAGACGAGGCCAGCGGCTCCGAGGTCTCCCATGAGGAGGTGGACGGGGTGATGCTGCACACCCTGGTGCGCTGGCAGCTCGACCTGGCGGTGTGGCTGCGTCTGCCCGGCATGCTCTCCCTGCTGCCGGAGCACCTGGTCCAGAGCAGCGGCGACCATCTGCTGCGTCAGATCGTGCGGCAGATCTCCCGCCGCCTCACCTGGAAGGTGCAGGAGGATTTCCACGCCAGCCACGGGATCCCCTGCCCGCCGCGGCGCCGGGCCCAGTTCTGAACCCACGCCGCCCGGGGTCTCTGCTCAGGGAGCGGGGGCGGTGAGGATCTTGTTGACGATCTGCATGCCGCTGACGGCCTGCCACAGGAACAGGGTCATCAGGGTCATGTTGAGTCCCACGTGCACCTTGCGGGCAATCAGGTTGCCGGCCTGCATCAGGGGGGAGAGAGAGGCCGCCAGGGCGATCAGCGAGAGCATGCCGAGCCCCACCAGGAGGTGCGGGCTGACGAACAACTTGCCGTTGTTGATGTAGGTGACCGCCATGCCGCCGATGCAGCCCAGCACCATCAGCGCCAGAACGAGGCTGCCGAACTGGAAATGGCGCTTGGCGAACTGCCCCTTGATCAGCTCCTTGCGGTCCTCGGCGGTGGCTGTGCGGGTCTTCTTGGCCTTGATCCCCAGGACCATGGCGTAGCCCGCCAGACCCAGCAGCACCCACATCAGCACGGGGTGGGCGAAGTTGAGGGCGAAGGCGATCGAAGCGGGAAGGGCGGCGAACATGACGCGTTGGAACTCCACCGGGCCAGGGCCGGCTGCGAGTGCATCGAAGTTACAACTTCTCCGTGCCCTCAGTGCAGAAAGTGACGACGGCCGGTGATCACCATCACCATGTCGTTGGCGTTGCAGGCGGCGATCGAATCGGCGTCGCGCTTGCTGCCGCCGGGTTGAATCACCGCCCGGATGCCGTGCTCCGCCGCCAGCAGCACGGTGTCATCGAAGGGAAAGAAGCCGTCGCTGGCCAGCACCGCCCCCCGGGCGGCCCCAGCGGCCGCCTCGAGGGCCAGCCGGGCCGAGCCCACCCGGTTCATCTGGCCCGCCCCGACCCCGAGCGTGCGGCCGTCCCGGGCCACCAGGATGGCGTTGGAGCGCACATGGCGCACCACCTGCCAGGCGAAGCGCAGATCCCGCCATTCCTCCTCGCTGGGCTGGCGCGTGCTCACCACCTGCCAGCTGTCGGGATCGGCGGGGCCGTCATCGGCCTGCTGGGCCAGCACCCCCCCCAGCACGCTGCGCAGCTGCAGGGCCCCGGCGGCCCCGGCCACGGCGCCGGGGTCGAGCTCCAGCAGGCGCAGGTTGGCCTTCGCCGCCAGCCGCTGGCGGGCCTCCTCGCTGAACGACGGCGCCACCACGCATTCCAGGAACAGCCCCGCCAGGTGCTCGGCGGCCACCAGATCCACCGGCCCGTTGAGGGCGACGATGCCCCCGAAGGCGGAGACCCGGTCGGCATCGAGGGCCCGCAGCAGGGCCTCGGCGGTGTCGGCACCGATGGCGACGCCGCAGGGGTTGGTGTGCTTGATCACCACCGCCGCCGGCTCGGCGCCCGGGCCGTAGCCGAAGGCCGCCACCGTGGTGAGGGCCGCCTCCAGGTCGATCAGGTTGTTGTAGCTGAGCTCCTTGCCCTGGAGCTGGCGGGCCGCCCCCCAGCCCACGCCCGACTCGCCGAACCAGCGGGCCCCCTGGTGGGGGTTCTCGCCGTAACGGAGCACCTGGCGCAGGGGCAGCTCCAGCCGGAGGGGTTGACCCGGTTCATCGGCGAGTCGGCCATCGATCCAGGCGGCGATGGCGGCGTCGTAGGCGGCGGTGTGGGCGAAGGCCGCCAGGGCCAGCCGGCGCCGCAGGCGGGCGTCGACCTGGCCGGCCGCCAGGGCCTCCAGGAAGCCCGGGTACTGGTCGGGATCGGTGAGCACCGCCACATCGGCGTGGTTCTTGGCGGCGGCCCGCACCATCGCCGGGCCGCCGATGTCGATGGTCTCGATGGCCGTCTCCCAGCTGACGGCGGGGTCGGCCACGGTGGCGCGGAAGGGATAGAGGTTGACCACCACCACATCGATGGGGGTGATCCCCTGGGCCTCCAGGTCAGCGCGGTGGGACGGGTCATCCCGGCGGGCCAGGATGCCGCCGTGGATGCGGGGATGGAGGGTCTTGACCCGGCCGCCGAGGATCTCCGGGGCGCCGGTGTGCTCCGCCACCTTCGTCACCGGCAGGCCGGCGGCGGCCAGGGCCGCGGCCGTGCCGCCGCTGGAGAGCAGCCCATAGCCCTGGGCCAGCAGCCCCTCCGCCAGCGGCACCAGGCCCCGCTTGTCGGACACGCTCAGAAGGGCCGTGGGAGCCATGACGGCGGAAGGGACGGGGGAGGAGCCAACCTACGCAGCAACCGCCGACCCTCACCGTGCCCACGGATCTCCTCGCCGACCTGCCGCCGGGCGAAGACGACTGCACCGCCCTGTTCGCCGGCCCGCGCCAGGCCACCAGTCGGCTGGTGCTGCTGCACGGCTGGGGGGCCGATGCCGATGACCTGCTCGATCTGGGGCCGGTGCTGCTGGGCGCCGATCCGGCCGGCATCGGCCTGAGCGTGGTGGCCCTGCGGGCTCCCCTGCCCCACCCGGCCGGCCAGGGCCGCCAGTGGTATGACCTGCAGCAGCCCGAGTGGCCCCAGCTGCCCGAAGCCCGTCGGGCCCTGCGCCAGCGGCTGCTGGCCCTGGGCACGTCGGTGCCGCTCCAGCACACCTGCCTGCTGGGGTTCTCCCAGGGGGCGGCCATGGCCATCGACGTGGCCACCGGCGGCGGCCCGGACGACGGCGATCCCCTGCCGTTGGCGGGGCTGGTGGCCTGCAGCGGCTACCCCCATCCCGACTGGCAGCCCCGGACACCCCGCACGGCGATCCTGCTCACCCATGGGGAGCAGGATCCAGTGGTGCCGTTCGCGGCCAGTGTGGCTTTGGAGCGATCGCTCGCGGAGGCCGGTGGATCGGTGCGACGGATCGCCTTCCCAGGCGGTCACAGCATCGATGCCGAGCTGATCGCTCCGATGCGGGAGTTTCTGGTCAGGAGCTGGCAGGGACGCTGACCAGAAGCCGCCGGGAGGGAATCAGACGAAGGCGTACTCGTACTCCTCCATCTCCTCCCAGTCGTCGGAGGCGAGGGACTCGAGGCCCTCGAAGAGCACCTCTTCGCCGATGGTGTCGACGATCAGTCGCAGGGACGGGAACAGGAAGTGGTTCTCTTCGGCGTACTGGGCGCTGAACAGGCCCTTCTCCCCCCAGAAGAAGCGGTCGGTGGTGTGCTCGTTGCGACGCACGTTGAGGATCGCCGGAGCCGTCAGCTCCGTTTCGGCGATGTAGCGGCGGGCTGCCGTCACCGGTTTGTGGGAGCCGGTTTCGAGGTTGAAGGTCGGGACATGGGCGAGGACCCGCTGGCCTGCGAGACGACGGCGACTGATCCGCTTGCGCTTCTTGGACATGGGATGGATCCCGGTGAAGGGAGACCGAAAGGTGGAGTTGGGGGGGGGGCTGCAGACGCGCGACGGCGGCGGGGGCCGGCGCCGAACGAAAGGGAGGACCGACCACCCAGAGGTGGCGGGTCCACGTCCATACGACTGTCGACCTGGGGCTGGTCGGAGAGGATCACCGTCAGTAACGCCGGCCGGCTCCCGGGGGAGGTCATGGCCGGGACAGAGGCGGTACGCAGCTGCCTCTGCTGTAGCCTTGATTGCGGGCAAAGCGCAACGCTGGCCGTTACGACTGCAACTTTCCGCCCGTCCGAGGACCGCGAAGTAGTGGTCGTTACCAAGATCTTAAAACTTTTTTTGCGTTTCGACACGCCTCTGCTGAAAAATTTCCGGACGGATCCGGTCCGCAGCCGGTGATGCCTGTCTCGGAACGGTTTCTGGCCCTGGTGGGGTTCCAGCTGGGACAGTTCATCGACTGCCCCGAGGTCCGCTCCCTGGTGGTCTACGTCACCCAGCAGGGGGAAACGGGCCAGCCCACCCTGCTGCCGGTCGGCCACTGGCCCCCGGACGAGAGGGCCCTGCCGGCGGTGGACAGCGTCAGCCGGCTGCGCGTGCCGGCGGAGCAGCGGCGCTGGCTGCCCCTGCGGGACGGCCAGCGCCTGCTCGGTGCCCTGCAGGTGGAGGCCGCCCGCAACCCCTGGCCGGAGCCGCTGGCCCAGCGGCTCCAGGCCGTGGCCCTGGCCCTCACCGAGGCCCTGCGGCTGGATCTGGAGGGCGGGGAGCTGCGGCAGCGACTCGCGGAGCGCGAGGAGCAGCTGGGCCTGCTGCTGCACCAGCTGCGCAACCCGCTCACGGCCCTGCGCACCTTCGGCCAGCTGCTGCTGCGGCGCCTCGGGCCCGACCACAACGACCGTTCCCTGGTGCAGGGCCTGCTGGCCGAGGAGCGCCAGATCAACCGTTATGTGGAAGCCATCAGCGCCCTGGTCCATCCGGAGGGACGGCTCGCCGCCCCCGTCTCCCCCCAGCCCCTGCTGCTGCCGCCCCTGCTGAGCGGACCCGGGGGCCAGCCCCTGGCCGGACCGCTCGAGCCGCTGCTGCAGCGGGCGGCCGCCACCGCGACCCTGCAGGGGCGCGAGTGGCACGGTCCTCCGACCCTGCCGGACTGGAGCGGCGACAGTGGAGCCGTCGCGGAGATCCTGGCCAACCTGCTGGAGAACGCCTTCCGCTACAGCCCCCCGGGCGCCGCCGTGGGTCTGCACTGGACCAGCGACGCCGGGGGGCTCCAGCTCACGGTCTGGGACGGCGGGCCGGCCATCGCCGGCGACGAGCGGGAGGCGATCTTCGGGCGGGGGGTGCGGGGAACCCGGGGGCAGGACCTGCCCGGCACCGGCCTGGGCCTGGCCCTCGGCCGTGATCTGGCCCGCAGCCTGGGGGGCGAGCTGGCGCTCGTGGTGCCGCCCCGGACCGTGGCCGAGGGGCTGCCGGCGCAGGGCAACGCCTTCCGGCTCAGCCTGCCCAGGCCGTCAGCGCCGCGGCAATGAACAGCAGCCCCAGCGATTCGCTCCACTCCACGCAGGCCCCGTAGCTGTCGCCGCTGTGGCCGCCGAGGCGCCGGCCCAGGACCAGGGGCACCACCAGGGCCGGAATCAGGGCCAGCACTCCGACGGGCACGGGCCAGGCCATCAGGCCCGGCCAGGGCAGCAGCAGCAGGGGCGGCAGCAGCAGCAGGGCGGGCCGCAGTTCCACCGCCAGGCCGGCCCCGTGGTCGCGGTGGAACCCGGCGCTGCCGCCCGGCCGCAGGTAGGGGAACCAGGCCATGGCGGGCAGGGGCGCCACCCGCCCGGCCACCGCGGCCCACACCAGCGCCATCGGCGCCGCCGGCCCCAGCATCGCCAGGGCCCCGGCCCGCAGCAGCAGCACCAGAACCAGGGCCTGCACGCCGCTCGCCCCCACCCGGCTGTCGGCCATCGCCTCCAGGCAGCGATCGCCCGCCGCCAGACCATCGGCGCTGTCCATCACGCCGTCCATGTGCAGGCCGCCACTGAGCAACAGACCGAGCGCCAGCACCAGCACCACCTGGGCCAGCAGGGGCACCTGCCCCTGCAGGGCCCACCAGAGCAGGCCCTGGAGCGCCCCGAGCACGGCGCCGATCCAGGGGGCGAAGCGGGCGATCCGCTCGAACCGGGGGGCCGGCGCCGGCCAGGCCGGCAGCACCGAATAGAAGATCCAGGCCCCGGCCAGATCCCGCAGCCACGGTGGAGCGCTGAGGCGGGGCATGGGCAGGGCGGCGGCGGTGGTGGAGATGGAGGCGGGAACCCCGGACAGCGTCGCAGCAGCGGCACGTAGCGTCTGCGCTGAGCCGCCGCGGCCCCATCGCCTTCGACTTCACGATCACCGCCCGCTGCCCGCGGACCCGGGCCCGCTGCGGCTGTTTCACCACCCCCCACGGCCCCGTCCACACGCCCCGGTTCATGCCGGTGGGCACCGCCGCCACCGTCAAGGGCGTCAGCACCCCCCAGCTGCGGGAGACCGGGGCCCAGATGGTGCTGGCCAACACCTTCCATCTGCATCTGCAGCCGGGGGAGACCGTGGTGGCGGAGGCCGGTGGGCTGCACCGCTTCATGGGCTGGGACGGCCCCCTGCTGACCGATTCGGGCGGCTTCCAGGTGTTCAGCCTCGACGCCATCAACCGCATCGACGACAACGGCGTGGTGTTCCGCTCGCCCCGGGACGGCTCAAGGATCGACCTGACCCCGGAGCGCTCGATGGCCATCCAGCGGGCCCTGGGGGCCGATGTGGCGATGGCCTTCGACCAGTGCCCGCCCTACCCCGCCACGGAGGCGGCGGTGGCGGAGGCCTGCCGGCGCACCCACCGCTGGCTGGAGCGCTGCGTCGCCTGCCACGGCGGCGGCGACCAGGCCCTGTTCGGGATCGTGCAGGGGGGCTGCTTCCCCCATCTGCGCGAGGCCTCGGCGCGGCTGGTGGCGTCGATGGACCTGCCCGGCATCGCCGTGGGGGGGGTGAGCGTGGGCGAGCCCGCCGAGGAGATGCACCGGGTGGTGCGCCAGGTGGGTCCCCTGCTGCCCCAGGAGCGTCCCCACTACCTGATGGGGGTGGGCAGCCTGCGGGAGATGGCGATCGCGGTCGCCAACGGCTTCGACCTGTTCGACTGCGTGCTGCCCACCCGGCTGGGTCGGCACGGCACCGCCCTGGTGGGGGGCGAGCGCTGGAACCTGCGCAATGCCCGCTTCCGCCACGACCACGGCCCGCTGGACCCCGGCTGCGGCTGCCTGGCCTGCCGGCACCACAGCCGCAGCTACCTGCACCACCTGGTCCGCAGCGACGAACTGCTGGGCCGCACCCTGCTGAGCCTGCACAACCTCACCACCCTGCTGCGCTTCACGAGCGCCATGGCGCGGGCGATCAGCGAAGGCTGTTTTGCAGAGGATTTCGCTCCCTGGGAGCCCGGCTCCCCGGCCGCCCACACGTGGTAGGTTCCGGCCACAGCAATGGTTCTTCCTCCAGGCATGGCTCTCTCCCTGCTGGCCGGCTCCGCGCCCCACACCCTCGCCCAGCTGCCCGAGGCCTACCAGGCCTTCGGCCCCCTGGTGGACATCCTGCCGATCATCCCCCTGTTCTTCCTGCTGCTGGCCTTCGTCTGGCAGGCCTCGGTCGGCTTCCGCTGATCAGCGGCGTTCCTGCCACCCAGCCGCTCAGCGGCGCTCGCGCAGAACCGCCCAGGCGAAGGCCGGCAGCGAGAGCATCCGCCGCCAGCGGCTGGGCTCCTTGATCAGCCGGTACAGCCACTCGATGTGCAGGGCCCCCATCCAGGTGGGGGCCCGCTTTTTGGTGCCGGCCCAGATGTCGAAGCTGCCGCCCACCCCCATCCAGAGGCCGCTGCGGGGTCCGGGCATCGCCTGGATCCAGGTTTCCTGGCGCGGTACCCCCAGGGCCACCAGCACCAGATCGGGCCGGCACTGCAGCAGCTGGCGCTCCAGAGCGGGCCAGGCGTCGGCGCTCTGGTAGCCGTGGACGCTGAAGACGAGCTTCAGCCCGGGAAGGTCGTGGAGCAGGCGGTCGCGCAGCTGATCCATCACCGCCGGACTCGCCCCCACCAGCGCCACGCGCCAGCCATGGGCGGCCGCATGGTCGAGCAGGCGGCGGGCCAGCTCGATGCCCGGGGCGCGGCGCACCCGGTGCGACTGGCGCCCCAGGGCCCACACCACACCGGCCCCATCGGGGATCACCATCCGGGCCGCCTCGATCGCCGCCCCCAGGGCGGGATCCGCCCGGGCCGCCATGGTCATCTCCGCATTGAGGGTGACGATCTGGCCGCCACCGGCCGCGTGCAGCGCCACCGCGTCCCGGAAAACATCGTTGCTTACATTCACAGGGATGCCCAGGACGCGGGCACGGACCGGCGTGGTCGCGAGGGCTGCCATGGGAAGGAACGACGGCGGGGAGAATCTATGGCCTGGTTCCACGGCCGCCGCCACCGGCACGCCCCGTCCTGACGCGACCATGATGAGCACCGCTGGCAATGGCGACAGGGGCGTGACCGATCCGCCCGCCCCTTCCATCTCCGAGGCGGAGGCCCGGGAGCTCCTCGAACGCCTCGACCGCGGCATCGAGCACGTCGTCCTGCGGCGCCAGCATCCGATCACGGGTCTGCTGCCCGCCAGCACCGCCAGCACCGTGCACGGCAACTACGGCGATGCCTGGGTCCGGGACTGCGTCTACTCCATCCAGTGCGTCTGGGGGCTGGCCCTGGCCCACCGGCGGCTGGCGGGACCCTGCCGCCGCAGCTTTGAACTGGAGCAGCGGGTGCTGCAGCTGATGCGGGGTCTGATGCGCTCGATGATGCGCCAGTCGGCGAAGGTGGAGCGCTTCAAGACCAGCCTCGAGCGCCTCGACGCCATCCACGCCAAGTTCGACACCGCCACGGGGGATCCGGTGGTGGCCGACGACGGCTGGGGCCATCTGCAGCTCGACGCCACGGCCCTGTTCCTGCTGCAGCTCGCCCAGCTCACCCGCTCGGGCCTGGTGATCGTGCAGACCAGCCACGAGCGCGACTTCCTCCAGAACCTCGTTTATTACGTGGCCCGGGCCTACCGGGTGGCCGACTACGGCATCTGGGAGCGGGGCGACAAGGGCAACCACGGCCAGCCGGAGCGCAACGCCAGCTCGATCGGCATGGTGAAGGCCGCCCTCGAGACCCTGGTGGGTCTGGATCTCTACGGCCCCCACGGCGACGGCAGCAGTTGCCTGACCATCCCCCATGACGCCATCGTGCGGCTGCGGCGTGCCCTGCGCGGCCTGCTGCCACGGGAGTCGGCCAGCAAGGAGGCCGACAGCGCCTGCCTGTCGGTGATCGGCTACCCCGCCTGGGCCGTGGAGGATCCGGCGCTGGTGGCGCGCACCCGCGAGAAGATCCGCAGCGAGCTGGCCGGCTCCTACGGCTACAAGCGCTTCCGGCGCGACGGCCACCAGACGGCGCTGGAGGACGTGACCCGGCTCCACTACGAGCGGGAGGAACTGGCCCAGTTCGAGCACATCGAATGTGAGTGGCCCCTGTTCCTGGCCTATGAGCTGATCACCGCCTGCTGCGAGGGCCGCTGGGAGGAAGCCCGCCGCTGGCGGGAGCAGCTCCGGGAGCTGAGCGTGACGGTCGACGGGGAGGCGCTGCTGCCGGAGCTCTACCTGGTGCCGGAGCGGCTCATCGAGGCCGAGCGGCGCCAGCCCGGCAGCCAGACCCGCGTCCCCAACGAGAACGTCCCCCTGCTCTGGACCCAGAGCCTCACCTGGCTGTCGGATCTGCTGCTGCACGGCCTGATCACCGCCGCGGATCTCGATCCCTGCGGTCGCCGCCACCCCAGCCCGCCGGGGGCCGAAGAGGTGCTGGTGGCCCTGGCTCCGGCCGACGACGCCATCGCCGCGGCCCTGGCGGATGCCGGCCTGCCGGTGCGGCGGCCATCGGAGGCGGAGTCGGTGCCCCTGCGGGTGGCCAGTTCCCGCGAGCTGGCCCGGCGCCTGGCGACGGTGGGCGCCAACGGCCGCCTGGGCCTCTCGGGCCACCCGCCGGTGCGCATGGAGACCCAGGCCACCGCCCGGCTCTACCGCCATGACGGCGAGCTGATCGGCTTCCTGCCGGCGGTGCTGGAGGAGGACACCTTCTACCTGGCCGACGACGCCCAGGTGCTGGTGGACACGGTGGCCACCGAGGTGCGGGTGCTGCAGCGCCACTGGCGGGGCTCCGGCGCGCCGCTGCTGCTCGTGCCGGTCGCCGCCGGCCCCTTCCGCCGCGACCCCGACGCCTTCCTGGAGCTGGGCCGCGATCTGCAGCAGGGCCAGCTGGGCTCGGTGGCGGTGCGCCTGGTGTCGCTGGAGGAGCTGGTGCCGCTGGCCAGCCTGGTCGACCTGCCGCCCCAGGCCCTGGCGGCCTGCGATCTGGTGCCCGACGGCCACACCCTGCTGCCGCCCAGCGCCAGCCACCAGCCGCTCACCGCCCGCCAGGAGCAGGAGCTGGAGGACGTCCCCCTGGCCCACCTGGTGGACAGGCTCTGGGCCAGCCGCTCCCTGGAGGAGCAGGCGGAGGTGCTGGAGCTGCTGAGCCGCCGGCTCGGGCCCAATGCCCGCCTGCAGGGCCCCCGCAGCGGCCCGGGGGTGCGGCTGATGGTGCTGCTGGAGGAGGTCTACCGCCGCGGCCTGGCCGACGCCGACTGGAGCGTGGTGCGCCGGGCCGCCGGCGCCATGGGCCTGGTGCACCCCCAGCTGGAGGATGCTCTCACCGACCTGCTGCTGCGTCAGAAGCAGGTGGTGGTGGGCCGCAACTACACCCGCGATTCGCTGCTCAGCCATCCGGAGGGCAGCCTGGCGATCGCGGCGATGGTGCGGCGCTTCAGCGGCGAGGACGGCCGGGAATGGATGCTGCAGCAGGAGCTGCTGCTGGCCATCGACGCCCTGGCCCGCTCCGACGTGGATCTGCTCAGCGGCAGCCTCACCCTGCAGCTCGGGCAGTTCCTGCTGCTGCTCACCGGCGAGCTGGCGGGGGAGGCCAACCTCAGCCCCAGCGAGGCCTTCGAGGCCCTCTGCGCCCTGCCGCCCCATGCCATCCGCCGCCGGCTGCGGGCCGTGCTGGCCGATGTGGAGCACGCCCGGGCGTCCCTGCAGCGCAAGGAGCAGCTGCACCTGCGCGGGCGGGTGCGCTGGGAGGTGCCCGACCCCCTGGCGGAACTGCCCAAGGACGGCAGCTGGCTGCAGCACCGCATGCGGCTCGGGGCCCTGCAGCGGGTGCCGAAGGACTTCTATCCCGGCATCTGGGACCTGCTGCACCACTGCCGGGGGCTCGTGATCGGCGACAAGCTGGAGCGGCGCAACCGGCTGGAGAGCGCCCCGCTGCTGCGCGAGAAGACGCCGGGGGAGAAGAACTTCGCGATCCTGGTGGAGCACCTGCTCAGCAAGATCGAAGCCCCGGAGTACCGCCGGCTCTGCATCGAGACCCTGCTCACCCTGATGGCCTTCGTGGCCGCCAACCCCCAGGTGCAGTTCGACGACGATCTGGCCCTGGACGTGGTGATCGGCCACGCCGTGCGGGTGGGCTGGCAGCAGCGCCATCCCGAGGTGCCCAGCGAGGCCTACGGGCCCCACAAGGCGGAGGCCTGGGATCTCTTCTACCGCTCCTCCCCGGCCGACTGCCGCCGCTGGCAGCTGCTGGCCCTGCAGGAGCTGGCCGACAGGGACGCGGCCCCTGCCGCGATGATTCCGGCGGCGGGTGTCTAGATCGGGGCCTCCAGGGCCATGCAGAGGTTGGGCTGCTCGACGCACTGCTCGATCAGGTCGGCCAGCTGCAGGGCCCGGGAGGCCTGCAGGCCATCCACGGCCGGTGTCTCGCGGCCGCGCACGCACTGGAGGAAGTGCTCGAGTTCGGCGTAGAGGGGCTCGATCGAGGTGGTGCTCACCTCTTCGATGAAGCCGTCATTGCGGTAAAGCAGCTCGCCGTGGTCGGCGCTGACCGATTCGTGGGAACGGCGGTGGATGCGCAGATTGCGGTTGAGGAAATCCGTCTCCATCAGGCTGCTGCGGCAGTGGGCACTGAGGCTGCGGATCTTGCGGTGGGCCATCTTGCTGGCCGTGAGGCTGGCCACCACGCCATTGGCGAAGCCGAGGGTGGCGTTGACGTAGTCGATCGGGCCATCGGAGCTGCGGCCGCCGGCCGCCGCCAGCCGCACCACCGGGGAGGCGGCCAGCTCGAGCACCAGATCGATGTCGTGGATCATCAGATCGAGCACCACCGAGACGTCATTGGCCCGGTCGGCGTTGGGGCTGTGGCGCCGGGCCTCGAGCACCACCACCTCCTCGTTGGCCACGACCCGCAGCAGCTCCCGGAAGGCGGGGTTGAACCGCTCGATGTGGCCCACCTGCAGCAGGCGGCCCGCCGCCTCGGCGGCGCCGATCAGGTCGGCGGCCTCCTCCTGGGTGGCCGCGATCGGCTTCTCGATCAGCACGTGCACCCCCGCCTGCAGACAGGCCATGCCGACCCGGTGGTGCAGCAGGGTGGGCACGGCGATGCAGACGGCCTCCACCTCGCCGAGCAGCTCCTCGTAGGCGGGGAACCAGCGGCAGTCGAACTGTTCCACCGCCAGCCGGCCGCGGGCTTCATCGGGGTCGGCGACGCCCACCAGTTCGGCATCGCGCAGCAGGCTCAGCACCCGGGCGTGGTGCCAGCCCATGTTGCCGATGCCGATGACACCCACGCGCACTGGGTTCATGGCAGGGGCGGAGCAGGTGGGCGCATTATCGATGATCAGGTTCCGTCCGTGCTGGCGAGGGTGATCTGAACCCGCTCGATGCGGGGGCCGTCCATGGTCAGCACGTCGATGCGGACGCCCTGCCAGCGCAGCCCTTCCCCGGGGGAGGGGATGTGCTGCAGCCGCTCCAGCACGAAGCCGGCCAGGGTGTGGTGGCCGTCCGCTTCCGGCAGCTGCAGGCCCAGCTGGCGGTTGAGTTCGACGATCTCCAGGTCCCCGGCCGCCGACCAGGTGCCGTCGACGAGGGGCAGCAGGTCCTGGGCCGTTTCCAGGGGGTTGTCGTCCTCGCCGACGATCTCGCCGGTGAGGTCGGCCACGGTGACCAGCCCCTCGGTGCCGCCGTGCTCATCCACCACCACCAGCAGGGGCTGGCCGCTGCGGATCAGCGGCAGAAGGTCCGCCAGGGACGCACTTTCCTGCACCTGGGCCACCGGCAGGATCCAGGGGGCCAGGGCCGTGTCGGGGTGCAGGAGGCCCCGGGCGATCGGCTCGGCCAGCCGCCGCAGGTCGAGCATGCCGCGCACGTCGTCGAGGGAGCTGCCGATCACCGGGAAGCGGGCGTGCTGGCTGGCATGCACCGCTTCCATCATCTGGGCGAAGGTGACATCCAGCGGCAGGGTGACCATGCCGGAGCGCGGCATCATCACCTCCCGCACCAGGGTGTCCCGCAGGGAGAAGACCCCCTCGAGGATGCTGCGCTCGTCGGGCATCAGGCCGGTGACACTGCCGCTCTCGATCAGGGTCTCCAGCTCCCCGGCCGACAGCACCGGCACCAGCTCATCCCAGTTGCGCGGCAGCCCCAGCAGCCGCAGCAGACCACCGCTGAAGCGCTCGATCAGCAGCAGCAACGGCGCCAGGGTGCGGGTGAGCGACTCCAGCAGGGGTGCCAGCCGCAGGGCCGAGCCCTCGGGACGGTGCAGCACCCAGGCCTTGGGCACCAGACCGCCCAGGAGGGTGGCCAGCAGGGCCAGCACCAGGAAGACCCCGGCATCGATCCAGGCCTGCTCCCCCGAGCCCATCCAGTCGGCCACCTGCTCCGCCAGACCCCGGGCCAGCCAGCCCATGGCCAGCAGCGCCAGCACCACCCCCAGCTGGGTGGCCACCAGGACGCTGCGCAGGCGGTGCTGGAGCCGGGCCACGGAACGGGCGCCGGGCTCCTCCGCCTCCTCGAGCTGCTGGACGCGGCTGGGCCGGAGTCGGATCAGCGCAAGCTCCCCGGCAGCGAAGAAGGCCAGCAGGGCCAACAGGATCGCCAGGACCAGGAAGCGCATCGGTGGGGTGTCGTGGCTGAAGGTTAGGCCCCGCCCCCCGGCTCAGCCTTCGCCGCCCTCGCCGCCCTCCCCTCCCTCGCCAGCGTCCCCGACGCCATCCCGGTCGCCGTTCTTATCGGCCCCCTCCGGCGCCCCGGCGGCCGGCCGTTCCGGGGCCGGGGCGCTGACGCCGTTCTCGCCGCCCTCCTGGTCCTTCGATTCGGGGGACTGGGCGCAGCCCAGGGTGGCCGTGATCAGTCCGGTGGTGACGAGGAACAGGGCGATGCTCGATCGGGCCATGGCCTGCACCGTGATGGATGGGGCGAGAATTCTGGGACAGCGGAGCGCCAAAGGATGCAGTTCCGTCTTGAACCTCTGCTGAGCAGCGGCCAGGTCGGCGAGTTGCGCCTGGCCCTGCTGGCGAAGGACGCCCCCTGGAGGGACGGGGCCGAAACGGCCGGATGGCACGCCCGGGAGGTGAAGCGCAACCGCCAGCTGGAGCCGGCATCCTCCCTGCACCAGACCCTCGCCTCCGCCCTCAGCGACCACCTGCTCCAGCATCCGCTGCTGCAGGCGGCGGCCCTGCCGGTGCGGCTGCACAGCCTGCGCTTCAGCCGCTGCGGCGTCGGCGAGGGCTACGGCCGCCACGTCGACAATGCCTTCATGGCCGGCGGCCGCTCCGACCTCTCCTTCACCCTGTTTCTGAGCGAACCCGAGCAGTACGACGGCGGCGCGCTGGTGCTGGAGGATCCGGGGGGCGAGTGCGCCCTGCGCCTGCCGGCCGGCCATGCCCTGGTGTATCCGAGCTCCCTGCTGCATCGGGTGGAACCCGTGACCCGGGGTGAACGGCTGGTGGCCGTGGGCTGGATCCAGAGCCGGGTGCGCCGCAGCGACCGACGCGAACTCCTGTTCGAGCTCGACACCGCCCGTCGCGCCCTCTTCCAGAAGCAGGGCAAGGACGAGATCTTCGACCTGCTCACCCGCAGCTACACCAACCTGCTGCGGATGTGGGGCGAGTGAGGGAGATGGGGGTCGCGAGGATCGAACTCGCCTAAGGCGAATTATGAGTTCGCTGCATTCACCAGATTGCTAGACCCCCGGGGGACGGGCCGCCGTCTCCGGCGGGGGCCTCACCAGAGGCCCCGGATCGGCGGAGTCCAGGTGGTGCCGGCCGGCGGCCGGACATAGGTGGGGGTGGCGGCCCCTGACCCGAGGCTGGTGCTGAAGCCGTTGGTGATGTCGGCGGTGCGCTGGGGCATCAGACCGCTCTGCTCGGTCAGCATCACCGACGCCGTGTTCTCGATGGCGGTGCCGTCCCAGACGATGTTCTGGTCGGGGAAACCGAAGGCGACGATCCTGCCGCCGTCCCGGCCGGGGATCGAGAGGCCGAGGGGATCGGTGATCTGGTGCAGCAGGTTGATGCCCTGGGCGAAGGGGGCCGAGAAGCTGTAGAAGCGCTGCTCCATCAGCTCGGGGGCGGAGCGCGTCACGCCGCAGCGGGTGACCTCCACCGGCCCGGAGCCGGCCGAGCCGGGCATGGGGGCTTCGAGGGTGGTGGTGCAGAGCACGGGCCCGGCGAGAGCGGGGGCCAGGACGGCGAAGGGGAGCAGGGCGGTGAGGCCCGCAGCGAGGGGGGCAGGCACTGCCAGGATCGGTGCTGTCATGGGGTCTACGGGCCCAGCTCCCGGGCGATATGAGCGCAGGTTAGCGAGCTCTGACGCTCTCGCCCATCCATGGGCTTCCGCACCGGCCGCCTCTGCGACGCCGCCCCCCAACGCCGCCCCCTCCAACGTCCATGGTCTCCCTGCCCTCCAGCCCCAGCCAACAGCGTTCCGCCCTGCTCGCCCTGCTGGCGGAGCGGGCCTACCGGCTGGGCGACTTCACCCTGGCCTCGGGCCGCCGCAGCCCGCATTACGTCAACTGCAAGCCGGTGAGCCTGAGCGGCACCGGCCTGGCCCTGCTGGGCCGTCTGATGCTGGAGCAGGTGGAGGGCGAAGCGGCCGCGGTGGCGGGGCTCACCCTGGGGGCCGATCCCCTGGTGAGCGCCGTGGCCCTGCAGGCCGCCCTGGCCGGCCGCGATCTCGATGCGCTGATCGTGCGCAAGGAGGCCAAGGGCCATGGCACCGGCGCCTGGCTCGAAGGCCCCCTGCCGCCGGCCGGGAGCCGGATCACGGTCCTGGAGGACGTGGTCACCACCGGCGGCTCGGCCCTCAAGGCCGTGGCCCAGCTGCAGGAGGCGGGCTACGCCGTGGAGCGGGTGGTGGCGATCGTCGATCGCCAGGAGGGGGGAGCCGAGGCGATGGAGGAGGCGGGCCTCGACCTGCGCAGCCTGTTCCTGCTCGAGGAGGTGGCCGCCACGGCCGCCGGGCTGGACGGCGCGGCAGGCTGACCCGACGACAGGCTCACCCCCGCGACGCGCTCCGCCATGGCCCCCTCCCCCGACCCGACAGCGGCTGCGGCCGATCCCTGGCACTGGACGCCACCGCAGGGGAGCCGCTGGTCGCGGCCGGTGGGGCTGCTGCGGCTCGACGGCCCGGACACCCTGCGGGTGCTGCACGGCCAGACCAGCCAGGCCCTGGAGGGGGCGCGGCCGGGCCAGTGGCTCGGCACCTGCTGCATCAGCCCCACGGCCCGGCTGCGGGCGGTGGCGGAGGTGCTGGTGGACGACGCCGGGGCCTGGCTGGTGATCGTCGACGGGGATCCCGCGGCCGTGCGCACCGCCCTCGACCGGGTGCTGTTCCCCGCCGACAAGGTGCGGCTGGGTCCGGTGGCGGCGGCCGTCCTGCACCAGCCGCTGGGGGCGCCGGAACCGGAGGCCCTGCCCGCCGGCACCTGGGCGCCGCTGGAGGGATCGCCGGGCTGGCGGCTCGGGGACGCCCTGCTGCTGCCCGCCGAGGCCCCCCTGCCCCCCGCCCTGGCCGCCCGGCGCCCCCTGGAGCCGCTGGAGGCGGAACGCTGGCGGCTCCGGCAGGGTCTGCCGGCGGCGCCGGGGGAGATCAACGAGGAGGTGAACCCCTTCGAGCTGGGGCTGGCGGCGCGGGTGAGCCTGAGCAAAGGCTGCTATGTGGGCCAGGAGACCCTGGCCAAGCTGGCCACCTACGACGGGGTGAAGCAGCAGCTGCGCCGCTGGTGGGCCAAGGCTGTCCCGGAAGGGGCTGGCCCGGAAGGGGCTGTTCCCGCCGATGCCGTGGCTGCGGGCACGCCCCTACTGGACGGGGCCGGGGGCCGCGCTGGCCTGATCACCTCCAGCCTGGAACTCCCCGGTGACGGGGGCTGGATCGGCCTGGCCCTGGTGCGCAAGGCCTGGCTGGAGGAGAGCCAGCTGATGGCCGGGGCGGCCCCGGGGGTGGCCCTGAGCCTTTCGCTGCCGGAGGCGTTTCAGCCGCCGCCGGTGGGACCGGGGGGCAAGGCCGCGTCCTGATCCAGCAGCCAGCGGACCACCGCCCAGGTGGCCAGGCTGTCGTCCTGGTTGTAGCGGAAGATCCGCTGCAGCTTGCGGCCCAGGGCCCGCCGGCTGGGGCGCCGCGGGCCGCCGGAGCCTTCCCGCCACTGGCGCCACCAGAGCAGGCAGCGGGCGCCGTCGACCCCCTTCTGGCTCCAGGTGAAACCCCGCCAGCCGGCGACGGCCTTGAGCCCGTAGCTGTTGACCGGCAGCAGCCAGTGGCGGCGCAGCCGCTGGTGCACGTCCACCAGCCGGGCCCGCAACCGCTCCCGCTCCCGCTCGCCGGCCCCCTGGCGCTCGGCCAGCCGCAGCAGGGCGACCGACTCAGTTTCGCCGTAGTGCAGCACCGGCCAGTCGGGGTAGCGGGCCAGCAGCCTGCTCAGCCGTCGCCAGAGCAGCGCCTCGCCGTGCTCCTGCAGGGCCAGCAGGGGTTGATAGCTCCCCAGGCTCTCGCCCGGCCCCGGCGCCCCGGGCCAATGGCCGTCCGCGCCGCGCTCCAGCCGCACCAGGCCATGGAGGAAGTCGTCGCGGGCATCGGGGTCGGATTCGATGTCGTAGAGCAGCACCCCGGGGGCCGCCGAGAGCTCCGGCAGGGCGGGGCCGGCCCCCTCGCCGCTGCGCCGGGGGGTGCCCTCCCGCTGCACCCGGGCCTGGGCCACCAGCCGGGGGGCCACCTCCCGGTGCTGCTCGCCGTGGGCGGCCAGGTCGTCGGCCAGCCTGTCCGGATCGGCCGCCGCCAGCTGGTCGAGGCTGGCGATGCCCAGCTCCAGCAGCAGTTCGCGCCGTTTGCCGCCGATGCCGCTGACCTCGCTGAGGTGCCCCTCCGCGGTGGCGACCCGATCGCAGGCCCCGCGCCAGCTGCAGAGGGTGCATTTCTTGCGGTCGCTGACTAGGGGCGGCGGCTCGCTGCGGGCCAGGTCGAGGGCCAGGCGCTCCAGGCTTTCATCGAGCTGGCGCTGCAGGGAAGGGCCGAGGGCGAGCCGTTCCCGCTCCAGCCCCCGGTCGGCACCGGCCACCACCAGCCCATGGGGCACGGGGGCCCGCTGGTGCTCCGCCAGCAGCCGCCCCCACAGGGCCAGCTGCAGGCGGTGCTCCCGGGTGAGGCGCCGGCCCTGGCGGGCCAGCACTGGCCGGTAGCCGTGGGCGCCCCAGCGGCTGGGCCCCTCGACCCGCTCCAGCAGGCTCGGGTGGGCCTCGAGACGCAGGCCCCGGGGGCCGGTTCCCGCCAGGCGCAGGCCCACCACACCGGGCGCCCCGTCCCGGCAGGCCGCCTCCCCATGGCCGGGGCGCTGGGGCAGCAGGCTCTGGAAGCTGCGCAGCTGGTCATCGAGGGCCAGGGCGCGGTGGGCACTCCACAGCCGCTCCTCGGGCGCACCGTGGAGATCGAGCCAGGCCCGCCGCCGGCAGCGCACCCAGCTGCGCAGCAGGCGGTCGGTGAGGACGGGGGATCCGGGGGAGGGGGCGTCCGGGGTCTGGGGCATGGGCTGCAGGCTAGGGGGACCGGTGGCCTGCCATCAGGCCGGCACCCGCCGCGGCCATCCGGAGCGGCCGGCCTGCTACGACCGGCCTGCCCCTCCCTCGCCTCCGCGCCGCCCATGGCCTCCGCCCCCCTGCCCCTCGAGGCCGGACCGATCCTCTTCGGCACCGATGGCTGGCGGGGAATCCTCGGGGTGGACATCACCATGGAGCGCCTGCTGCCGGTGGCGGCCGCCGCCGCCCGGGAACTGGCCGCCAGCGCCCCGGAGGGCCTCGCCAGCCGGGAGGTGGTGATCGGCTACGACCGGCGTTTCCTGGCCCCGGAGCTGGCCGAGGCCATCGCCGGCGCCGTGCGGGGGGCCGATCTGCTGCCCCTGCTGGCCGCCACCCCCGTGCCCACCCCTGCCTGCAGCTGGGCGGTGGTGGAGCGGGGCGCCCTGGGGGCCCTGGTGATCACCGCCAGCCACAACCCGCCGGAATGGCTGGGGCTCAAGATCAAGGGGCCCTTCGGCGGCTCGGTGGAGGGCGACTTCACCGCCCGGGTGGAGCGGCGCCTGGCGGCCGGGGGCCTGACGGTGCCGATCCCCGGCGACACCGAGCGTTTTGATGCCATGGGCACCTACCTGGCGGGCCTCGGCGCCAAGGTCGACGCCCCGGCCCTGGTGGCGGGCCTGGCCGCCGCCGGGCTGCAGGTGATCGTGGACCCGATGCACGGCTCGGCCGCCGGGGGACTGCCGGCCCTGCTGGGGGAGGCGGGGGCGGCCGCCGGCGTGATCCGGGAGATCCGGGGGGAGCGGGATCCCCTGTTCGGCGGCCACCCGCCCGAGCCGCTGGCCCCCTACCTGGAGCGGCTGATCGCCGAGGTGCGCCAGGCCACGGCCGCCGGCCGCCCCGCGGTGGGCATCGTCTTCGACGGCGACGGGGACCGCATCGCCGCGGTGGACGAGCAGGGTCGCTTCTGCAGCACCCAGCTGCTGATGCCCCTGCTGATCGACCACTTGGCCCGGGCCCGCGGGCTGGGGGGCCGCGTCGTCAAGACCGTCAGCGGCTCCGACCTGATGGCCCTGGTGGCGGCCGACCTGGGCCGGGAGGTGATCGAGATGCCGGTGGGGTTCAAGTACATCGCCGCCGAGATGCTCAGCAGCGAGGTGCTGGTGGGGGGCGAGGAATCGGGCGGGGTGGGCTTTGGCCTCCACCTGCCGGAGCGGGACGCCCTGTTCGCCGCCCTGCTGCTGATCGAGGCGCTGGTGGAGGGGGGCCTGCCCCTCGGCGCCCGGCTGGCGGCCCTGCAGGAGCGCTGCGGTGGCGCCAGCGTCTACGACCGCCTCGACTTGCGCCTGCCGGACATGGCCAGCCGCCGCCGGCTGGAGGCCCTGCTGGCCCAGGATCCGCCCAAGGAGGTGGCGGGAGCGGCGGTGCTGGAGGTGAACCGCACCGATGGCGTCAAGTTGCGGATGGGTCCCAGCCACTGGCTGATGCTGCGCTTCTCCGGCACCGAGCCCCTGCTGCGCCTCTACTGCGAAGCCCCCGACGCCGACCGGGTTCAGGCGGTGCTGGCCTGGGCGCGCCAGCTGGCGGAGTGCATCTGATGGCCGCCCCAGCGGAGCCCGGGGTGGCGCCCACCGTGCTGGTGATCGCCAGCGGCAACGCCGGCAAGATCCGGGAGTTCTCCCATCTGCTGGCCTCCCTGCCCCTGGAGGTGCGGCCCCAGCCCGAGGGTCTGGAGGTGGAGGAAACGGGCACCACCTTCGCCGCCAATGCCCGGCTGAAGGCCGAGGCAGTGGCCCGCGCCACGGGCCACTGGGCCCTGGCCGACGACTCCGGCCTGGCGGTGGCGGCCCTGGGCGGCGCCCCCGGGGTCCATTCGGCCCGCTACGCCGACAGCGACCCCGCCCGGATCGCCCGGTTGCTGCGGGAGCTGGGCGAGGTCGACGGGATACGGCGCGCCCAGGGCCTGGCGCCGGACCGGCGGGCGGCCTTCGTGGCCGCCCTGGCGGTGGCCGACCCGAGCGGCGCGATCCGCCTGGAGGTGGAGGGCCGCTGCGACGGGGAGATCCTGGAGGCCCCGCGGGGCAGCGGCGGCTTCGGCTACGACCCGGTGTTCCTCGTGCCGGAGACGGGCCTCAGCTACGCGCAGATGGACAAGGGCCTCAAGGGCCAGCTGGGCCACCGGGGGCGGGCCTTCGCCCAGCTGGAGCCTGGCCTGCGGGAGCTGCTGGCCTCGGGAGGCGGAGCTACACCGACGGTTCCCTAGCGGGCCGCAGGGGTCCGACCGCGGGCCTCCAGCGCCGCCTCCAGGGCTTTGGCCATCGCTGCGGCCCGCTTCTGCCAGGTGCATCCGGTGGCGAAGCGGTGGCGCTCCGCGGCGCGGCCGTCCTGGAAGCCGGCCGCGGCCAGGCGCTCGAGGGTGGCCGTGAGGGCCAGCCCATCGGCGCAGTGGTACGCCAGGCGGGGAGTTTCGGCGATCTGGGCGCAGGTGCCGGTGTAGAGGATGGGCTGGCCGGTGGGCAGCTGGGAGAAGAAGCGGACGGGACTGCTGCAGGGGTTGATGTCACCGTCGGTGAGGGGCAGCACGGCCGCATCGAGGGTGGCGAAGCAGGCCTGGAGTTCGGTGTACGGCATGGCGCCGAGGAAGCGGCAGCGCGGGCTGCTCTGGAGATGGGCCAGGCCGGGCACCTGGCGGCGCACCGGCCCCACGAACAGCCAGCGGAGCTCAGGCAGGGCGTCGTGGGCGGCGACGATCGGCAGCAGGTCGATGCGGCTGCCGATCACGCCGATGATGCCGATCAGGGGCCGGAAATCGGCGGGCACCAGATCCGCCGGCAGGGCGGGGCGCTGGGATGGCCGGGGCGGAAGCGCGGGGGGAGGGTCGGCCGGCAGCCAGGAGGAGGGAATGCCGTTGGGGATGGTGTGAAAGCGGGAGTCCTCGATGCCGTACCGGGCTTGGAGCACCTCGGCGAGACGCCGCGACACCGGAAAGATCAGATCGGCATGGCGGACCAGATCGTGTTCCTGATCGAGTCGCACATGGGGGTATGCCGCGTAGTCATCGCTGACCAGATAGGCGATGACGGAAGCGAGGCCGCGGTAATGAATCGCATAGGGCCAGGCGTGGGGATCGGTGAGGATCAGGGCGTCGGCCCGGCCGTAGGTGGCCAGCAGCCGCCGCTGCACCAGGGGGGCAAGAATCCTGACCAGCCAGCGATGACGGGAGAAGGCTCCGCGGGGGAGCTCACAGGCGTGGCGACGGCGACCGAAGGAGGGCAGCCAGCCCCGCCAGCTGATGCGGGGGTCCAGTGTCTGCACCGAGCAGATTGTCTCCAGTGACTCGAAGAGAGCCCGGTGATAAGGCTCTTCAGAACCGACGACGAAAAGACTTTGACGTTGGTCCGTTGGGTCGGCTGAATCCGTCGTCCTGGCTGATTCAGTCACGGCAGGACGAGTCGGCCATCGATTTCTGATTCTAAAGCTGTCGATCCAGCCGCTGGCCGAGGCCAGCCTGGACCGGAGGCCGGGGCCTGTATCCTTGGCTGGGATGAAGCCGTCCTGCTGTCCAGCCATGTCAGTTCTCGACAAGGGCGGACAAGGGACGGGAGAGACGGTGGTCTTCCTCCCCGACAAGCGACGATTCAATCCCTACCAGAAGCGGCTTGCCGAAGCGCTCATCCAGCAGGGCTTCCGCGTCATCGTCAAGGATCCCCCGCCGCTCTTGGGGGCCTTTTTTCGGCAGCAACGGTTGCATTCCAGGCATGTGATCATTCACCTGCATTGGCTGAACGGGCTGACGGATCAAGCCGTCTACGCCCATTCCAGTATTCGATTTCTGGTCTGGTACGTTCTCATGTTTTGCGACCTGGGATTGTTCAGGCTGCGGGGGGGAAGTCTGTTCTGGACCGTTCACAACCTGATCAGCCACGAATGCCCAGACCCCGCCAGGGAGCGGAAGATGCGCCGACTGATCGCCAGATTTGCCAACGGCATTCATTTCCACAGCAGATCATCGATTGCCCGAGCCGAAGAGGAATACGCCGTCCCGCTCCAGAGCAAGGCGATTGTGGCCACCCATGCCGCCTACCCTGAGGACTATCCGCCCAATCCGTCCCGGGTGGAAACCCTGGCCAGGGAAACAGACCTCAGCAAGGTCAACTTCACCTTCCTGTTCTTCGGCAACATCCGTCGTTACAAGGGTCTCGAGTCGCTTGTGGAGGCCTTTCGCCACCAGCCTGGATCCCATTGCCGGCTCCTGATCGCCGGTGCCCCCATCCCGGGAGTCTCGACGGAATGGCTCAACGAAGCCTCCGCGAAGGACCCACGCCTTCGCCTGCGCATCGGCTACGTGTCGGACAACGATGTGTCCGCCCTCTTTGCCCTCGCCGATGTGCTGGTAGCCCCCTACACCGCCACCCTCACCTCGGGGGTGGTCTCGCTCGCGCTCACCTTCGGCTGTCCCATGGTGCTCCCCGATGCCGCCAGGGTCTACGACCTGCCGGGTGAGGCCGGAGCGGAGTACTACGCCCCCGGCCTCCTGGCGGAGGCCCTGGCCAGGATCGAGGGGCGCGATCTCGCCGGGATGCGTTCCCACAACAGCCGCCTCGGCAGAACCCTGACCTGGGCGGCCATGGCCGAGCCGATCGCCGAGGCCTACCGGAAAGCCGGCCGAAACCGTTGAAGAGGAGGGGTGTGGAGGGCCTCCAGCAGGGCCTGCCGCGCCTGATGGCGCAGGCCCCCCAGATGCTCCGCTGCAGCGGCACCGGCGGTGCGGGCTTCCGCAGGGTCCCGCAGGTAGGCGAGCATGGCCATCGCGAAATCGTCCGCCGTTCCGGCCACCGAAACCCCCGGTGCCAGCGCCATCCCCTCCACGCCTGCCGGAGTGGTCACGATCGCCCGGCCGTGGGCCATCGCTTCGATCGTCTTGATCTTCAGTCCGGTGCCCGAACGCATGGGATTGATCATGAAGAGCGCTTGCTGATAGATCTGCCGGGGTGACGTCACGATCCCGAGGCGCTGGACCTCCTCAGGGAAGGGCATGGCCCCACAGATTCCACCGGCCACCACCAGCCGGCCGACGCCACCCCTGGCCTTGACCTGGGGCCACACCTCCTCGAGAAACCAGTTCAGTCCCACCCGGTTGAGGGGATTGGCCGAGGCCAGATAGCCCACGACGGGAACCTGATCTTCGGAGAAGGGCAAGGGGTCGGATGGAAGGATGTGGCCCACCGTCCTGACGACACGCCGGCCATGGGTGAGGCGCTGGAAGTAGCTGGATTCCCGCTCCTGGATGCCGAGGATGACATCGGAACGCCGCAATCCCCGGCGCTCATCCCCCTGGTTCAGCGAGATCCAGAAATCATCCGGATCCAGCTGCGCCTCGTGGAGCAGGGCGTTGCGATCCGTGAAGACGTCATGACAATCCAGGATCTTCAGACAGCGGTCGTCGAACGCCTCCAAGAAGGCGGAATGGATCACATAGGACACCAAGACGCGCCTGTAGTGGCCGGCGCGCTGGAGACGGCGCGCCTCAGCCAGCCAGCTCGGATGAAACCAGTCATCCAGCGGGTGGTTGCCGATGGGGAGGCTCCGCTCCCGGCCGGGGCTGCAGCGACAACGGAGCCCCTGCCATGCCCCTCCGAGTCGATACCGGATCCGCTGCGCCAGCGGGCGGCGGCCGCCCTCGGGCCAGACGAAGTCGTGGATCCAGTGGTCCACAGCCTGGCGGGTCTCCCGTTTCTCCTCAGCGGAGAGATCGACGCCGGCGAAGTGGAGCTCGAAGCCAAGGGCCCGCAGGTCGTCGAGCAACGCGGCCAGGCGGCTGCGGTTGCCGGCATAGGGGGGGCCGACGCCGATCCTCGAGATGACCAGGAGACGCCGGTCCGCCATCAGGACACCGCCAGGTCCCCCACCGCCGGCCGCCACCCCTGCAGCTGCCAGTGCACGCACCCCGCCAGCACCATCGGATCCTGCAGCACCAGGGCCAGGGCTGCATCATGGTCGGCAGCCTCGAGCAGCAGCAGGCCGCCGCCGCCGGGCCGCCCCTGGTCGTCCACCAGGTAGCCGCTGCTGATCCTGAGGCCCTCCTGGCGCAGGCGCTCCACCCAGCGGCGATGCTCCTGCAGGTGGGGAATCACCGCATCAGCGGGGAGCCGGAAGGTCTCGGTCTTGATGAACCAGGCCATGGCAGGAACGGAACACCGCATCGGGCTCCGGGCCACGCTCCGGAAGGGAGTAGGACGGAGAGTCCGTCGTCGATGGTCCCATGTCGAAATCCCAGCTCAACGCGTTCCTCGCCAAGGTGGCGGCCGATCCTGCCCTGAAGGCCCGTGTGGAAGCCGCCGCCGACACCGATGCCGTGGTGGCCATCGCGCTCTCCGAGGGGCATACCTTCTCCCCCGCCACCTTCAGCCGCTTCTCCCGCGGCTGAGGCCGGACAGGGCCTGTCGGGGCTGGACGATGGCGGAGGCGATGCGGGCGCGGAAAGAAGCGTACCCGGTCAGCGCATGGCTGCTGCCAGGGGCGTCCCTGGCCACCCATCCTCCGGCCAGCCGCGGCATCCCCCGGATCATCCACCAGACCTTCAGCAGCAGGAGCCGGATGCCGGCGGTGCTGGAGGAGAACTGCCGCGCCATCGAAGCCCTCAACCCGGACTTCACCTATCGCTTCTACGACGATCACGATCGTGAGCGCCTCATCGGCGAGATCTACGGCGAGGCGATCCTGGCCCGCTACCGGCGGATTGATCCTGCCTACGGTGCCGCCCGCGCCGATCTGTTCCGCTACCTCTGCATCTACCACTTCGGCGGTGTCTACCTGGACGTCAAGGTCGGCGTCACCCGGCCATTGTCCGACGTCCTGCGCGACGATGATGCCTACCTGCTGAGCCAGTGGGACCATTCGCCCGGCAGTCCCCATGCCGGCTGGGGCACCCACCGGCAGCTGGCCGCCATCCCGGGCGGTGAATTCCAGCAGTGGCACGTCATCGCCTCCCCGGGCCATCCCTTTCTGGCCGCCGTGATCGCCGCGGTGCTCAGCAACATCGATCGCTTCGATCCCTTCGCCTTCGCCCATCCCTGGGAGGCGGTGATCTGCACCACCGGCCCGGTCGCGTACACCCAGAGCATCCATCCGATCCTGGCGGCCCATCCCCACCGGCGCCTGGTGGGCAGCGAAGAGGTCGGCCTGCGCTACAGCCTCTTTGACGGCTCGGCCGACCCCAACGCCCACCGGCGGCTCTACAGGGATTACCGCAAGGCCGAAACCCCGCTGATCCGCCAGCCTTTTCCCCTCTCCCTGCTCTGGCCCGTGCTCAACCTGATCCGAAAGGTGGCGCGCCGCCTGCGGGGGCTGCTGCGGCGCTGAGCCCCCGGGCGAACGCCGGAACAGGCGACCTCAGGCCGCCACCCAGCTGCCATGCAGGCCATGGGGGATGGCCAGGGGGAGCTCCAGCACGGCCACCTCATCCATGGAGGCGGCATCGAGCACCACCATATCGCTGGCGCTGCGGGCGCCGTTCCAGACCAGGCCGAGCACCCAGCCGTCATCCTCGGCCGTGGCGCCGGGACGGGGCACCATGATCGGCTCGCTGACGAACCCGCGGGGCGCCGCACTCCAGACCAGGGACTCGCCACTGGCCAGATCGAGCTTCATCAGGGCCTGCAGAGGGTCGTTGCCCCGCTCCCGCTCGGCCACCGCCATCCAGCCGTAGCGGCTCTCGAGCCCCACCCGGGCGGGGGCCACCATGGCGAATTCACAGGTGCGCTCACTCAGCCGCGTGGCCGTGACCGTGCCGCTGGCCAGGTCGAGACGGCAGCGCTCCAGGAGGCCCTCGGGGATGCGATCGAAGTCGACCTCCTTGTAGTCCTGGTCGGGGCCGATCGAGGGGAAATCGGCGTAGAAGATGCTGTCGACCACCACCGCGTCGCCGTCCTCCCAGGCATTGAGGTGATGGAACACGAAGCCTTCCGGAGCCTCCAGCACCCGCGGCTCCTGGCCGGCGAAGGCGCCGTCCTGGCGGGGAATCAGCCAGAACTGGCCACGGGCACCGGCCCGGGACTTCAGGCACTGGGCGGCCCCTTTGCGGCCGAGCACGTAGGGGAGGGGGTTGAAGTCGATGGCGTTCTGCAGGAACACCGCCCAGTTGGGGGTGATGGCGAAATCGTGCAGGAAGGCGAAACCGCCGAAACTGTGGCTGGAGTCGGCCAGCAGGGTGCCGGCCTCGGGACCGTCGGCGGCGAACTCCATCAGGCGCACGGTGCTGCGCGGGCCGGCCTTCACACCGAAGGTGACCATGCGGGGTGCGCCGTGGTGGCCGGGATCGAAGCGGGGGTGGGCGCTGAAGGCCTCACCCGGCTTGAGCACCCCGTCCAGAAGGGTCAGGCCGCGGGTCTCGAGGCTGACGGGATCGAGGGCATGGGGGGAGCTGGCCTCCCAGAGGGCGAGCAGCTGGTCGCCGAGCCGCACCACGTGGGTGTTGGCGATGTTCTTGAGGCGAAGATCGAAGGCGTTGGCCAGTGGACCACCCGGCTTGGGGGTGCCGAACACCCCCCGGTAGAGCACCGTGCCGGCCTTCTCCTCGGCCAGCCAGCCTTCGGTGCGCACGAAGCGGTTGCTGAGCCGGGCACCGCCTTCGGAGAAGCGCAGAGCCGTGACCATGCCATCACCGTCAAAGGGGTGATGGACCCAGTGACCGCCCCGCTCCAGCCGGCCGGGCCCGTTGCGGTAAAGGGTGCCGCTCAGCTCGGCCGGAATGGCGCCGCGGGCGGCGATCAGGGGCTCGTCGCTGAGCTCGACGCTGACGTTGCGAAAGGAGCTGGCCCAGTCGGCGCGGTCGTAGGCAGGCGAGGCCGCGGCGGCGGGGGAGGCAACGGTCATCGGATCAACCCACGGAAAGAACAGCGCAGCGCGCTGTTTCGATTATCACGTAACGGAGTGTGAAGACGTGGGCGGTCGTGCCGGCCTCAGGCCTCGCAGGGCAGCTCCACCACCGGGCAGGGGGGTTGGGACACGGCACAGGGGGCGGCCTGGACCTGGCCCGGCAGGCAGTCGGCGGCCCGGGCCGGGGCAGCCACGGCAACGGCGGCGGTGAAGCCCGCCATCAGCAGCAGGAGGGTACGCATGGCGTGTGCACGGATGGTCCGATGCTAGTGGCGACGACCCCGTCAGACACCGGCGTGGCCGGCACGCTCGAGGACCCCCTTGCTGCTGGGCACGGCCCCACCACGGCGGGGATCGATCTCCACCGCCTGGTCGAGGGCGCGGGCGAACGCCTTGAATCCGGCCTCGACGATGTGGTGGGAGTTCACCCCCGCCAGCTGGCGGATGTGCAGGGTGAGGCCGGCGTTGTTGGCCACCGCCACGAAGAACTCCCGCACCAGTTCGGTGTCGTAGGTGCCGATGCGCTGGGCCGGGATGGCCAGGTCGTAGCTGAGGTGGGGCCGGCCGGAGCAGTCGAGGGCCACCTGCACCAGGGCCTCATCGAGGGGGGCCAGGAAGTGGCCGAAGCGGCGGATGCCCCGCCGGTCGGCCAGGGCCTGGGCCAGGGCCTGGCCCAGGGCGATCCCCACGTCCTCGTTGGTGTGGTGGTCGTCGATGTGGGTGTCGCCCCGGGCGGTGATCTCCAGATCCAGCAGGCCATGGCTGGCGATCTGGTGGAGCATGTGGTCGAGGAAGGGGACGCCGGTGGCCACCTGGGCGCGGCCGGTGCCATCGAGATCGAGGGCCACGTGCACGTCGGTCTCACCGGTGACGCGATGGACCTCGCCGGTGCGTGCAGGGCCGGTGCGCGAAGAGCTGATGGACACGCGGGCGAAGGCGACGGGCCGGACCTGAATCATGCCAAAGCCCCAGAGACCGCGCTCCGTCGGTCCGGTGCGCCCATGGCGATCGGGGGAGCGACGGTGTGCAGCGCTACGGCGCCGGGCCGCCAGGGGTGGTGGGGTGAGTCCCATGCATGACCGTCCCGGTGCCGTCCTCGATCAGCTGCGTGCAGGGCACCAGCGCTTTCTCGACGGCCATGTGCTCCACCCCCACAGCGATCGCCTGCGGATGCTGGAGGTGGAAGCGGGCCAGGCTCCCGTGGCGGCGGTCCTGGGCTGCGCCGACTCGCGGGTGCCGGTGGAGCTGCTGTTCGACACGGGATTCGGCGATCTGTTCGTGGTGCGCAATGCCGGCACGATGAGCACCGTGGCCGCGATCGCCTCGCTCGAGTACGCCGTGAGTCACCTGGAGGTGCCGGTGATCGTGGTGCTCGGCCACGCCGCCTGCGGTGCGGTGGCGGCCGCCTTCGACCGGGACCTCAACCTGACGCCGAGCCTGTCCCAGGTGGTGGGCCAGCTGCGCATGGAGCTGTTCAGCCTCGGTGGCGCACACAACCTGGAGGAGGCCTGCCGGCGTCACACCCTCAACGCCGCCCGCAACCTCGTCGATTCCAGCGTGATGCTCACCGACAGGCTCCGATCGGGCCGGCTGCAGGTGGAGGCGGCGTACTACAACCTGCACACCACCAGCATCGAATGGATGGGGACCCTGATGCCGATGCCTCAGGGCTGAGTCGGCAGAGCCGCCAGGATCCGTTCCACCCGGCTTTCCCAGGTCTGGGCGGCGGCGAAGGCCACCCGCGCACGGAACTTCTCCAGGCTGTCGGAGGCCAGCTCCTCATCGATGGCCTCAAGGAAGCAAGCGGGATCTTTCTCGATCCGGATCAGATCCTCAGCCAGCTCCAGCCCTTCCACGGCGGAGGAGACCACCGGCTTGCCACTGGCGATGTACTGAAACAGTTTCAGCGGACTCATCGACCGCGAGAAGGGCGTATCGAGATGGGGAATCAGGCAGAGATTCATCCGCTTCAGCTGCATCGGCACCTGATCATTGGGAAGGCTCCCCAGCCACTCCACATTGGCGAGGCCAAGCAGGCCGGAGTCCGACAGGCGCCGGTTGAGCTCGGGACCCACCAGCAGCAGCCGGCAGTGGGGGCGCTCCAGGGCGATCCTGCGCAGCAGATCGATGTCGGTGCGATCCCAGAACGTGCCGACATAGCCCAGAACCGGCTGGGGGCCAGCGGGCTGGAAGTCGGAGGCCTGCGCCAGGAACGCCGAGCTGACGGCCTGATCAATCCGGACACAGGGAGCCTGGGGCGAGAACTTGTCCTCATTTGCCTTCGAGGTGACGGCGATCAGGTCGGCCATCGACCCGAGGCGCGGATACTGATCCACCGCAAAGGGGTAGTACCAGTCGGTCTTGTCCACCAATGTGAAATCATCCACGATCTGGATGATCCGGGCAGCAGCAGGCACCTGAGCCACCAGCTCATCCAGGACGGGATGGGGCGGAAACAACCACTGCAGGGTGTTCCGTTTCCGGAACCCCAGGGATCGAATCCGTCTCCCCAGGGCGATGCGCTCCCGCTGCAGCTTCAGCAGCGAACCGAGACTTCGTGGCCGCCAGGGGCTGATCCCACCCGGTCTCCAGTAGAGACGGGCGACGGCAAGTCTGTCGGAGATGACCTGGAAGGATGTGGCCAGCGTCTCCCCCTTCGAGGAGGGCAGGATGACCAGCACCTGCTTGACATGGTCACATCGGCTCAGCGTCGTGGCGATCTGCTCGTAGGTGCGGCCGTACACCCCCCAGTCATCGCCGAACCAGAACAGCAGAACGTGGGAGAGGTTGCGGGGAGTGGAAGGACCAGCCGGAAGATGCAACGTCATCACGTCCGAGAGTCTTCGAGACACAAAAGGTGAATCATTGGACAATCCACCCCAGGCGCCGCCCCCAGCGAATCTTGTAACTAAGGTAGCAACGCAACAGTAGACTGGCGACGTGGGCATTGGCCCAGCAAAGCAGGCTCAATCGTTGACCGAAAATCGCCGCATCAAACCAAGAAACAATTCTGCCACGGTAGATGAATTCACTGAATGTCGATTGCTGACAAGTTCCCCAGAATTGACAGGCCAGACCAGCGATCATGAGGTCCACCACAGCTGAACGATTGACGTCCTGCTTGACCAACCCCTGCTGGCCAAGCTGGGCCTCTCCGAGATGATGAACCCCATGTCGGCTGCCGCTCTTGACCACAGGGATGATGGATGGGCAGATGATTCCATAGGGCACACATAAGCCGACAACCTCCACGCTGTCAGTGATCACAACTTTCTTCCGCTTACTTGGAGAGTGTGCAATGGCCTTCAGAATGTCGAGAGGGCATCCACCCGAGGCATCCGTATGACGCACATGCCAACAGTCATAACTGCTCGGCGCCAGGCCCAGGTCGCCCATCCGATCGACGACTGCCTTCCTGACCTCTCGATGCAAGCGAAGAAGCCGAAAGAGACGATTGGAGTAGCGCGCGAGATAGCGGCAGACAACCAAGGTGTCCCAGGGTCCGTCCAGGGCTGGCTCTTGGTCGGTCAGAAACATTCCATGCTGCAAGGCCTCACATTTCAGGGGATCTTGCGTGATGCAACTCGTATATCGCGGCGGGATCACATGGCCGAAATCACCTTCAGACCGCTGAAAGGCCGGCTCCGAAGGGCACGCCAGCGAAAAATAGTGCTCGAAAAGATCATTCCATGAATTATGGGTCCAGTCAACACACAGAACAGCGTTGAATCGGCTGGAGAGATCACAGCAATGGCCCAGGACCTGAAGGCGATTACCAAGCCCCGCAATGCCCTTATCGACAATGGTTCTCTGCATGGCATCGCTCAAGGACTCTCCAGTGCCGACCGTCCTCTGGCCGAAAGCAGCCAGGGCCGGATCACATTCCCGTGATGCAGTACCCCGCGTCCACGTAGATCACCTGGCCGGTGATGCCGCTGGCCAGGGGGCTGGCCAGGAAGGCGGCCGTGGCGCCCACCTCGTCCTGGGTGACGGTGCGGCGCAGGGGGGCCTTCTCCTCGACGTTGTGGATCATGTCCAGGATGCCGCCGATCGCCGAGCTGGCCAGGGTGCGGATCGGGCCGGCGCTGATGGCGTTCACCCGCACCTGCCGCTCTGGGCCCAGCTCCGCCGCCAGGTAGCGCACCGAGGCCTCCAGGGCCGCCTTGGCCACCCCCATCACGTTGTAGTTGGGGATCGCCCGCTCGGCGCCCAGGTAGCTCAGGGTGATGACGCTGGCCCCAGCGCTGAACAGGGGCTTGGCATGGCGGCAGAGGGGCGCCAGGGAATAGGCGCTCACCTCCAGCGCCCGGGCGAAGCCCTCCGGGCTGATGGCGCTGAAATCTCCCACCAGCTCATCCTTGCCGGCGAAGGCCAGGCAGTGGATCAGCACATCCAGCGTTCCCCACTGCGTGGCGATGCGCTGGAACAGGGCCTCGATCTGGGCCGGGTTCTGCACATCGAGGGGCTCGAACAGGGTGGGGTTCAGGGGGGCGGTGAGTTCGCGCACCTTGCCCTCGAAGCGACCCCGGTCGTCCGGCAAGTAGGTGATGCCCAGTTCGCAGCCCGCCGCCGCCAGCTGCTGGGCGATGCCCCAGGCGATCGAGCGGTTGTTGGCGATGCCGGTGACGAGAGCCTTCTTGCCGCGCAGATCAAGGAGCATGGGAAACGGAGCGCCGGAGGGCGAAGGAATGCAGTGCGGCGATTCTCCCCCACCCGCGGGGGCCCCCTGCCTGCCCTCGCCCGGGTCCGACGGCGGCCGGTACGGGAGCTGATGGGCCTGATTCCCCAACGCTGGCCAGAGCGGACGGGCCCGGCCCCGGCCCCGCCGCCCTGGCCCCCCGTTGGGCCCGAGGGACCTCCCCTGCTGGTTCTGATCGACCGCCGCGACCCGGACGTCCGGGCGCTGCGGTCCCCCCTGGGGGATCTGCTGGATCCAGGGGAACGGCAACGGCTGGGCCGGCTCCGGGGCGAGGGGGATGGCGAGCGCTTCCTGCTCGGTCGCGGCGCCCTGCGGCTGTTCCTGGGGAGCTGGCTGGGGTGTGACCCCGCCGGACTCGTGCTGGGGAGTGGTCCCCAGGGCAAGCCGGAGCTGCTTACCGCGCCGCCGGCCGCCCCCCGCTTCAACGTCTCCCATTCGGGGGACCTGATCCTTCTCGGCTTTCACCCCCGGCGGCCGGTGGGGGTGGATGTGGAGCAGCGGCGACCGGTGCCGGAGTGGCAGAGCATCGCCCGCCGCTGCCTGCCGCCGGGGGAGCGGGAGGCGATCGGCCGCCTGCCGGAGCCGCGGCGTGAGCAAGCCTTCCTGGCCGCCTGGTGCCGGCTGGAGGCCCAGCTCAAGGCCAGGGGCCAGGGTCTGTTCGGCCCGCCTCCCGCCCCGGGGGAACCGCAGCCGGTGGTCTGGCCCCTGGTGCTGCCGGAGGGGTACGTGGGCGCGGCGGCCCTGGCCTGAGCCGCTCGGGCGGTGGGCGTCACCAGCCCCCGTGGTCCGTCGCCCCGGGCTCCTCAAGGTCCTCGGGGCTGAGGGGCAGCCCCAGCAGTTGCTTTTCGGCCCGCCGGATCGCCCGGGGATCGCTGAGCAGATCGGGCTCCTCCAGCAGGGGCAGGACCGGCGGCCGGTGCTCGGCCGCCGTCCGCGGCGGCGGCTCCCAGAGGAAGGTGCTGCCGGGCGCCCGCTGGCGGCAGAGCGCCTCCATCTGGCGCCGCAGGGCCAGGCGCACCCTGCCCCGCTCCAGGGACTGGAAGAACTCCTCCCGGGGGGCCAGCCCGAAGCTGGTGGGATGGGGGCCATTGCCACCCGACAGCCGGGCGGCGTCTGGGAGCCAGCGCGGCCGGCAGATCCCCGGGCGAGCGGTGTCCGTCTCGATCCAGATGTGCAGGCCTTCGCCGCCGGGCCGGCTCACCACGGCGAGCCCGTCATTGGGCTGGTGTCGCGGCAGGGGGTACACCCGGCCGCTGGGGCGCTGATCGGCGGGTACACAGCCGGCGAGCAGGGCCGCCAGAAGCGGCAGGGCCAGCAGGCGCGAGGCCGGCGGGAGGGTCGCCCGCGGGCGGCGGGCCAGCGGGCTCGGCGGCGGCACGGCGGGAACGGCTCGGTGGCGGCGATGATCCTGACCCGCTATCCCCCATCCGCTCTGCAGCAAGGGCGGCAGCACAGCCATGGTCCTCACGAGCTCCACCATGCTGCCCCTTGGCACACCCCTGCCGCTGGCCGCCATGCAGGCCGCTCTGCGGCCGGTCAGGGGCGGTCCGCTCGCGGCCGCCGCCCTGGCCGGGAGGCCGGTGCTGGTGCTGTTCCTCTGCCCCCACTGCCCGTTCGTGAAGCACGTGGAGACGGAGCTCACCCGGCTGCAGGGCGACCTGGAGGGGCGGGTGAGCCTGATCGGCCTCTGCAGCAACAGCACCGCCAGCCATCCCCAGGACGGGCCGGCGGGGATGGCGGCCCAGGCGGAGGCCTGCGGCTGGACCTTCCCCTACCTGCAGGACCCCGACCAGAACGTGGCCCGCGCCTTCCGGGCCGCCTGCACCCCGGACGTCTTCCTTTTCGATGGGGCGCACCGCCTGGCCTACCGGGGCCAGCTGGATGGCAGCCGCCCCGGCGGCGAGGCCTGCGACGGCCGGGATCTGCGGGCGGCCGTGACCGCCCTGCTGGAGGGGCGGCCGGTGCCGGAGCCGCAGCGGCCGGCCATCGGCTGCAACATCAAGTGGCGGGCCGGAGCCGAGCCCCCCTGGTTCAGCGGCTGACGCTTCCAGGGGCCGCCCCCGGCGGTCGGATCCGCAGGCTTAATGTTGCCGCCATGCATGTGCCCCCCTTCAGTCTCAGCGAGCAACTGCAGCAGCTGGGAGACGCCCTTGATCAGGCCGTTCTGGAGGTCCTGCGCAGTGGCCAGTACATCGGGGGGAGCACCATCAGCGGCTTCGAGGCCGCCTTCGCCGAGGCCTGCGGGGTCCCCCACGCCATCGGCTGCAACAGCGGCACCGATGCCCTGGTCCTGGCCCTGCGGGCCCTGGGGATCGGCGCCGGTGACGAGGTGATCACCAGCTCCTTCAGCTTCTTCGCCACCGCCGAAGCGATCAGCGCCGTGGGGGCCACGCCGGTGTTCGTGGACGTGGACCCGGACACCTACCTGATCGATCCGGAGGGGATCAAGGCCGCCATCACCCCCGCCACCCGGGCCCTGATGCCCGTGCACCTGTTCGGCCGGCCGGTGGACATGGAGCGGATCATGGCCATCGCCACCGCCCATGGCCTGCGGGTGATCGAGGACTGCGCCCAGGCCAGCGGCGCCAGCTGGGCCGGCCGGCCGGTGGGCGGCTGGGGCGACGCCGGCTGCTTCAGCTTCTTTCCCACCAAGAACCTGGGCGCGGCCGGTGACGGCGGCATGGTGGTCTGCGGTGACGCGCAGCTGGCCCAGCGGATCCGGGAGCTGGCCGTGCACGGCATGCCCCGCCGCTACCTGCACACCGATCTGGGCTACAACAGCCGCCTCGATGCCATGCAGGCCGCCGTCCTGATGGTGAAGCTGCCCCACCTGGCCGACTGGGTGGAGCGGCGTCGGGCCATCGCCGAGCGGTACCAGCGGGAACTGGCGGGCCTGCCGGGCCTGGTGCCCGCGGCGCCCGGACCGGAGGGCCACAGCTGGAACCAGTTCGTGGTGCGGGTGCCCCGCTGCCCCGCCGCCACCAGCGCCTGCGGGGGACGCTGCACCCCGGCGGCCGACAGCGCCAGCTACGGCCTGCCCGAGGCCTGCTGCCGCGACTGGCTCAAGCAGCAGCTCCAGGAGGCGGGCGTGACGACGATCATCTACTACCCGATCCCCATCCACCGGCAGCCCGCCTACGCCGACCTCGGCTACGGGCCCGGCAGCCTGCCGATCACCGAACGGCTCTGCGCCGAAGTGCTCAGCCTGCCGATCTTCCCGGAACTCACCACCGAGCAGCAGGACAGCGTCATCGCCGCCGTGCGCAGCCTGGTGGGGGCCGAAGCGGTCGTCGCCTGAGACAGCCCCCTTCTAGCCCCGGGGCAGGGCGGCGTGGAGCGCCTTGAAGCGGGCCTGCTGAACCTTGTGGCTGACGATGGGCTCGGGGTAGCTCCGGCGCTCCATGGCTCCGATGGCGCCGCTGATCAGGTCGGCGGTGGCCACATGGGCCAGCTCCGGCAGCCAGCGGCGGATGTAGGTGGCCTCGGGGTCGAACTTCGCCGCCTGGGTGGCGGGATTGAAGATGCGCAGGGGCCGGGGATCCATGCCGCTGCTGGCGCTCCACTGCCAGCCGCCGTTGTTGGCCGCCAGGTCGCCGTCCACCAGCCGCTTCATGAACACCTGCTCGCCCAGGCGCCAGTCGCAGATCAGATCCTTCACCAGGAAGGAAGCCACGATCATGCGGCAGCGGTTGTGCATCCAGCCGCTGGAGTTCAGCTGTCGCATCGCCGCATCCACGATCGGGAAGCCGGTGCACCCCGCCTCCCAGGCCCGCAGCCGCTCGGGATCGTTCTCCCATGGGAAGACCTTCCACTGGGGCCGGTAGGGCCCGTCGGCCAGTTCCGGGAAATGGAACAGGGCCTGCTGGTAAAACTCGCGCCAGGCCAGCTCCTGCTCCCAGACGCCGATGGAGGTGAGGGCCTCGGCGCTGCGGGCGAGGGCCCGGGCGCCCCGGGCGGCGGCCCAGGCCTGGCGGGGGCTGAGGGTGCCGACGCTGAGGGCGGCGGACAGCGCGGAGGTGCCGGCCTCACCCGGCAGGTTGCGGCCCGGCTCGTAGGCGGCCAGGGGACCGCCGTTGACGCCGCCGTCGGCGAAGGCCTGCAGCTGGGCCAGGGCGGCCGCCTCGCCGGGGCGGCAGGGGCAGAGATCGGCGCCGCTGAAGGGGAAACCGAGCTCCTCGGCGCTGGGCACGACATCCAGCCTGGGCAGGGCCTGCCACAGGGGCGCCCGCTCCTCCGGCAGGGCGCTGGGATCGAGATCCAGCAGACCGCCCGGCGCCGCCACCGGCTCCAGGCCGCCGGCGGATCCGGCGCCGAGGGCCGCCCGGGCCTCCACCTGGCCGCGCCAGTTGCGCAGGAAGGGGCCGTAGACCCGGTAGGGCTCCCCGGCGCCGGTGCGGATCGCCTCCGGGGCCACCAGCAACTGGTCCCAGTCCACCAGCACCCGGGTGCCCTGGGCCCGCAGCGCCGCCGCCACCTGCCGGTCGCGCTCGCGGCCGTAGGGCTCCACCTCCCGGTTCCAGGCCACCACCGCGGCCCCGGTCGCCCGGGCCGCCTGGGCCACCAGGGCCGCGGGATCCCCCTGCAGCATCAGCAGCCGGCTGCCCGCCGCCCGCCAGCGGGCCGCCAGCTCCCGCAGGCTCTCGCACAGAAACCAGGCCCGGGCCGGAGCCATCAGCGGGCCTGAAAGGATCGCCGGATCAAGCACGTAGAGGCCGGTGACCGCCGGGGTGGCGGCGGCGGCCGCCGCCAGGCCCAGGTTGTCGGCCAGGCGCAGGTCGCGGCGATGCCAGAACAGCCAGCGCTCCGGGGCCATCAGGATCCCAGCAGCTGGCGGGCGCGGTACCAGGCGGTCACGGTCTTGCCGTCCAGGGCCTCGTCGCCGCTGGCCAGGAGCGCATCCAGCTGGGCCGGCTCCAGCAGCAGCACCTCCATGTCCTCGTCGTCGTCACCGGGGGGGCGGTCCTGCAGCAGGGTGAGATCGCGGGCCAGGAACAGGTGGATCACCTCGTCCGAGTAGCCGGGGCAGGGGTGCATGGCGCCCAGGGGGTCCCAGCGGCTGGCGCTGTAGCCGGTCTCCTCCTCCAGCTCCCGCCGCATCGAACCCAGGGGCTCCTCCCCCTCCTCCAGGGTTCCGGCCGGGAACTCCAGCAGCCGGCCGGCCACGGCGAACCGGTACTGGCGCAGGATCACCACCCGGCCGTCCTCGAGCACGGGCACCGCCAGGGATGCCCCCGGATGGCGGATCACGCCGTAGGTGCCCTCGATGCCGATCGGCAGCACGACCCGGTTGAGCTCGAACCGCACCTTGCGGGCCTGCAGGGCGGCGGTGGTCTCCAGATGGGTGCAGGGCTCGGGGGGCGGCAGGGGAGCCATGGGACAGGCCATCGGGGCCCCCAGTGTGACGGGCGGGGGCCGCCGGGCGCGGCATCAGGGCCCTTCCGGCCAGCCCGGCTCCCCCGGCAGCACCAGGGGTGGCGGCTCCATGGCGGCCCGCGGCAGGGCCGCCAGCCCTGCGGAGGCCGTGACGGGGGTGCCGGTGGACGCCACCGGAAGGGGCAGGTCCGGGTCGATCGCCGCCAGGGGCGCGAGCACGAAGGCCCGCTCCCCCAGGCGCGGATGGGGCAGCTCCAGCTCCGGGCTGCGGCAGGTGAAGGGCCCGCACCAGAGCAGGTCGAGATCGAGACGGCGGGGTCCCCAGCGCTCACGGCGCTCCCGGCCGAACGTCGCCTCCAGCTGCAGAAGCCGCGCCAGCAGCCGGGCGGGATCAGGCCAGGCCGCCGCCAGCAGCGGCGGCGTCTTGAGCCGCGCCAGCAGGACGGCGTTGAGGTATGGCGGCTGTCCCGGCGGCCCCCCCACCGGCTGGGTGCGGAACCGGGGCGACCAGCTCAGCTGCAGGGGCGCCGCGGCCCAGGCGCCCAGCTCCGCCTCCAGCTGCGGCCGCACGGCCGTGAGGGTGGCGACGGGGTCGCCGAGGTTGGCCCCGAGGGCGATGGCCAGGCTGACGGAGAGGGGATCGGCAGGGGAGTGGAACATCGACCGTCGCCCTCGGGCCTCCGCCAGCAACACCCTTCCGGGCCGGTGGGAGCCATCCTGGCCAACGGCCGGCGGCGGGACGGCGCTGCGGCAATCCACCGCAAGGGGCTGGCGGTACTGGAGGCGTCCATCGACGCCGCCCCGATGTCCTTCCCCCTGTCCGTGCTGCTGCTCTCCCTCGCGAACCCGCTGCCCGGCAGCCTGGCTGGACCGGCGTCCCTCCGCGCACCGCTTCCGGTGGACGGCGCTGGGGCGTGGCTGGCCCAGAAGCCGGCCGGGGCCCTCGCCCCGTCGCTGCAGGGCCGCCCGGTGGTGGTGGACATCTATGCCAGCTGGTGTCCCGCCTGCCGCACGATCGCGCCGACGCTGCGCTCCCTCGCGGAGAGTCAGGCCGGCCAAGCCACGTTCGTGACCTTCGACGTGTCCGATGCCGCCACGTTGAAGGCCTCCCGCGAACGGGCCAGGTCGCTCGGGCTCGGTGCGTTCCTGGAAGCCAACCGCAGCCAGACCTCCCTGGTGGCGGTCATCGACCCCCGCAACGGCACCAGCGTGCAGACCTTCCGGGCCAGCACGGATGCGGGCGCCTACGTCGCCGCCATCGGCAAGGCCCGGTCGATGATCCGGCGATGATCCGGTCGCCCCTGAACCGCACCGGACCGGCGTTGCTGATGGTCCTGGCCGCGGCGTCCCTGGCGGCGGCACTGGGGCTGGAGGGCCTGCCGCGGATCGGGGCCCAGCTGGATCAGGCGATCCTGGCCGCGTCGCAGGCCTACGCCGAACGGTTCGAGGCCTGGCCTTCGCCCCCACCGCTGCTGGTTCCGATCGCCGCGTTCCTCGGCGGGCTGCTGGCGAGCGTGTCGCCCTGCGTGCTGGCGATGCTGCCGTTGAACCTCGGCTACATCGGCACCCTCGGGCCGCTCAGCCGACGCCAGGCCCTGGTCAGGGTGGCCGGCTTCGTGGCCGGGACCGTCCTGGTGCTGAGCCTGTTCGGCCTGGTCGCCTCGTTCGCCTCGGCCGTGGTGGTGGACCACCGCGGCCCGGTCCACCTCGGGGTGGGTCTGGTGATCCTGCTGATGGGACTCCATCTGGGGGGATGGCTGCCGCTGCGCCTGCCCCGCCTGCCGGCTCTGCCCCCATCGGGAGGGCCGTTCCTGGTGGGGATGGGCTTCGCCCTGGTGAGTTCCCCCTGTGCCAGTCCGGTGCTGTTCTCGGTGCTGGCCGCCGCCGCCGGCACCGGCTCCGGTCTGCTGTCGGTGGCCACGATGGTGAGCTATGCCCTGGGGTACACGGCGCTGATCGCGGCCACCAGCCTCTGGGCCGGTCTGATGGGCACCTCCCGGAAGCTGCTGCGCCATGGCGCCACCCTCACCCGGATCAGTGCGCTGGTGCTGCTGGCGGCGGGGGGGTTCCATGTGCTTCTGGGGCTGATCTGGAGCGGGCGGAACGGATAGACGACGGCCACGCCTCCGCCGCCACCCGGTCGGCGAGACTGGCCAACCCACCCAGCCACTGCCCCATGGTCGTCAGCGGGTCCCCTGCCGCCCCCGCCGGTGCCGCGCCTACCGGCAGCTTTCCGCTGGCCGCCATCACCGGCCACGGCACCCTGAAGCTGGCCCTGCTGCTGGCGGCGGTGGACCCCGGCCTGGGCGGCGTGGTGATCGCCGGCGGGCGCGGCACCGGCAAGTCGGTGCTGGCCCGGGGGCTCCATGCCCTGCTGCCGCCGATCGACGTGATCGACCTGGCCGATGGTCCGGGGCTGCGGCAGGCGGATCCCTCCCGGCCCGACGAGTGGGACGGCCCCACCCGGCAACGCATCACCGAGCTGGGCGGCGATCCCAGCGGTGCCGATCCGGAGGCCCTGCTGCCCACCCGGGTGATGCCGGCCCCGTTCATCCAGGTGCCCCTCGGCGTCACCGAAGACCGGCTGATCGGCTCGGTGGACGTGGCCGCCTCCCTGACCGCCGGGGCGCCGGTGTTCCAGCCCGGACTGCTGGCGGAGGCCCACCGGGGCGTGCTCTACGTCGACGAGCTCAACCTGCTGGATGACGGCATCACCAACCTGCTGCTGGCGGCGGTGGGCTCCGGCGAGAACCGCATCGAACGGGAGGGGCTGAGCCTGTCGCACCCCTGCCGCTGCCTGCTGATCGCCACCTACAACCCGGAGGAGGGGGCGGTGCGCGACCACCTGCTGGATCGCTTCGCCATCGCCCTGTCGGCCAACCAGCTGCTCGACACCGACCAGCGGGTGGCGATCACCCGCTCGGCCCTCGACCACGGCGCCTCCAGCAGCGCCTTCGGCGCCCGCTGGCAGGAGGAGACCGAGGCCCTGGCCACCCAGCTGCTGCTGGCCCGCCAGTGGCTGCCGGACGTGACCATCGACCGGGAGCAGATCCGCTACCTGGTCACCGAGGCGATCCGCGGCGGCGTCGAGGGCCACCGGGCCGAGCTCTACGCGGTGCGGGTGGCCCGGGCCCATGCGGCCCTCTCCGGCCGCGACCGGGTGGAGGCGGACGATCTGCAGGTGGCGGTGCGCCTGGTGATCGCCCCGCGGGCCCTGCAGCTGCCGCCCCCGGATCCCGACCAGCCCATGGAGCCGCCGCCACCGCCACCGCCCCAGGGGGAGCAGCCCCCCGAGGACCCGGAACCGCCCGAGCAGGAGCCGGAGAACGACGAGCCCGAGGACCAGGACGACGACGACGAGGACGACAGCCCGGAGGATCAGGCCCCGCCCCAGATCCCCGAGGAATTCCTCCTGGATCCCGAGGCCACCGCCATCGACCCCGACCTGCTGGTGTTCGCTTCGGCGAAGGCCAGGAGCGGCGGCAGCGGCAGCCGGGCGGGGGTGTTCAGCGACAGCCGCGGCCGCTACGTGAAGCCGATGCTGCCCCGGGGCCCCGTGCGCCGCATCGCCATCGACGCCACCCTGCGGGCCGCCGCGCCTTACCAGAAGGCCCGCCGCGCCCGGGAGCCGCACCGCAAGGTGATCGTGGAGGAGGGTGACTTGCGGGCCAAGCAGCTGCAGCGCAAGGCCGGCGCCCTGGTGATCTTCCTGGTGGATGCCAGCGGCTCGATGGCCCTGAACCGGATGCAGAGCGCCAAGGGGGCCGTGATCCGCCTGCTCACCGAGGCCTACGAGAACCGGGATGAGGTGGCCCTGATCACCTTCCGCGGCGAGCAGGCCGAGGTGCTGCTGCCGCCCACCCGCTCGATCACCGCCGCCCGCCGGCGGCTGGAATCGATGCCCTGCGGCGGCGGCTCACCCCTGGCCCACGGCCTTGCCCAGGCGGCCCGGGTGGGGGCGAACGCCCTGGCCACCGGCGACCTGGGCCAGGTGGTGGTGGTGGCCATCACCGATGGCCGCGGCAACGTGCCCCTGAGCCGCTCCCTGGGCCAGCCGGTGCTGGAGGGGGAGGAACCGGTGGATCTCAAGGAGGAGCTGCGGCAGGTGGCCAGCCGCTACCAGAGCCTGGGTCTGCGGCTGCTGGTGATCGACACCGAGCGCAAGTTCATCGGCAGCGGCATGGGCAAGGTGCTGGCCGAGGCGGCCGGCGGCCGCTATGTGCAGCTGCCCAAGGCGAGCGACCAGGCCATCGCCGCCATCGCCCTGGAGGCGATCAACGGTTTCTGACCGTGGGAGCGAGCCGGTCCTGGGCGGCCTGGCGGGCGGCCTTCGCCTCCTGCTGGCGGGCATCCTGGCGGGCCTTGCGGTCGCGCGCCGCATCCACTTCGGCGGGGTAGAGCTCTTCGAAGAACCGGCCCAGGCCGATCGAGACGCTGCGGATGCCGTCGAGGAACTTGGGATCCCCCGTGAGCTTGCTCACATCACCGCCGACGGCCGACCAGCGGTCGGTGAGCTGCTTGGCGTTGGTGAGCGTGGCCTGGAGATCGGCCACGGTCTTCGGGTTGTCCAGGGCCGCCGCCAGGTTGCCCACGTGCTTGCTGGCCCGGGCGGCATCGGCACTGGCGAGGTTGAGGTTGCTCAGGATCGGATCCACCTTGCCCACCGAACGGTTCAGCTGGCTGACCAGCACCTGGGCGTCGGTCAGGAACACCTGGCCGCTCTTGGTGAGCTTCTCGGTCTCCTTGGCGGTCTTGGAGAAGGCGGCGGTGGCCGCCACCATCTGCTGAACCAGCTGTTCCTTCTCCGCCTGGTCGAGCAGACCCTGGACCGTTTCGGTGACCGTGTCGAGGCTGGCCGCCGCGATTCCCTTCACCTGGCCGCCATCGCAGACCATGCGGGTGTTGTTGCAGCCCCGCTCCCGCGGCCCCGGCAGGCTGGCCGGAAGGGGGGGGCCGCCCACCAGCAGGGACACCTGGGCGTCGCCCCCGAGCAGGGAGGCATTGCCGACCCGGGCCACCAGGGGGCGGGCCAGCCGCAGGCGCGGGTCGGTGATCTCCAGGTCGGCCACCACGGCCGCGTCGGTGACGGTGACCCGGCGCACGCTGCCCACCAGCACGCCGCGGAACGTCACCGGCGAACGGTCGGCCAGACCGGCGGCATCGGCGAAGCTGGCGCGGATGGTCCAGGTGTTGCCTCTCAGGGAGATCCCCCGCAGCCAGAACCACAGACCCAGGCCACTGGCGATGGCGGCCAGCAGGGAAAATCCAACCAGGGCTTCACGGACACTCCGGCGCATGGGCTCAGTTCTCGGCCGGCTGCATCGGTCCGTGCAGACTACCGCTCCGAAACTGCACCACATAGGGATTGGTGCTGACCCGGAAGTCCTCCACCGTGCCGACCCAGCGGAAGCGGCCGTCGTAGAGGAGGGCGACACGCTCGGCGCAGCGGTCGATCGTGCTCATCACGTGGCTGACCACCAGGGTGGAGGCGTGGACGATGCGGGAGGTGCGCACGATCAGGTCCTCGATGCGGGTGCAGGCCACCGGATCGAGGCCGGCGGTGGGCTCATCGAAGAGGAGCAGGGGGGTGCGGGCCGAGGCCAGGGTGGGGTCGTCGATCAGGGCACGGGCGAAGCTCACCCGCTTCTGCATGCCGCCGCTGAGCTCCCCCGGCATGCGGTCGGCGATGCCCGCCAGCCCCACGGCCTGCAGGGCCTGGTCCACCCGTTCGGCGATCTCGCGCTCCCCCAGGCGGCTGAAGCGGTAGAGCAGGAAGCCGACGTTCTCGCGCACGGACAGCGAGGCCAGCAGGGCGGGGTTCTGGAAGACCAGGCGCACGTCCGGGGGGTGGCGCTGGTCCAGGCGCAGGTAGGTCTGGGGTTCGCCGTGGATCCGCAGCAGGCCTGAGGTGGGCAGCTGCAGCCCCGCCAGCAGGCGCAGCAGGGTGGATTTGCCGGAGCCCGAGGGTCCCACCACCACGAGGCGCTCGCCCGGGGTGAGGCTGAGGTCGACGCGGTCGAGGACCAGGTTGGGTCCCCAGCGCATGCTGAGGTTCTCCATCTGGGCCACCGGTGGGATGGCCGGGGGAACTTTCAGCGCGAGTTGACTGGAGGCCAAGGAACCACGGCGAGGGGGCCCCTGGGGCCCGGCTCCCATCCTGCCGGTTCAGGACGGGCTTTTCATCCGTACAGTTCGGTTGGTCTGTGCCGCGTCGCCACGCCCTGCCCTTGACGGTCCGAGGCCCCGCTGCGAACGCCCGCCGGCGCCGGGGCGGCTCCCGCCCGGGGCGCCCCCGCTGGGTGGGCCGCGGCGACCTGCGTCAGCAGGACCTGATGAGCCGCTCGCGGCGGGCGGCCCGCTGGCTGCAGCCGGGCCTGGTGGTGAAGCGCTGGATGATCACCTCGGGCCTGGGCCTGGTGATCGCCCTGCTGGGGGCGGCGGTGTGGGCGGACCTGCAGCCGATCTACTGGACCCTGGAGACGATCCGGTGGGGCCTCAACCGCCTCACCCAGGTGATGCCCCGGGGCATCACCGGCCCGCTGGTGCTGCTGATCGGCGCCGCCATGATCTGGCTGGGCCAGAGCCGCAGCTTCGGCGCCATCCAGCAGGCCCTGGCCCCGGAGAAGGACACCCTGCTGGTGGATGCCCTGCTGGCCCAGCGGCGCCTGAACCGGGGACCCAACATCGTGGCGATCGGTGGCGGCACGGGGCTGGCCACCCTGCTGAGCGGCCTGAAGCGCTACAGCAGCAACCTCACCGCCATCGTCACGGTGGCCGACGACGGCGGCAGCAGCGGCGTGCTGCGGCGGGAGCTGGGGGTGCAGCCCCCCGGCGACATCCGCAACTGCCTGGCGGCACTGGCGCGGGAGGAGCCCCTCCTGACCCGCCTGTTCCAGTACCGCTTCAAGGCGGGCAGCGGCCTGGAGGGCCACAGCTTCGGCAACCTGTTCCTGAGCGCCCTGACGGCGATCACCGGCAGTCTGGAGTCGGCGATCATCGCCAGCAGCCGGGTGCTGGCGGTGCAGGGTCAGGTGGTCCCCGCCACCAACGCCGACGTGCGCCTCTGGGCGGAGCTGGAGAACGGCGAGCGGATCGAGGGGGAATCCGAGATCGGCCACGCCCCCTGCCCGATCGTCCGGCTGGGCTGCACCCCGGAACGGCCGCCGGCCCTGCCGCGGGCCCTGGAGGCGATCGCCAACGCCGAGCTGATCGTGCTGGGACCGGGAAGCCTCTACACCTCCCTGCTGCCCAACCTGCTGGTGCCGGAGCTGGTGAGCGCCATCAGCGCCAGCAAGGCGCCGCGGTTGTACATCTGCAATCTCATGACCCAGCCCGGGGAGACCGACGGCCTGGACGTGGGCGGCCATCTGCGGGCGATCGAAGCCCAGCTGGCCAGCCTGGGGGTGGAGCAGCGCCTGTTCACGGCCGTGCTGGCCCAGGAGGACCTGGACGACTCCAGCCTGCTCGACATCTACCGGCTGCGGGGCGCCGAACCCGTGACCTGCGAGGCCTCGGTCCTCAGGGAGCAGGGCTATGAGGTGATCCTGGCGCCGCTGCAGGGGGCCCGCCCCAGCGCCACCCTGCGCCATGAACCCCGCAGCGTGGCCAAGGAGGTGATCCGCTTCTACCGGAAGCACAAGCGGGATTGAAGGCATAGACTCCCGTCGCTGTCAGGGCGGAAAGAATGCGCCGAAGCCCTCGCACCCATCGACCAGCGATCATCCAGGCCGGTGCATCTGGAGCTCCTGAGCGATGAGGAGCCAGGGGACCATCCGAGCAGCCTCCATGGATGGGCTCCGCAGCTTCCGATGCGCTCCCAACCCGGCCGATGCCGCTAACGAATGAATCCCGACGCCATTCTGTTCGGCGCCTTTGAAAGGCACAATTTTGGAGATCTCCTCATGGGCTTTGCCTTTGAGAAGCTGCTCCAACAGAAAGGAATCCGCACGATTCATGCCAGCATTCTTGAGAATGATCTGACGGAGTGGGGAGGCACCAGGGTCCACTCCATCTTCCGATTGCTGGCCAGCGGGCTGGATACAAGCATCCCCATCCTGCATGTCGGAGGTGAAACGGCGTCCTGCTCCTTCAGGGAGGCGCTGGCCTGCGACTCCCCTGCCCCTCTGCCCTTCCATCTCAAGGACGTCGTCTGCTCCAATGTCCATCAGCAGCTGGGCACGGACCGCCCCTTCCCCTATCTGACACCAACCGAAGAACGTTTCGACAAGGAGTTGAAGCGATGGGAGAACAGACTGTTTTATGGCATCGGCCTCACCCAGCTGGCAGACGACAGTGCCCACAACGAACAGCTGAAAGCTTCATTGGCTGCCGCCAGAATGATCGGCTTCCGAGATGCCCACTCCCTAGACAACGCCAGGAGCCTGGGAGTTGGCCACAGCACATTCACCCCGGACATTGTTTTGTCCATCAGCCGATTGATGCCCGTTGTCAACCCTGGGAAGCCACCCTATCTGCTGCTGCATTTCAATGGCAGCTATCTGCGAAGACACGCCACTGCCCTCATCCAATCACTCTCGCAGATTGCCGGCGGCTTTGCAGGCGGTCTGAAGATCGGTCTTGCCGGCACGGCCAACTATCACGATTCCCTGGAAGATCTCTATCGATTCAAGCAGCTGGCCGATAGGTCTTCCGTTCCCATGGAAGTCCTGCCGACAGTTGACATCTTCGCCATCTGTCAGCAGATTGCCAGCGCTGCGGCTGTCGTATCAACCAGCCTGCATTACCGCATCGTCGCCAGATCCTATGGTGTGCCTCGGCTGACCATGAATGTGCACAAGGTCAACTGCTGGTCAGAAAGCAACGACGGCGACTATCCATTCGGCGTTGAGCCCGATGGGCTGGCGTTCGCCGTCAACTCTCTGATCGCTTCGATCCATCCCGTCAGGATGGTGGATGACCATGCCCAGATGGAGGATCTGAGCATCATCGACAGCCATATCGAGACCATCACCGGAATCATCCAGGCCGCCGCGCCCGGCAGCGAGCGGACTCGACTGAAGGACGCCACACCGCAACCCACCGCACCAGCCACGGACACCTGGGTCGCCTCCATGGTCCATTGCCTCGATGACCGCGAGAGGTCCATCAAGGCACAGGCCGAAACCATCCGGGCCCAGGACGCCGTCCTCAGCTCCAAAACGCTGTTGCTGAGGCGACTGCTGCGTCTGCTCTTGACGACCATCCGGCGCAGCCAACCGTGGGGGGCCGCCCCCTCAGGTCAGAGCAGGCAGCGCCGGCAAGGGGGCTCTGAAGGAAGGACAGCGAATGGTGATTCACCTCAACCCAGCAACAGTGAGAGGGTGGTGCACCGTATCCGGCCCTAGGGTGAGCCTGAATGTGTGCATCCAGCTCGCTCCGCTGCATCCAGCTCGCTCCGCTGCATAGATGTCCGAAACGCCAGGCCTTCATTCCCCGTGAATTCAGCCAAAGCCATTGCCTTCTACCTTCCCCAATATCACCCGATACCGGAGAATGATGCTTGGTGGGGTAAGGGATTCACGGAATGGCGGAATGTCACCAGGGCCCGGCCGCTGTACCCCCGGCACTACCAGCCGCACCTGCCCGCGGATCTGGGCTTCTACGACCTGAGGCTGCCGGAAGTCCGCCGGGCCCAGGCAGAGCTGGCACAGTCCTTCGGCCTGCATGGTTTCTGTTACTACCACTATTGGTTCAATGGTCGGCGCGTGCTGCAGCGGCCGTTCGAAGACGTGCTGGCTTCCGGTGAACCGGACTTTCCTTTCTGTCTCTGCTGGGCCAATGAAAACTGGACCCGGCGCTGGGACGGATCTGATGATGAGATTCTTCTGGAGCAGATCTACAGCGAACAGGACGACCGCGACCACCTGTTGTCCCTGTTGACGGCCTTCAGGGATCCTCGCTACATCAGGATCGAGGGCAAACCCCTGTTCCTCGTCTATCGCACCAGCGCCTTGCCCCATCCGGACCGAACGGCAGAGATCTGGCGTTCGATCGCCCATGACCATGGCCTGGGAGATCTCTATCTCGTTTCCGTTGAATCGAAGGAGGGTGAGATCAGGAACCCTCAGGACTTCGGCTTTGATGCCGCGGTGGAGTTTCAGCCCTGCTGGCCGATGCTCGGCTCGCTCCCCCACCAGACCCCCAGCCTGCGGGAAAGGGTCAAGGGGTTGATCAAGAAGGAGTCACCGGGTAAAGGCATTCACCGGGTGGTCGACTACGACAAGGTCTGCCAGGCCGCCCTTTCCAGGCCTGTCCCCCCCTATCCCCGCTTCCCCTGTGTCACCCCGTCCTGGGACAACACCGCCCGGCGACGCTGGGGAGGCATCATCCTCCAGGATGCAACGCCTGAGCGCTACGGCCACTGGCTCAGGCAGACCGTGGCACGACTCCCAGCCTGCGGTCTGCCTGAACCGATCGTGTTCATCAACGCCTGGAACGAATGGGCCGAAGGCAACCACCTCGAACCCGATCAACGCTGGGGTAGCCGCTATCTGCAGGAAACGCTCGCCGCCATCAGCGGCTCTGGGCTCCCCTAGGGGCCATCAATAGGCATCCTGCATCTCATAGAAATCAGGCTGCACGTAATCCTTGCGCAGCGGATAGCCCTTCCAGTCCTCCGGCATCAGCAGCCGCTTGGGATGGGGATGGCCCTCGTAGGCGATGCCGAACATGTCGAAGGTCTCGCGCTCCTGCCAGTCGGCCCCGCGGAACAGGCCATAGAGGCTGGGGATCGACAGGGCACCATCCCGGGGGAGGAACACCTTGAGTCGCACTTCCTCGGGACGTGCCTCGGCCGGCAGGGGGCCGTGGCCATCGGCCATGGCCGAAAACTGATCGACCATCGTCGCCAGCTTGACCAGGTGATAGAAGCTCACCAGCCGGCCCCCCGGTCCCTCGTCGTAGCCCCCCTGGCACTGGAGGTAGTCGTAGCCGGCCGCCTTCAGGGCCGTGGCCACCAGGGGCAGGGCGGCGGGCTCCACCCCGAGCATTTCCACACCCGAGTGGTCCGGGCCAAGGGCGACGGCATCGAACCCCTGGCCGCTCAGCCAGGTGGCCACAGGGCCAGGGGCGGCGGCCTGGAGGGCACCGGCATCCGTGGTGGTTTCCTTGGCGTCCGAGGCGCCGGGGGTGACGGGGGACTCCTCAGGCATCGGTGGTGGTGGCGGTGGTGGCAGGGACGGTGGCGGTGTCAGCGGCGGCGGCCATCGGCAGACCGGCGGCGGCGGCTAAGGCGGCCTGCTGGGTTTCGGCCCGCAGGTAGGCCCCGGTGACGATCGGCTCGATCCGCTTCATCTGGTGGGGGGTCGTGCAGTAGCGGGGGGTGGGTCGCAGGTTGCCGCGCTCAGCCAGGGCTTCGTTGCCGACCTTCTTGCGCAGCTTGATCACCGCATCGAAGATCGCTTCGGGGCGGGGCGGGCAGCCGGGCAGGTAGAGATCGACGGGAATCAGCTTGTCGACCCCGCGCACCGCCGTGGTGGAGTCGGCGGAGAACATGCCGCCGGTGATGGTGCAAGCCCCCATGGCGATCACGTACTTGGGCTCCGGCATCTGCTCGTAGAGCCGCACCAGTGCCGGGCCCATCTTCATCGTCACGGTGCCGGCCACGATCAGCAGGTCGGCCTGACGGGGGCTGGAACGGGGCACCAGACCGAAGCGGTCGAAGTCGAAGCGGGAGCCGATCAGGGCCGCGAACTCGATGAAGCAGCAGGCCGTGCCGTAGAGCAGCGGCCAGAGGCTGCTGAGCCGGGCCCAGTTGTGGAGGTCGTCGAGGCTGGTGAGAATGATGTTCTCGGACAGGTCGGCGGTGACGCCGGGGGCGCCCACGGGGCCGCAGCTGGCCTCACGCAGATCGCGCAGGGCATCGACGGAGAGGGAGCCGGCAGGAGGTGTGAGGGTCATGGTGGGGAGGTGCTCAGCTCCACTCAAGGGCGCCCTTGCGCCAGGCGTACGCCAGGGCCAGCACCAGGATGGAGATGAAGATCAGAGCCTCGATGAAGGCCAGCAGCCCGAGACGGTGGAAGGCCACCGCCCAGGGATAGAGGAAGACGGTCTCGACATCGAAGATGACGAAGACCAGGGCGAACATGTAATAGCGGATGTTGAACTGGATCCAGGCCCCGCCGATCGGTTCCATGCCCGACTCGTAGGTGAGCTGACGCTCCCCCTGGCGGCTCTTGGGCGCCAGCAGCTTGTTGGCCACCAGCGCCAGCACCGGAACCGCCGCCGAAATCAGCAGGAAGCCCAGAAAGGCGTCGTAGCCGGAGAGCACGAACATCGGCAGACCCAACCTGGCGCGCATTCTGCCACCTGCCTCCGGGGGCGGCGGTCGCCGCGACGACCGGCCCCTCCGGCCGGCCGGAGGGGCCGCTGGGCCCGTGGTCGCCCTCGATAGAGTCCCCTGGTATGGCCAGGCACGGGATGAGCACGGAACCGCCGACGGAGACATCCACCGAAGAGCTCCCCAGCGGGGCCGCCGGCACCCTCGGCGAGGCGGCCGAACCCGTCGCCGAGGACCCCTCCAGCCACCGCTTCGAGTGCCGCAGCTGCGGCTTCGTCTACGACCCGGCCGAGGGGGTGAAGAAGCTGGGGATCGCGGCCGGCACCTCCTTCCTCGAGCTCGACCCGGTCGCATTCCGCTGTCCGGTCTGCCGCAGCCGGGTGGGAGCCTTCAAGGACATCGGCCCCCGCAACAAGCCCAGTGGCTTCGAGGAGAACCTCAACTTCGGCCTGGGGGTGAACCGCCTCACCCCCGGCCAGAAGAACGTCCTGATCTTCGGGGGGTTCGCCCTGGCCTTCGCTTTCTTCCTCTCCCTCTATTCCCTGCGTTGATGCCTGCGCCCCTCCCCGCCCTGCCGGCCATCCTTCGCCCGCTGCGGCCCCTGCTCAGCCTGGCCATTTCCCTCGTGCTCGCCCTCGGCCTCACGGGCTGCGTCACCGCCGGACTGCCCACCGCCGCCGCCAGCCCCTGGCAGGCCGTTCCCCTGGACACCCGCTCCAACCCCCTCGACGTGGCCTTCAGCAGCGCCGACCACGGCTTCCTGGTGGGCAGCAACCGGCTGATCATGGAAACCGACGACGGCGGTGCCAGCTGGCAGGAGCGGGCCCTGGACCTGCCGGAGGAGGAGAATTTCCGGCTGATCAGCATCGACTTCAACGGGCCTGAGGGCTGGATCGTGGGCCAGCCCGGCCTGCTGCTGCACAGCGACGACGCCGGCAGCAGCTGGAGCCGGCTGCTGCTCGACACCAAGCTGCCTGGCGAGCCCTACCTGGTGACGGCCCTGGGGCCGAAGACCGCCGAGCTGGCCACCAACGTCGGCGCGGTGTACCGCACCACCGATGCCGGCTCCAGCTGGCAGGCCCTGGTGGGCGATGCCGCCGGCGCCATCCGCGACCTGCGCCGCAGCGCCGACGGCGACTACGTCAGCGTCAGCAGCCTGGGCAACTTCTTCGCCACCTGGGAACCCGGCCTGCCCGCCTGGCAGGTGCACCAGCGGGTCAGCAGCCAGCGGCTGCAGTCCATGGGCTTCCAGCCCGACGGCCACCTCTGGATGGTGGCCCGGGGCGCCCAGCTGCGCTTCGACGGCGACCCGAGCACCGCCGAAAGCACCGAAAGCGGCGACTGGAGCAAGCCCGTGATCCCGATCACCAACGGCTACGGCTACCTCGACATGGCCTGGGATCCCCGCGGCGCCGTCTGGACCGGCGGTGGCAACGGCACCCTGCTCGTGAGCAACGATGCCGGCGCCAGCTGGCAGCGGGATCCGGTGGGCAGCGAGCAGCCCACCAACTTCTCCCGGATCGTCTTCGCCGCCGATGGCAAGGGCTTCGTCCTGGGGGAGCGGGGTGTGCTGCTGCGCTGGGTGGGCTGAGGGCGGGGGGCAACTGCATCCCTCTGTAACCAACCCCCCGACCCGCTCCCGCCAGCCGCTGGCCGACCCCTAGGATTGCCGGGCTGAACGCTTGTTGCTATGGCTGCCGGCTCCACAGGGGAACGCCCGTTCTTCGAGATCATCACAAGCATCCGCTACTGGGTCATCCACGCGGTGACCCTGCCGGCCATCTTCCTGGCGGGCTTCCTGTTCGTGTCCACCGGCCTGGCCTACGACGCCTTCGGCACGCCCCGTCCGGATGCCTACTTCCAGGCCCAGGAAACCAAGGCTCCCGTCGTGAGCCAGCGTTACGAGGGCAAGAGCAGCCTTGATCTGCGCCTCCAGGAACCATGACCCAGTCCACCGCCCCCACCACGCCGCGCAATTACCCGATCTTCACGGTGCGCTGGCTGTCCGTCCACGCCCTCGGCATCCCCACGGTCTTCTTCCTGGGTGCCCTGGCGGCCATGCAGTTCGTCCGTCGCTGAGACATCCATGCAGCGCAATCCCAACCCCAACAACCTGCCGGTCGAGCTGAACCGCACGAGCCTCTATCTCGGGCTGCTGTTCGTGTTCGTCATCGGCATCCTCTTCTCCAGCTACTTCTTCAACTGATCGGGAGGCACCCCATCCATGAGCGGCAAGAAATCCTCACTTCCTGACGGCCGGATCCCCGACCGCCTTCCTGACGGTCGCCCGGCCGTGGCTTGGAAGAGCCGGTGGACCGAAGGGGTCCTGCCGCTCTGGATGGTCGCCACCGCCGGTGGCATGGCCGTGATCTTCGTGGTCGGCCTGTTCTTCTACGGCTCCTACGTGGGTGTCGGTTCGGCCTGATTGAACGGCCCCCATCGTTCTCCGATGCTCTGCAGCGGATCCTCCGGGATCCGCTTTTTTTTCGCCATGCACCACGGCGCGCAACGGACGGCAGACAACGGTTCAGCCGGCGGTATACGTCCCAATCCCTAAGCTTCCGCCAGGACCCACGGCGACGAGGGATGGCATGGGCAAGTTCTATCAGGCCCGGGACAAAGAGTTCATTGATTATCAGCTGTATCAGCTGGACGGGCTCACCCTGCGAGGTCCCCAGTCCAGCCGCTCCGACGGCATCGCCTACCTGGGTGCAGCTCAGACGTTCGGCACGTATTGCGAGGACCCTTTCCCCACCATCATCGGCAGAACACTGGGCGTGGGCACCATGAATCTCGGCAGAGGGGGAGCAGGCCCGGATTACTACCTCTCCTCCCAGGATTCACAGGCGCTGCTGGGCCTGGCCAACCAGGCCCGCTTGGTCGTTGTCCAGGTCATGTCGGGGAGAAGCCTCAACAATTCGGTGTTTTTCTGTGGTCTGGGCGCTTCCAAAGGCCATCGGCTTCCCGATGGCCAGCCCATGAGATCTGAGCAGGTCTGGAGTGACCTTTTCCTGGGTAAAGATAAACGGGGGGATGATCCCGAGTTCATCGAGCAGCTCATCGAAGAGAATTCCAGGGCGTATGTCGAAAAAATGGTTCAACTCCTCAACAAGATTTCCGTGCCCAAGATTCTCTTCTGGTTTTCGGAGCGCGCTCCGGAAAGCTATCGGTTTCCAAGTCGACAACGGCTGGAAGAGTTGAGATTTTCTCGCACGCCCCAAGGACGGCTCTATGCGAAAGTCCTCTACAAGCTAGGGATATGGGACCGCAGCCCCAAGCCATCGCTCCTCGGCAAGTTCCCCCATCTCGTCACGGAACCCATGCTGAAGATGATTCGCCCCTTCGCCGATGCCTTCGTGGAGTGCAGCACCGCTGCGGGCATGCCCCAGCCCTTGCTGAACAGCCAGGGCATCATCGTCGACTACAACCGCTACTACCCTTCACCAGAAATGCATCAAAAAGCGTCAGAAGCCCTGCTCCCGTCCTGTCGGGCAATGCTGGCCTCGAGCTGAACTGGGTCGTGAACCCCTCATTGCCATGGGACAAAGCGGTTGCCGAAACGTTCGATCATCTGGCGATCGTTTTCCACGAACTCGGAGATGTCCTCAGAATGAACCTTCTGGACGTCGGCCCCCTCAGCAACGACCCTGCGCAGATCATCTTCGGGAACCTCAAATCGAATCAATCGACAGATACGCGCCAGAGTCTCATACGGACTGCTCAAAAAGTCTTCATAACAGATGGGATAGACCTCCAGTCCTGCCCTGACGAGCACCTGCATGAGTTCCCGCTTTCGAGCCAGAAAGGCTTCGCAGCTGGCAACGATGGTCTCGAAACGGACGGGGTCAACATGAATCTTCCCAATCTCGCTTCTCTGAAGTTCACCTCTGGCCAGCCTGAACTGCAGGTGACCAGGCTGGCCCGTTCCATCACCGTGATACTTCGAGAGGGCCCATCGAAAAACATCCTGCCGCACAGCAAGGAAGACGACGACTTGATTCCTTTTCAGAATCTTGATCATCAACCTCCTGTAGTTCCTGAGATTGATTCTTTGCGAAAGATCTTCTAGCTGTCTGCTGACTCGCGGCAGGGTACGACTCAGGACACGATGCAGTGTTGGAAGGCGATCGGGATACCACGGCAATGTCAACACCCGGAATCGCATCTTCAAGCCTGTCACGGCCCCTTGACGGACCCCCAATAAACGGCCCATGGCCGTTCGGCCATACCGTGCCTGGATGGCCTCTGGATCGACAGGTTGCGAGCCCAGAAGGCCATGCAGGCAAAATCTCAGATCAGCCTCGGACATCCGTCCACAGGAGTGGAGGTCAAAGGGTTCCACGCTCGTGAGTCCATGGCCTCGGTCCTTCCTCAGGATCGTGATCCCCGGGAGCTTGTCAAGCAGCGACATCAAGGCCGTGGTGCCCTCCTTCTCATCAAAGAAGATCACGAAATTGGCCGCTCCCGTGCGCATCGATCGCCATGGCTCGCTGAGCCAGCCCTACAGCGTGCCCAGCCTGTCACGACACCCGATGGCCCGCCGTTCAGCCCAGGCGCGTCAGCTCATCCGGCGGCAGCGCCAGGAACGCCTCCCGGCTCAGCACCCGATCCCCTGATCCAGCCTCGGCATCCAGGGGCAGCAGCCGCACCTGGCCGGCCCCGGCCTCCTCGTCGCCCAGCAGCAGGGCCCAGCGGGCGCCGCTCCTGCGGGCCCGCTTGAGCTGCTTGTCGAAGCCGGCGCCGCTGAGATCCAGCTGCACCGCCAGGGGCGCCCCGGGGCGCTGACGACAGCGACGGGCGAGCTCCAGGGCGCAGGCCTCGCCCAGGCCCCCCCGGTTCACCACGTAGAGGTCAGGCTGGGCGGCCGACACCGGAGCCTGGGTGCCCGCCTCCATGGCCTGGCTGAGCAGCAGCACCAGCCGCTCCATGCCCAGGGCCCAGCCGATGGCGGGCGTGGGGGGGCCGCCCAGCTGCTCCACCAGGCCGTCGTAGCGCCCACCGCCACACACGGTCGCCTGGGCCCCCAGCTGGCTGCTGGTGATCTCGAAGGCGGTGTGGCCGTAGTAATCGAGGCCCCGCACCAGGCGCGGGTTGAGCTCGAACGGGATGGCGAGGGCCTCCAGGCCCTGGCGCACCCGCAGAAAGCGTTCATGGCTCTCGCCGCTGAGGGCATCGGCCAGGGTGGGGGCTCCGGCCAGCAGGGTCTGGGTGTCGGGGTTCTTGGAATCGAGCACCCGCAGGGGGTTGGTGGTGATCCGGTTCTGGGAATCGGGATCCAGACGCTCCCGATGGGCCTCCAGCCAGGCCACCAGTTCGGCCCGGTAGCGCTGCCGGTCCTCGGGACTGCCGAGGGAATTGAGCTCCAGGGACAGGCCGCCCACCCCCAGGTCCATCAGCAGATCCCAGGCGATGGCGATGGCCTCGACGTCGCTGCGGGGATCGGCGTGGCCGAGGAACTCCAGGCCGATCTGGTGGAACTGGCGCTGCCGGCCGGCCTGGGGCCGCTCGTAGCGGAACATCGGCCCGCCGTACCAGAGCCGCTGGGGTCCCTGGGCCACCAGGCCATGCTGGATGGCGGCCCGCACCACCGAGGCGGTGCCCTCGGGCCGCAGGGTGCAGCTGCGGGCGCCGCGGTCCTCGAAGCTGTACATCTCCTTGCCCACCACGTCGGTGGCCTCACCGATGCCCCGGGCGAACAGCTCGGTCACCTCGAGCAGGGGCGTGCGGATCTCCTCGACGGCGGCCCTGCGGAAGTGCTCCCTGGCGGTGGCCTCGATCCGCTGCCAGAAGGGGGTCTGACCGGGCAGCAGGTCGACCATGCCCCGCAGGCTCTGGAGCGGTTTCAAGACGGTGCGCATCGGCAGCGCCCCATTGTGCCCGAAGGGCTCGGCTCAGACGCCGTGGAAGGCGCGGTACCAGGCCGCGAAGGAACCGATCCCGGACTCGATCGCCGTGGAGGGGCGGAACCCCACCCAGGACTCCAGGGCGGTGGTGTCGGCGGCGGTGGCCGGCACGTCCCCGGGCTGCATGGGCTGCAGATCCCGGATCGCCGGACGGCCGAGGGCCTGCTCGAGCAGTTCGATGAACCGCAGCAGGGGCACGGGTTGGGCGTTGCCGATGTTGAAGACCCGGTGGGGTGCCGCGGCCGTGGCCGGATCGGGGTGCAGCGGATCGAAGGCCGGATCCGCCGTGGCGGGTTTGTCGAGGCAGCGGATCACCCCCTCGACGATGTCGTCGATGTAGGTGAAATCCCGCTCCATGCGGCCCTGGTTGAACACCCGGATGGGTTCCCCGGCCAGAATCGCCCGGGCGAACAGCATCGGCGCCATGTCGGGCCGACCCCAGGGGCCGTAGACGGTGAAGAAGCGCAGACCGGTGGCCGGCAGGCCGTAGAGATGGCTGTAGGTGTGGGCCATCAGCTCATTGGCCTTCTTGGTGGCCGCGTACAGGCTCACCGGATGGTTCACCGGGTCCTGCTCGCGGAAGGGCGTGTGGCGGTTGCCCCCGTAGATCGAGCTGCTGGAGGCATACACCAGATGCTCGACACCCCCATGGCGGCAGCCTTCGAGCACCGTGCCGAACCCCACCAGATTGCTCTGGATGTAGAGCGCCGGATTGTCGATCGAGTGCCGCACCCCGGCCTGGGCGGCCAGATGCAGCACCCGGGTGGGGCGCTCGGCGGCGAACAGGGCCGCCACCGCTTCGGCCTCCACCAGATCCAGGCGATGGAAATCAAAGGCTCCGGCCGGAGCCAGGGCCTCCAGCCGCTCCAGCCGGGCCCGCTTCAGGGCCGGGTCGTAGTACGCGTTGAGATTGTCGAGCCCCACCACCCGTTCGCCCCGGGCCAGCAACCGCTCGGCCGCCGCGGCCCCGATGAAGCCGGCGACCCCGGTGACCAGGATCGGCCCCTTCGCCGTCAACGGACCGCCTGCATCCGTTCGCGGAAGTAGGCGATGGTGGGCCCCAGCCCCTCCTCCAGGCTCACCTTCGGCTCCCAGCCGAGCAGCTCGCGGGCCAGGTCGATCACCGGCTGACGCTGCAGAGGGTCGTCCTGGGGCAGGGGCTGGGTGGTGAGTTCCAGGGAGGGCTGAATCCGGTCCCGGACCTTCTCGGCCAGCTGGCGGATGGTGAACTCGCCGGGGTTGCCGATGTTGATCGGGCCGGTGTGATCCCCGTTCATCAGCCGGATCATGCCCTCGATCAGGTCATCCACATAGCAGAAGGAGCGGGTCTGGCTGCCGTCGCCGTAGAGGGTGAGGGGCAGACCCTGCAGGGCCTGAACGATGAAATTGCTCACCACCCGGCCGTCGTCAGGAAGCATGCGGGGGCCGTAGGTGTTGAAGATCCGCATGACACGGATCTCGGTGCCGTGCATGCGCTGGTAGTCGAAGCAGAGCGTCTCGGCGATCCGCTTGCCTTCGTCGTAGCAGGAGCGGATGCCGATGGTGTTGACGCAGCCCCGGTAGCTCTCGGGCTGGGGATGGACCTCCGGATCCCCGTAGACCTCACTGGTGCTGGCCAGCAGCAGCCGGGCGCCGACGCGTCGCGCCAGCCCGAGCATGTTGTAGGTGCCGAGGAAGCTGGTCTTGGCGGTCTTGATCGGATTCGACTGGTAGTGCACCGGCGAGGCCGGGCAGGCGAGATGCCAGATGCGGTCGATCTCCAGGCGGATCGGCTCGGTGACGTCGTGGCGGATCAGCTCGAAGTTGGCGTGGCCCAGCCAGTGGCGGATGTTGTCCTTGCGGCCGGTGTAGAAGTTGTCGAGGCAGATCACCTCCTCCCCGGCCTCCATCAGCCGGTCGACGAGATGGGATCCGAGGAAGCCGGCCCCGCCCGTGATCAGATTGCGCCGCGTCACTCAGCCCTCACCCACCCGCCAGACGTTAAGACCCGCCGCCCGGGCGGCCGCGGCATCGGCGATGGCCCTGGCGTCGAACAGCCAGGCCGGACGGCGCATCACCGCCGCGATCGCGCCCCAGTCGAGCCGGGCGTAGTCACGCCATTCGGTGAGGATCAGCACGGCATCGGCGCCGGCGGCCGCCTCCAGCGGCGATGCCGCCGTCTGCCAGCCGCCGTCGGCCGGCGAGGCGGGCTGGCCGAGGTCCTCGGCGATCTGGGCGGCTGACACCTTGGGATCCACGATCACCAGGCGGGCCCCCTCCTCGATCAGGTCCTGGCAGATGCGGATGGCGGGGGCCTCGCGGGTGTCGTTGGTGTCCGCCTTGAAGGCGAAGCCCAGCACCGCCAGCCGCTTGCCGGTGACGGTGCCGAACAGGCGCTGGACCACCAGCCGGGCGATGCGGTCCTGCTGCCAGGTGTTGAGGGTCACCACCTGCTCCCAGTAGCCCGCCACCTCTTCCAGCCCGTAGTGACGGCACAGGTACACCAGGTTGAGGATGTCCTTCTGGAAGCAGCTGCCGCCGAAGCCGGGTCCGGCCTGCAGGAACTTGGCGCCGATCCTGGAATCGGTGCCGATGGCGCGGCCCACCTCGCGCACGTCGGCCCCGGTGGCCTCACACAGGGCGGCGATGCTGTTGATCGAGGAGATCCGCTGGGCCAGATAGGCGTTGGCGGTGAGCTTGGAGAGCTCACTGCTCCAGAGGTTGGTGCGCAGGATCCGTTCCTGGGGCACCCAGGTGCCGTAGATCCCGGCCAGGGATTCGATCGCCGCAGGGTCCTCTCCGCCGATCAGCACCCGATCGGGGGCCTCGAGGTCGGCGATCGCCGTGCCCTCGGCGAGGAACTCGGGATTGGAGAGCACGGCGAAGGTCTTGGCTTGCCGGCGATCGCCCTCCGGGCGGTTCTGCTGGGCGGCCCCCAGGATCGCCTTCACCGTCTCGGCGGTGCGGACCGGCAGGGTGCTCTTCTCCACCACGATCGTGTGGCCCCGGGCGGAGGCGGCCACCTGGCGGGCCGAAGCCTCGATCCAGCGCAGATCACTGGCCTGGCCGGCCCCCACGCCCTTGGTCTTGGTGGGGGTGTTCACCGAGAGAAACACCATGTCGGCGGAGGCGATGGCCTTATCCACCTCGGTGGTGAAGTGGAGGTTGCGCCCCCTGGCCCGGCCCACCACCGCATCCAGTCCGGGTTCATACACCGGCAGACGGCTCAGATCCGGGTCGTTCCAGGCCGCGATCCGCTCGGCATTGAGGTCGACCACCGTGACCTGAATCCCGGGACAACGGTCGGCGATGACGGCCATCGTCGGCCCCCCCACATAGCCCGCTCCGATGCAACAGATGGTGCGAATCGGCGGTTGGGCCGGGTCCATGGGGGATGGCAGTGCTGCGGGGACATTACCGCCATCGCCTGGCTTTGGCCGTGGCCAGGCAATGGCGGTGCCGGAGGTTAAGGACGGGTAAGTTGTGGCCGAGAGCCTGACGGGGGCCGGTCCTTGACCACGGTGCTGCTGACGGGAGGAGCCGGATTCATCGGCAGTCACACCTGTCTGACGCTGCTGGAGGCCGGTCACCGGGTGGTGGTGATCGACGACTTCAGCAACGGCAGTCCCGAAGCCCTGCGCCGCGTGAGCGAGCTGGCCGGGCTGGGGGGCTGGCGGCAGCTGTCCCCGGAGCGCTGGGCCGCAGGGGACGGGGGCCCGGCCCGGTTCACCCTGCTGAAGGGGGATGTGCGCTGCCCCCTTGACCTCGACCGGGCCTTCGGGGAGGGGGAAGCGATGGGCGCCGGCGGCATCGCCGCCGTGCTCCACTTCGCCGGCCTCAAGGCGGTGGGGGAATCGATGGGCCAGCCGCTGCGCTACTGGGACGTGAACGTCGTCGGGGCGGTCCGGCTGCTGGAGGCCATGGACCGCCACGGCTGTCAGACGCTCGTCTTCAGCAGCAGCGCCACCCTTTACGGCCTCACCGACCGGGTGCCGATCCCCGAGACGGCCCCGCTGCAGCCGATCAATCCCTACGGCTACACCAAGGCCGCGGTGGAGCGGATGCTGGCCGATGTGGCCGCCAGCACCCCCGGCTGGCGCATCGCCCTGCTGCGTTACTTCAATCCGGTGGGCGCCCACCCCAGCGGGCGCATCGGTGAGGACCCCTCCGGCCCCCCCAACAATCTGTTTCCCTTTCTCTGCCAGGTGGCGGCCGGGCGCCGCCAGCGGCTGGAGGTGTTCGGCGGCGACTGGCCCACCCCCGACGGCACGGGCGTCCGCGACTATCTGCACGTGATGGATCTGGCCGAGGGCCACGGCCGGGCCCTTGAAGTGCTCCAGGCGGAGCCACCCCAGCTGCTCACCCTCAATCTCGGCAGCGGTCGCGGCCACTCGGTGCTCGATCTTGTGCGCAGCTTCGAGGCCACCAACGACCTGACCCTGCCCTATTCGGTGGTGGAACGCCGGTCGGGGGATTCCGCCATCAGCGTCGCCGATCCCCGCGAGGCGGCGCGGCGCATGGGCTGGCAGACCAAGCGCTCCCTGGCGGACATCTGCCGCGATGGCTGGGTCTGGCAGAGCGCCAATCCGGGGGGCTACCGCGGCAGCGATCGCCAGCCCGGCCTAGCCCTCATCGAGGCGCAGGGGGTGTCCTGAGGTACACCCTCATCCCGTGCTCGTGCCGCACCAGCAGGAATCCCACCCGGGCGAGCTGAGCCGTGGAAAGACGGTTGATGGAGAGATCGCCGTAGCGGCTGATCAGATCCGGCTGCCAATGGTTGCTGGCCCGGGCGATCCGGCTCTCGTAGGGCGGGTAGGCATCGCGCAGCACCACCACATCCACCCGCCGTTCATCGAGCCAGGCCCGCAGAGCGGCAGGCGACCCGATCGCGGGACGCAGCCCCGGATACTGGCCCGTCTCCACCGAGGACGCGCCGAGATGGTTGATGTCCCGGCCGGCCACAGGGGCAAGGCACTGACGCGTGCCCAGCACCGCGCCGACGTAGGGATCGCTCAGCAGGGTCCGGCCCTGCAGCCGCGGTTCCCGCCCACACAGCTCCCGCAGGGACCCGAGGATCGGCTCGATTGTGGCGCCATCCGCCGGCCACACCTCCTCCGGGGAGGTGAGCAGGTGGGGCAGCTTGGAGACGAACGCATTCGATCGGCCCCGCAACCCGATCGGGACCGCCAGCACGGTGATCAGTCCGGCCAGCATCGCCATCAGGATCCCTCGCTCCACGGACCACCTCATGGAGCTGTCCCGGCGCCCGCCGGGGTCAAGGGTCTGGGCCATCGCCGGGATGCAGATCCAGAACAAGCTGGTCCACACCAGCCGATAGGCGCTGTCCGGCTCGATCAGCTTGAAGACCAGATCGCTGATGAAGGGGGCCCACCACTCCAGCAGCACCAGCGGCGGCAGCAGCGCCAGGGCCAGCACCGCGCCGGGGACGGGACGCCGGCCCCTCCAGACCACGGCACAGGCCAGGGACAGCCCCAGCGCCGCCAGAAACACGGGCTCCCAGGTGGCCACCGGCAGGCTCGGCCAGAAGTAGAAGAAACGGTGGCCCAGAAGCCGGTAGTCGTGGACGAAGCGCATCGTCTCCGGCCAGGCGTAGAAGGATTCGAGCCTCGGGTGCCAGGGCAGGCGCTGGAGGGCCGCAAGCAGCAGTCCAGCTCCGGCGGCGGCGGCGGCCAGGCGCCGCTGGGACGGCCACACCACCAGACTGGCGGCCGTGGCGACGATCAGCAGGTTGACCGTCAGGAAGGCGGTCACGCCGTGAGCGTGATAGGCCAGGTAAGCCGCCCCCAGCAGCAGCGCCGTCGCCGCGCCCAGCGGGCGGGCACCGGGCCAGCACGGCCGCTGCAGAAGCCCCAGCAGCGGCGTGGCGGCGGCCAGCAGCAGGGCCAGTCCGGGGAGGGTGCCGTTGAGAGCGATCTGGTGGAAGAAGGAGAAGTTCTGGTGCCCCATGCCCAGCAGGAACAGCAGGGCCGTGAGCCAGCAGAGGGCCACCCGGCCGGTGAGGCGCAGGCTGAGCTGGCAACTGGCGACCAGCACCAGGAAGGTGTTCAGCGCCGCCAGCAGGCTGGCCCGCCAGGGGGCGAGAGCGTCGGGGAAGCCGAACAGGTAGCTGGCCGCGGTGAAGAACCAGTTGGCCGGCGAGCGGTAGCGCACCGGGTCGAGGCGCACCGTGTCGAGCAGGTCGCTGCCGAAATAGGTCGTGTAGTAGACGAAGCCATCGGAGGGAAACTCCAGCACCACCCCGCGCAGGGCCAGGGCGATCGCACACACCAGCGAGGGGGCCAGCACCGCCAGCAACGGCCGCCCCAGGGCCGGGTCGGCCAGCCGCTGATGCCAGCGCTGCGGCCGGAGCCCCACGGCCGCCGCCACCACAAGAAGGTCGATCACGACCAGCAGCCCATAGGCCTGGCGCAGCGTGGGCCCCGCCGGCAGCAGGGACAGCCAGCCGATGGCGGCCCAGGAGCCCACCCCCAGCAGCAGCATCTGCCAGCTGGGCCGGCGCCAGCGCCATCCCCACAGCAGCGGTGCGGCGACAGCCAGCAGCAGCGGCAGAAAGGGTTGGGTCAGCGCTGCCATTCGGCGCAGGGGAAGCCGCTGCTCCGTGACCCTAAGAGACCTGCCGGAATCGCCCGTTGCGGCGACGGCTCAGGGGCGCTCGTCCCGCAGCCGCTCCCCCCGCAACTCCCGCAGGCGCTCCCCCAGGGCCGGTCCCGGCCGCAGGCCGGCGGCGATCAGCTCGCCCGCCGACACCGGGGAGGGGAGATGGCGCCAGCGGCACCACCAGCGCAGCAGGGGCCGCCGCGGCAGGGCCCCGCTCACCAGCGCCAGGGCCACGGCCTCGGCGGACCAGCCGGGCCGCTCCAGGAAGCGGGTCCAGGCCTCGGCCGTGGCGGGGGCCGCCTCCAGGGCCTGCCAGCCCTGACGCAGCTGGGCCAGCTGGGCCAGCAGCCGCTGCTGCCCGTGGGGGAGCTGCAGCCGTGCCGCCACGGTCACCGCTGACGCGCTGCCGGCCAGCAGGGCCGCCAGGGGAGGGAGGCCGCAGCGCCGGGCCCAGCGCAGGCGGCGGCGCCAGCCCCTGTCGTGCTGCAGCGCCGGATCCACCAGCACCAGGGCACCCCACGCCTGCAGACAGCCCAGCGCCGCCTCCCACGGTTCCCGCTCCAGCAACAGCTCCAGCTCCATCCGCAGCCGCGTGCCCAGGGCGGGCGGCACCCGTCCGCTGCCGGCGCCACGGCTCGCCTCCCCCCAGGGCCAGCGCGCCAGGGTGGCGCGGAGCTGCTCCAGGCTGGCCGGGGCCAGGCAGAACCCCAGCCGGGCGGCATAGCGGGCGGCCCGCACGATCCGGGTGGGGTCGTCCTCCACACTCCTGGGGTGGAGCAGGCGCAGCTGCCGCCGGCCCAGGTCGGACCAGCCGCCATGGGGATCGAGCAGGGACAGGCCGGGCCCGGAGCTGGCGAACACCAGGGCCATCGCGTTGATGCTGAAGTCGCGGCGGGCGAGATCCTCCTCCAGGGAGCCGTCGATCACCACGGGGTTCTCCCCGGGGGCCGGGTAGGTCTCGCGGCGGGCACTGGCCAGGTCGAGCAGGATCCCGTCCAGCTCCAGCTCGACGGTGCCGAAGGCCTGGTGAAACTGGCAGAAACCCACCGCCGCGGCCGGGACATCCGCCAGCAGGGTTTCGGCCAGGCGATGGGCCGCCGGGCGCGGATCGGCCGGATCGGCCCCCGGGGCCAGCTCCACCACCAGGTCGATGTCCGGCAGGCCCCGAAGCGGATCGCGATGCACCCGATGCAGCAGGAGGTCCCGCACGGCACCGCCTACGACGGCCAGCGCGGCGCAATCCGCCGACCCATGGAAAGCGGCCAGCAGGCGGGGCGGCAGCGAGAGGTCCCCGGGATCGATCGCGGTGACCGTCATCAAGGCAGGCCCATGGAGCGCTGTCCAGAGAGCGCAGGGTACACTCGGACGATCGACATCGCGCTTGATGGCGATAGAAGAATCATGGTGACGTTTGAGCGCTGACCTTCCATGACTGAAGCCCACGCGTGGGGCGCCCTACCTGAGTCGGAGCCCGTGGAAGCAGACCCAAGCCGCCAGAGTCGCACGGAATGACTGACAGCTTCAAGAAGGTCCTCAAAGCCCCCCTGGGTCTTTGGAAAAAGATCAAGATCAAGATCTTCATCCTCACGGACTATGTCCAGGCCGTGATTGATTACTGGCTGGGCCCCTACGGCCTCCGCTGTCCGCCGGAACGGCGCTTCCAACCACTCTCCCTTGATCCGGGGACAGACATCATCGCGAACCGCGCCTACGCAGGTGTCGCGGACACGCCCGAGCGCATCGCACTCTTCATTGCGTACTCCAGACGTCTGACTCTCTCCAACCGGGCCTATCTCGAAGCCCTGAATGAAGCGGGGTTCGCGGTGGTCTACATCAATAATGAGCACACGGACCCGGACGCGGCGGCCTCCCTCCAGACCCTCTGCTGGCGTGCTTACGACCACCACAACATCGGCAGGGACTTCGGTGGCTTCCGGGATGGGATTCTACTGCTGCACAACGAAGGCCATCTCGATCGCTGCAAGGTTCTGTGCATCGCCAATGACTCGATGCAGTTCATCCCGGGCCGCAACGCCCAGGCACTCATTACCGCCCTGCACGCCTTTGTGACCTCAGAGAAGCAGGCCCTGTTCAGCCACATCAGTCATCAGATCCAGACCCACTACCAATCCTATTTCCAGGTTCTCAAGCCCGACGTCTTCCGTTCCAGGCCCTTTCTACAGTTCTGGAAGAAGTACAAGCCACTCTCCCACCGAGGACATTGCATCTACAACGGAGAGATTGCCTTGTCCCAGCAGGTGTACAGGCAGTTTACAGCCGTCGATACGCTCTACACAAGCGACAAGCTCCAGGAGGCCCTCGAAAGCTATTTCAGCAGAGAAGGTGGGGTCCCTGCAGAAGAAGTCTTTCGGCTGATGCCATCGCCTGCCCGCACCTCCCAGCGGCGCAAGATCGGCTACTCCCTGCAGCAGCTGATGTTGCAGAGCAATCAACATGAGAAACTCACGGGCGCCCAGCTCTACAGCATCGCAGATCTGATCGAGAACGGCAATCCCAGCCATATTGCTGCTTTTCTTTACCCCTTCTATCTTCACTGCCCCTTCGTCAAGCACGACCTCTGTACCGCCGGAAGCTACACCATGGCCCAGGCAATCAGCCTGTTCAGGGAGGCAGTGAAGCAGTCCGTCTTCACCGGGGATGTCGAACCTTATGTTGAAGAGTTCAGGGATCTCATGTACCGCAGAGGCGTGCCGCTGAGCTACAACAATCGCCTGCGCGAAGCGGCCATCAAAGGGATCACCGGAACGTTTGTCTACCCCTCAACCTATGAGTGACTCATTCACCGATGCGTGACACCCACTCCGGTCGCAGCGTCGCTGTTCTCCGTTGATGGAAAGGCCTTCAGAAGCCCGACTCCCCATTCACTTCATCACGGTGAATTACCACTGTGGGGATTACATCCGTGGCCTGATTGAGGCGATCAGCGCCAGCGCGGAGCACCCTGGATCCCTGCACTTTGTCGTCGTCAACAACTCCCCATCCGACCGGAGCCTGCGGCATTGGATCGACGCCAGCAGCCTGACCCTGCCGGTGACCCTCATCGAAGCCGGTGGCAATCTCGGCTTCGGCAGCGGCTGCAACCTGGGGCTCGCCCACGTGTGGCAGACCGACCGGCAGGCGGTGGCCTGGCTGATCAACCCCGATGCCCGCCTCGATGCCGGTGCGATCGCCTACGTCCGGCAGTGCCTGCGCGACGACGATCAGATCGCCATGCTGGGCACCCGGATCCGGGATCCGCAGGGGGACGTCTGGTTCAGCCACGGCAGCTTCAACCGCTGGAGCGGCCAGCTGGGCCATCGCTTCCCCGGCGACGACCGCCGCCCCCTGCCGGTGCGCACCTGGCCCACCCGCTGGATCTCCGGCTGCAGCATGGTCTTCCAGCTGGGGGTGCTGCGGGAGTGCCCCCAGTTCGACCCCCGTTACTTCCTCGATTACGAGGACGCCGACATCTGCGAGCGCCACCATCGGCTGGGCTACCGGCTGCGGGTCACCCAGGCGGTGCTGGTGGAGCATCAGGTGTCCGCCATCACCCAGCGGGCCCCCCGGGCCAAGTACCAGCACGCCACCTTCAGCAAGCTCTACCTCCTGCACCGCCACGCCACGCCGCTGGCCGTGCTGCTGAACCTGATCTATTACGCCGTCCGCCCCCTGAGCTTCTGCCTCTCGGACCCCGAACGGGCCAAAGGCCGCTGGTGGGGGCTGGGGGATTACCTGCGCTGGTGCTGGCGGCGGCTCCTGCGCCGGCCGGAGCCGCCCCACCCGCGCACCTCCTTCACCGTTTCATCCTGAGGAAGCGGCCCACCAGGGCCCGCAGGGTGGGCCAGCGCTGGGCCGGCGGACAGTGGCGCCAGAGGATGGCCGCCACCGCCGGCAGGTAGAGGTGGGACTTGGGGTGGAAGAAGGTGAACAGCAGACCCCGCAGGCTGCCCAGGGGCAGGCGTTTCTGCTCGTCGCCGAAGTCGTTGAGGACCACGACCCCCGGGGTCACCCGGGCCTCGATGCCGCAGCGGACCGCCCGCATCACCCACTCGGAATCGGCGTGGTAGTGGGGCAGCCAGCGGGCGTCGTAGAGGCCGACACGGCCAAAGACCTCCCGGCGGATCAGCACACCGTTGCCCGGCATCGCCTCGGCGGGGAGCACCTCGGCGGCCGCCAGCGCCGGATCCAGCTGGCTGGCCAGCTCGTCGTGGTGGGACAGGCGCAGGAAGCGGTCCGTGCCCCAGTCGGTGCGGGTGCCCAGGGCCCAGATGCGCCCGGGCTCGGCCAGCAGGTCGATGCGGCTGCCGAGGATGCCGCAGCCGTGGCGCTGGGCCAGGGCCACCATCCGCTCCACGTAATCGGACGGGACGACGGCATCGTCGTTGATGGTGAGCACGTAGTCGGTGCCGGCCGCCAGGGCCCGCCGCACGCCGCGGTTGGTGGCACCGGCCCAGAAATCCCCTTCGCCGGCCGCCACCACCGTCACCTGAGGATGCTGCCGGCGGATCGCCGCCACGGTGCCGTCGCTGGAGTCGGCATCCACCACCACCACCCGCAGGGCGCCGTAGGTCTGGCCGGCCATGGCGGCCAGGAAGCGCAGGGTGGTCTGGCGGCGGTTGCGGGTGGGCACCACGGCGGTGACCAGCGGCAGGGTCATGCCGGCTCGATCGGAGCCAGGCGCGGGTCGAGGATCTTCGGCCCCATGCCCTCGAACTTCACGGCGATGGAGGTCTTGTCGCCGCTGCCGAACAGGTGGGTGACCTGGCCCTCACCGAAGCTGCTGTGCCGCACCCGATCCCCCACGGCCCAGGTGCGGGGGGCACCGCGGCGGCGCACCGCATTGGCGGGAATGCCGGCCGATCCACCGGCCGCGACCCGCTGGCTGTCGTCCCGATCCACCCGGGTGAGCCGCTCCAGCCGTTGCTCCCGCCGCAGGGCCGCGCCGCCGCTGCGGGGGATGTCGCCCTGCAACAGGGCCTCGGGCAGCTCGGAGAGGAACACCGAGGGCACCGCCGGCTCCCGCATGCCGCCCCAGAGCCGCCGCTCACTGGCAAGGGAGAGGAAGAGCCGTTCCTTGGCCCGGGTGATGCCCACGTAGCAGAGGCGGCGCTCCTCCTCGAGGGCGGCGGGGTCCTCCAGGGAGCGGTAGCTGGGGAACAGGCCCTGCTCCAGCCCCACCAGGAAGACCACCGGAAACTCCAGCCCCTTGCTGGCGTGCAGGGTCATCAGGGTGACCCGGTCGGCCTCGGTGTCCTTGCTGTCGGCGTCGCTGGCCAGGGCGGCGGAGGCCAGGAAGCCCTCCAGGGAGCCCTCCTCGTTCTCCTCCTGGTACTGGAGGGCGGCGTTGACCAACTCCTGCAGGTTGCGGCGCCGCTCCTCCGATTCGTCGGTGGCCTCGGCCAGCAGTTCGGCCAGGTAGCCGCTCTGCTCCATCACCCGCTGCACCAGCTCGGAGGGGGGAGCGTCCTGGAGGCGGCGGCCGAGGTCGGTGATCAGCTCCTGGAACTGCAGCACCCCCCGGGCGGAGCGGCCGGCCAGGGAGCGCACCGCCTCCGGATCGCTGACCACCTCCCACAGGGGCAGCCCCAGCTGGTTGGCCGCATCGGTGAGCCGCTCGATGGTGGTCTTGCCGATGCCCCGCCGGGGCACGTTCAGCACCCGCAGCAGGCTGACGGTGTCGGCCGGATTCACCAGCAGGCGCAGGTAGGCGAGCACATCCTTGATCTCGCGCCGGTCGTAGAAGCGCAGGCCCCCCACCACGATGTAGGGAAGGCCCCAGCGCACCAGCGACTCCTCCATGGCGCGGGACTGGGCGTTGGTGCGGTACAGCACGGCCATGTCGCCCCAGCGCAGCTCCGGGTGGGCCGCCTCCAGCATCCGCATCCGGTGCACCACCGCCTCGGCCTCGGCGATCTCGTCGTCGCAGCGGGTGAGGCTGATGGGCTCCCCCTCGCCGCGGGTGGGCCGCAGCACCTTGTCGATGCGCTCGCTGTTGTTGGCGATCAGGGCGTTGGCCGCCTCCAGGATCGTGGCGGTGGAGCGGTAGTTCTCCTCCAGCTTCACCATCGTGCCGGTGTCCCCGTCGAGGGAGCCGTCGCCGAACTCTCGCTGGAACCCCATCAGGATCGTGAAGTCGGCGGCCCGGAAGCTGTAGATGCTCTGGTCGGCGTCGCCTACCACGAACACCGAGCGCCCCTCCCAGTCGTCGAAGGTTTCGGGGGGATGGCCGTTGGCCACCAGCAGCTTGATGAGGTCGTACTGGGTGCGGTTGGTGTCCTGGTACTCGTCCACCAGCACATGGCGGAAGCGGCGGTGCCAGTAGTGGCGGATCTGCTCGTTCTGCTGCAACAGCTGCACCGGCATCAGCAGCAGGTCGTCGAAGTCGAGGGCGTTGTTGGCGGCCAGGGCGCGCCGGTAGCGGCGGTAGGCCTCGGCCTCATGCTTGCCGCGGGGGCCGGGGTGCTCCTCCTCGAGCCGCTCCGGCAGCCAGCCCTGGTTCTTGGCGCTGCTGATCGCCCAGCGCACCTTCTTGGGCTCGAAACGCTTGGGGTCGAGCTGCATCTCCTGGGTGACGATCTCCTTGACCAGGCTCTGGGCGTCGCTCTCGTCGTAGATGGAGAACTGGCGCGTCCAGGTGAGCCCCTCGGGGTCGCGGAACTTGTCGATGTCGAAGCGGAGCAGCCGGGCGAACAGGGCGTGGAAGGTGCCGATCCAGAGGTCCTTGATCACCTCCCGGTAGATGCGGCTGCGCAGCTGCTTCTGCTCCCGGGCCGGCAGGGTGCTCCAGGGCTGGCCGAACTGGCTCTGGGCCAGCCGCTGGGCCAGCAGCACCTCCAGCCGCTCCTTCATCTCCCGGGCGGCCTTGTTGGTGAAGGTGACCGCCAGCACCTGGGCCGGATCGACGCCGTGGTGGCCGATCAGATGGGCGATCCGGTGGGTCAGGGCCCGGGTCTTGCCGCTGCCGGCCCCGGCCACCACCAGCAGCGGGCCGGTGTGGTGATCGACCGCCCGCCGCTGGGCCTCGTTCAGACCGGCCAGAAAACTCACAGGCTCCGGCATGGAACATTGAAATTTGACCCTAGCAGCCCCTTCCCGACGGGCGCGTCGATCAACCTAGATACGGGTTGGTCAGCAACTGGAAACGGCGAGATTATGGCGACAGTTATCTTTGTGATCGAACCCAAAAAACCAGAACAACAGCATCACCCAAGGGGGCTGGAAAGACGACGTTCGAACGAGGCGAGGTCGTCGAAGGTATCGGATCGCTGCCGCAGTTGCTCGAAGCTCCCATAGGCCTTGATGCGCCCCGCCTCGAATTCGAAGATGCAATCCGAACGCATCACGGTGGAGAGCCGGTGAGCGATCACCACCAGGGTGCAGCGGCGCCCGATCACCTCGATGGCATCCATCACCTCCGATTCGGTGCGGTTATCGAGGGCGCTGGTGGCCTCATCCAGCACCAGGAACTTGGCATCGCGGTAGAAGGCCCGCGCCAGGGCCAGCCGCTGTCGCTGGCCGCCCGACAACCGGATGCCGTTGTCGCCGATAGGGGTGAACAGGCCTAGGGGAAGTTCGGCGACGATATCAGCGAGCTGGGCGGCCTGGAGGGCCTCCCAGACACGCATCTGGTCCACTGCGTCAACCTCCTCGGCGAAGGCGATGTTCTCGATGATGTTGCCGTTGAGCAGATTGATCGACTGGGGTACATAGGCGCAGTTGGCCTGCCAGGCCGGCACATCGGCCTCATCCACATCGATGCCGTCGAGCTGCAAGGTACCGCTGGTGGGCCGCAGCAGGCAGAGCAGCTGATTGGCCGTGGTGGTCTTGCCGCTGCCGGTGGCACCCACGAAGGCGACACGCGAGCCGACTGGAATCGACATCGAGATGTCGTGCAGCACGTTCACGTCGGCGCCCGGATACCGGTAGCTGACGTTCTTGAGCCGGATCACCCGCTTGGGCATGACCCCATCGGGCGACGGCACCCCTTCGGAGCGGATGGTGAGTCGGGTCTCGGGCAGTTCGATCAGCTTGAGGGTCTCCTCCAGGTCAGGCAGACCGGCCCTCAGGGAGGTGATAGCCCGGAAGCTGTCCTGCAAGGGAGGGGTGAGCTTGAGGGAGGTGACCGCCACCGTGGCCAGGAACGGAATGATCTTCAGCAGGGCCCCAGGGTCCGGATTCGAAAGCAGGGGCAGCATCCCGGCCGCGAAGATCATCGTGATCCCCAGCGGCTCGATCAGGGCGCGTGGGGTCTCGGGCAGGACATCGGCCTTCCAGATGAAGGGGATGGTTTCACGGCCGGCCTGTTGGTAATGGCGCTCGAAGTAGGGCTCCGAGCCGGTGAGCTGCACATCGAGAATCGCGCGCATCGATTCCGAAAGGATCGTGTTGGTGCGCACCTCCAGCAGGATCCGCTGACGGGCGGCAAAGCGCAGGAAGGGGGTGATGGCGGTGGAGATGAGCAGATAGCCGCCCAGTAGGCCCACGATCAGCACAACGGCCATCAGCTTGCCGACGATCAGCATCCCGGCGGAGAGCAGGGCGATCACGAACACACCGCTGGCGAGCTGCAGCAGGGGCAGCACGACGATGTCGGCGACGCGCGACACGTTGATGAGAACCATGGAGGAGATATCTGACTTCGATTCGCCCAGAAAGTAGACATAGGGCTGGGCGATCAACTTGCGCTGCGCCATATCCGATAGATCGCGCCAGATCGACGCCTTGAGCCGCAGCTGAAACGCCCGCAGCAGCAGCTTGGAGAGCGAGGAAAACCAGGCGGCCGCCACGAAGGCCACCACCAGCACCACCACCTTGACCCGGGGATCTTCCGGTACCAGGCCTTCCCAGGGGATGGAGGGGCGGTTCTCTCCGCCGACGACGACCGTGAACAGACGGGCCACCAGGGCCACCACCACCAGATCGGCCACCCCGGCGAGAATCGCCAGCGGGATGAGACGCATCAGCGCCCGCTTGCGGCGACGCGGCAATTGGGCCAGAAGTCGCACCAAACTCTTGAAGGTTTGGCTTTTGCGAAACATCTGGTCAGACTTTTGCGGAAATCGTACCCGTGCGGCCAGAAGGGCCGCCGCCACGCCAGCCAGTCAGTTCAGTGATCGCCACATGGCCGAAAATCGGCGCCGCCACTGGTCGATCCGCAGGGCAAGCAGGGGGGGCGAGCGCAGCGGCGACGCCCCTCCCCGCAGCAGGTGGGTCCAGTGGGCGTCGATGGACTCCAGGGCCGAATGCCAGCGTTCCTGCAGCACCGGCTCGCTGCAGGCCTCCAGCAGGCTGGCGAGGCGGCCCGGCGGCGGCAGCCAGGCCAGCGGGTCGGCCACCGCCGCCTGGATCCGCTCCAGGTCGTTCTCCAGGCTGCCGCAGCCGATCTGGTGGCCCACCACCCCCGGATCAAGGCTGTCGGCCAGGGCGTGGTTGAGGCTGCTGAACACCACGCAGCCGCAGGCCATCGCCTCCAGCGGCGGCAGGCCGAAACCCTCGCTCACCCCCCGGCCTCGCCAGTAGTCGGCGGAGTCGTAAAGCACGACGGCCGCGCTGTTGAACAGGTCCACCAGGTCATCCACCCAGCCGCTCTGCACCTCCACCCGCAGCCCCCGCCGGCGCAGGGCCGGCACCAGCCGCTCCAGGACAAAACGGCTGTTCTTGCGCTGCTGCACGAGCACATCGATGGGGCGGCCGACGCCCGCGGGGGCCGCCCGATTGCCCCGCTCCAGCCACTGGGGCTGGAGGGCATTCGGCACCAGGAACAGGGGATGGCGGGGGGCCCGGTCGCCCCAGTAGCCGAGGGTGTTGCGGCTGACCGCCAGCACCGGCACCCCGGGCGGCAGCGAAAACCCGTAGCCGCTGCTGTGGGCGTGGTAGGCCACGGGCCGTCCCCGCAGCTGCCGCATCAGGCGGGGCACATCAAAGCCCCAGCTGACGATCCAGAGGGCGTCCCCGGGCGCCGGCTCCCGGGCCAGCAGGTCAGCCAGGAACGGGTGGTCGGGCTCACGGTTCCGGTAGGTGACCACCTCGGTGGGGGTCAGCTGGGAGGTCAGCCGGGCGGTCTGCAGTTCCACCAGCAGGCCACCACCGCGGAAGCGGCCGGTGGTGCCGGGAAGCAGGAAGCGGATCGGGCGCACGCGGTTCGAGGGGGCGGCGGCCGCCGCCGGCCTGGCAAACCTAGGCGGGCACGGCCTCGGTGCTGCCGGTGCGGGTGCGACGGGTGAGGAAGCCGAACAGCACCTTGCCGATCGCCGCCACCAGATTGCCTTCCAGCTCCTGGAACATCTTCATGTTGCAGTGGAAGGCCTCATTGGCCTCCGCCACAATCCGGTCGGCCATGGCCTGGTCGATGGGCAGGCTGTCGAGGGTGGCGCGGTAGTTGGCCTTGAAGGCCTTCTCGTCGTCGATGGCGTCGAATTCGTAGAAGCGCAGGCCATCATGCTCCCCCAGGTTCATCGCCTTCTGGGCGATGTTCTTGAGGATCTGGCCTCCGGAAAGGTCGCCGATGTAGCGCGTGTAGTGGTGGCCGACCAGCAGCTCGGGGCACTCCCGCGCCACCTGGTGCATGCGGGCCACATACTCCTGGGCCCCGGGGGTGGCGCGGATCTGCTGGCGCCAGTCACCGCCGAAATAGAAGGTGAGATCGGCCTCGAGGGACTCGCGGCGGTTGAGCTCGGGGGAGGCGATCGGACCGACCACCGGATGGTCGGCCAGCTTGCCGATCTCCTCCTCCATGGCGCTGTAGACGAACCACAGGTCGGCCACCAGGGTGCGATAGCTGGCCTTGTCAACGACCCCCTTGAGGAAACAGCTCACGAAGCCGGTGTTCTCGGCCATGGTGTGGGCTTTCTTCGTTCCCTCACGGAGTTGGGAAGCAAGGGCGACGGGCATGGGATCGGGAGGCTGCGCGGGCAGACGTACAAACGTAGGTGGGGCCTGCGGGAGGGCGCGGCAAGGTTGCGAAGGATTACGCGGCCCGGCTGCCGCCGGCCGACACATCGCCGAAGAGATCGAACAGCTCGCGGCACACCTGCTGCAGCACGCCGACCACCTCCTCGCTGGGGAGATGGGAACCCGAGGGCTGCCAGTCCCCCACCGTGGCCAGGCGCCAGCGCTCCGATTCGTAGGTGAGGCCGCGGATCAGCACGCCGAGCAGCCGGGGCCGTTCGCCGGACCCGACCGGCGCCCGCTCCAGGCGCAGCTGCACCAGCAGGGAGCGACACTGCAGACGGGGACTCCAGCCGGGGAAGTGGAAGGAGAGATCGAGCGTCTCCCGCTCATCGAAGGCCCGGGTGAGGGGATCGTCGCGCCAGGGGGTGAGGTTGGCCCGGGCGGCGGGGAAATGCAGGCGGAAGTGCCCCACCACCGCGGCGATCGCGGCGGCCAGTTCCACCGATCGGGCCTGGTCGGCCGCATTCATGCCGTTTCCCCTGAGCAGAAAGCCAATGTCCCCGAAACCTAGGCTCATCGGCGCGTTCCGTGCCGACTCAATGGCCACATACGAGAAGCTCACCGTCCCAGCCCGCGGCACGGCGATCCGATTCGAGGGCGGCCAGCCGATCGTTCCCAACGACCCGATCATCCCCTTCATCCGCGGCGACGGCACCGGCGTGGACATCTGGCCCGCCACCCAGCGGGTGCTGGACGCGGCCGTGGCCAAGGCCTACGGCGGCGAGCGCCGCATCGAGTGGTTCAAGGTGTATGCCGGCGACGAGGCCTGCGAGCTCTACGGCACCTACCAGTACCTGCCCCAGGACACCCTCACGGCGATCGAGCAGTACGGCGTGGCCATCAAGGGCCCCCTCACCACCCCGATCGGCGGCGGCATCCGCTCGCTGAACGTGGCCCTGCGCCAGATCTTCGACCTCTACTGCTGCGTGCGGCCCTGCCGCTACTACGACGGCACCCCCAGCCCCCACAAGCGGCCCCAGGACCTGGATGTGGTGGTCTACCGGGAGAACACCGAGGACATCTACATGGGGATCGAGTGGGAAGCCACCGATCCGGTGTGCGTGGAGCTGATCGCCCACCTCAATGACACGGTGATTCCGGCCAACGGCAAGCTCGGCAAGCGCCGCATCCCGGAAGGGGCCGGCATCGGCATCAAGCCGGTGAGCAAGGCGGGCACCCAGCGCCATGTGCGCAAGGCGATCCAGCACGCCCTGGGGCTGGAGGGCGCCAAGCGCCACGTGACCCTGGTGCACAAGGGCAACATCATGAAGTTCACCGAGGGGGCCTTCCGCGACTGGGGCTACGAGCTGGCCACCACCGAGTTCCGCGACCAGTGCATCACCGAACGGGAGAGCTGGATCCTGGGGAACCTGGAGGAGAAGCCCGGCCTCAGCATCGAGGACAACGCCCGCCTGATCGAACCTGGCTACGACAGCCTCACCCCCGAGAAGAAGGCCGCCGTCGACGCGGAGGTGGCCTCCGTGCTCGACGCCATCGGCGCCAGCCACGGCGACGGCAAGTGGAAGTCGATGGTGATGGTCGACGACCGCATCGCCGACAGCATCTTCCAGCAGATCCAGACCCGGCCCCAGGAGTATTCGGTGCTCTGCACCCTCAACCTCAACGGCGACTACATCTCCGACGCGGCGGCGGCGGTGGTGGGCGGCCTTGGCATGGCGCCCGGGGCCAACATCGGCGACAACGCGGCGATCTTCGAGGCTACCCACGGCACCGCCCCCAAGCACGCCGGCCTCGACCGCATCAACCCCGGATCGGTGATCCTCTCCGGCGTGATGATGCTCGAGTACATGGGCTGGCAGGAAGCCGCCGACCTGATCACCGCCGGGATCAGCGCCGCGATCGCCAACAGGGAGGTCACCTACGACCTCGCCCGGCTGATGGAACCCCGCTCCGAGGCCGTCAGCTGCTCCGGCTTCGCCGAAGCCGTGGTGCGCCACTTCGGAGGGTGAAGGCAGAGGGCCGGGACGGATCATCTGAAGATGGGCCAATGAAAAGCCTGGTGGGCCCCCAACGGCACAAGGACGCCGTCATGTCCTCTGTGGCGCATAGCGACGGGATGACGTCTTTGTTGAGACTGAAATCTCTTGCCGCTGCAAGGGGGATCAAATTCCTCCCGAAACGGGTGCAGTTGACGAACCTCTATAGACAGATCAATGGTGCAGCGCCGGATCTTCGGGCTCCACGGTTTCTTAGCGAGCAGATCCTTCATCGGATGTTCTACGATCGCGATCCTCTCCTGCGCACCTTCTGCGACAAGGTCGCCGCCAAGAAGTGGATTGAGGCTCGAATCGGGCCGGGCAGCACTCCACTTACTTTGGCAGTTACAGATAGCGTGGAGACCCTGGGGACTCTTCCCCTGCCGGACCGCTGGATGCTCAAGGCCAGTCACGGCAGTGGTTGGTATCAGCTGGTAAACGTCGCATCCACACCCCTTAACGGCGTGGTAATTGAACAGGCCCGAACATGGCTGAAGACTGACTACGCCGACCGATTTCAGGAGTGGGGCTACCGGAACCTTCCCCGCCGGCTGGTAGCCGAAGAGCTCCTTTGTTGCGCTGGCGGACAGTGCACCGAAGTCAGTGCGTTCTCTTTCCGGGGCCAAGTCAGGGGGATCCGCCTGTACCGCCCAAGCTATTCCCGCGCAGTCATTCGTGTAAGCCCGCCAGAGTTGCTCCGCACCAAGGAATGCTTTCTCGATGAGGGGTTGCAGTTGCTCCCTCTGATCAGGCCCCAACACGACCATTGTCCAGAGCTTGCGGCCACCTACCAGCATCAGCTGGAGCCCTTTCTCCACAAGGCAAGGGAACTCTCCTCGGCCACATCCTTCCTGCGGGTTGACGGTTACTTCACTGACAATGGCGTTGTGGTGGGGGAACTGACGCCCTACCCGGGAGCAGGGATCTGGCTGCGAATGCCGCGGCAGTGGGATGCCTGGTTCGGCGCCTTCTGGGAGTGAGTGCCCGACAGCTTGGGGGGCCGGACAAGCGATCAGAATGTCCGGCATGAGCCTTCCGTCCATCGCGACCAGCGGGTCCCCGGCTGCCGGGGCCCCCGGGGCCGGCTTCATCGCCGCCGACCCCTGCGTCCACTGCGGCTTCTGCCTGCCCACCTGCGCCAGTTACCGGGTGCTGGCCACCGAGATGGACTCACCCCGGGGACGCATCCATGCCCTCAAGGCCATCGACGCCGGGGAGCTGGCGCTGGATGCCACGGTGGCGAAGCATTTCGACACCTGCCTGGGCTGCTTCGCCTGCGTCACCGCCTGTCCGGCCGGCGTGCGCTACGACGAGCTGATCGAGACCATGCGGCCGCGGCTGAACGCACCCGAGCTGCGCAGCCCCGGCCAACGCGCCTTCCGGCGCCTGCTGTTCACCCTGCTCCCCTACCCCGGGCGGCTGCGGGCCCTGCTGGCTCCCCTGCGGGCCTACGCCGGCACGCCCCTGCAGGCCCTGGCGCGCCGCAGCGGCCTCACCCGCCTGTTCGGGCCGCAGATCGCGGCGATGGAGACCCTGCTGCCGCCCCTGCCCGCCCAGTCCTTCCGTGACGACTGGCCGGTGCTGGTGCCGGCGGTGGGGCCCCGCCGCCGCCGCGTGGGGCTGGTGCTCGGCTGCGTGCAGCGGGTCTTCGAGCCGGGGGTGAACGCCGCCGCCGTGCGGGTGCTGGCCGCCAACGGCATCGAGGTGGTGATCCCCCCCGACCAGGGCTGCTGCGGTGCCATGACCCACCACCAGGGGGAACTGGACCAGACCCGGGAGCTGGCGGCGGCCCTGATGGCCAGCTTCGAGGCGGTGATCGGCCCGGGGCGCCCGGCGGGCCCCGAACCCCTCGATGCCCTGCTGGTGGCCGCCTCGGGCTGCGGTCACACCCTCAAGGCCTACGACCAGATCCTCGGCACCCGCCATCCCGTGCTGGGGAAGGTGGCTGATCTGCAGGAATTCCTCGACGAGGTCGGGCTCAGCGAGGGCTTCCAGGCGGGTCTGCGGCCCCTGCTCCACGAGGACGGCACCTCCGCCAGCGCCGAGCGCCCCGTGCAACTGGCCTATCACGATGCCTGCCACCAGCTCCACGGCCAGGGCCTTGCGGCCCAGCCCCGGCGCCTGCTGGGCCGGATTCCCCATGTGCGGATCCGCGAGGCCACCGAAGCCGGCGTCTGCTGCGGCAGTGCCGGCATCTACAACCTGGTGCAGCCGGAGGAGGCCGCCGAACTGGGGCGGATCAAGGCCGCCGATCTGAGCGGCACGGGCGCCCAGCTGGCCGTGAGCGCCAACATCGGCTGCACGCTGCAGATCCGCCAGGCGATGGGGGCGCAACCGCGACCGCTGCCGGTGGTCCATCCGATCGAACTGCTCGATCGCAGCTACGCCGGTCCGGCCTGAGTGTCCATCCAGTGCCAGGCCTCCCACAGGGTGCCCGGGTCGCCGAGGTTGCCGGGGAAGGTGAGCACGGGCAGGGGCTCCTTCCTGGCCTCAGGGGCTGGCTCGGTGGCGCCGTCGGTGGCAGCCAGCACCAGCGACAGGCCCGGCAGCAGCTGGCCCTGGAGCTCCACCTGCTCCAGATCCAGCCCCTCGGCCAGCAGGGTGTGGGTGGTGATGCCCCCCTTGCTGATCAGATAGCCCAGGGCGGGAGCCACGGCGGAAGCCAGCCGGGCCATCACCCCCGCCAGGGCCAGGCCCAGCGCCCGGCGCTCGCCGGCATGGCGGCAGCGGGCCTCGCCACGGCTGGTGTAGAGCACCGGCGTGCGGCCCCCTGCCAGCACCTCCGCCAGGCGCCGCCCCCAGGCCTGCTCCAGGGAGGCCAGCAGCAGGGCGGGTTCCGGGCCCTCCAGCAACCGCTGGACCTTGGCCACCTCCAGTTCCACCCCGACGCAGTCCGGTTCCGCCAGCAGCCGCTCCAGCTGCCGGTCGGCCAGGGGCACGTGGGAGCCCACCAGCACCAGCCCCGGGAGGGGGCCGTCGTCGCCTCGGCGGCGCAGGGCGGCCAGGGCCGCCGGCGCCAGCGGCTGGGGCGGCAGCGACGCCAGGGCCTGGATCAGGCTGGCGGCGCTCTGGAACAGGAAGCGACGGGGACGCCCAGCGCCGGGGCCATCGCCTCGGCCGTTGGCGGGGCCCTCCTCCCCCGGGGATCCGGCGATCAGGGAGCGCACCGCGGCGGCCAGGGACGCGAGCTGGCCCTCGGAGGCGCCGTCCACCGCCACGCACACATTCCGCTCCAGGCGGGCCAGGTGGGCCATGAGGGCGGGGCCGCCGGCCTCCAGCTCCCGCCAGCCGATGCGGTCCACGGCGGTGGCGGGGATGCGGCCGCCGCTCTTCTCCTCCACCCAGTCCGGCAGATGGCTGGTGCCGTAGGCGAACAGGCCGTCCCGGGCGAAGGGGCTCTCGTGCACGGGCTGGCCCTGGAGCCGATGCACCCCATCGACGGTGGTGCGCCCCCCTTCCAGGAACGCCGGCACCAGCAGGGTGGCGTCGAAGGGGCCGAGCTCGGCGGCGATCACCTCCACCTCCAGCGGGAAGTGGCCCCGCAGGGTGGAATCGCCCCGGCTCACCACGATCCAGCCGCCGATGCGGCCGTCGGCCATGGCCTGGGCCAGGGCGGGCCCCAGGGCGCGGCAGATCTGCCGCACCCGCTCCGCCGCCGCCGCCGGCGCCAGGGCACGGGTGTTGGCCAGCAGAAACAGCAGCGGCGAGGGGTGGGCCAGGCCGGCCGCCAGCGTTTCGGCGTCCCAGCGCAGCAGCAACGGACAGCCGTGCACGGTCTGGGAGCCGGTGGGGTCGTCGTCGATGACGATGATCTTGAGACCGCCCCTGGGATCGAGGGTCGCCTGTGCCATGGCACCATCGTGCCGTGATGCGACCTGAGCCCAATGAGCTGCAGGAGCTGGTGCGGGACCTGCACCGGCAGGGTTCGGCCTGGCTGCCGGCGGGCCTGGGCACCCGGCTCGACTGGGGCCCGCCCCTCCAGGCCCCTTGCACGGTGGTCAGCTGCGCCGCCCTGCGGGGCGTGCGGGAGTTCAACCCCGGCGACTTCACCATCACCGTGGCCGCCGGCACACAACTGGTGGAGGTGCAGGAGGCCCTTGGACACCAGGGGCAGTGGCTGTCCGTGGATGCCCCCTGGGGGGACAGGGAGGGCGCCGCCGCCGGCAGCATCGGCGGCCTGGTGGCCCGGGGCCTGGCGGGCGGCTACCGCCAGCGCTACCTGGGGGTGCGCGACCAGCTGATCGGCCTGGCGCTGATGCGGGCCGACGGGGTGACGGCCAGGGCCGGCGGCAAGGTGGTCAAGAACGTGGCCGGCTACGACCTGATGCGGCTGTTCACCGGCAGCTGGGGCTCCCTGGGCCTGATCACCGAGCTGACCCTGCGCACCCTGCCCCGGCCGCCCCTGCGCCGCAGTGTCTGCTTCCAGGGAGGGGCCGATGATCTGGCCGGCCTCAGCCGCTGGCTGCTGGGCTCGAGCCTCAGCCCGGAGCGGATCGACTGGTGGAACGGCAGCCTCGCCGCCGCCGCCGGGCTGGACCCGGAGCCCCTGCTGCTGGTCGGCCTGGCCAGCGTCGATGCCGCCACCCTTCAGGAGCAGGTGCGCTGCCTGCAGGAGCGGTGCAGCCTGCCGGCCCGGGTGCTGGACGCCGCCACCACCGGCGCCTGGCTGGCCCAGGCCCGGGGGGGCACCGGCCCTGCGGCCCCCGCATCCCCGGGTGCCACCGCCGCCGCGCCCGCCTGGCTGCTGCGCCTCGGCGTCAGCCCCGATCGACTCGGCAGCCTGATGCAGGCCCCCGCTCTGGCGGGACTGGCCGTGGACATGGCGGCCGGCAGCGGCCTCGGCCTGGCCTGGTCAGAGCCGACGGGGTCCCAGCCTGCCCTGACGTCCAGCCAGGTGGGCGCCCTGCGTCGCCTCTGCGGCGAACTCGGAGGCCATCTCACCGTGCTGCGCCAGCCCCCGGACGCCGGCCTACCGGCCTGGTTGGATGCCCCCTCCCGCCCCCTGATCGAAGCGATCAAGCGCCGTTTCGATCCGGCCAGCCAGCTGGCCCCGGGCCGGCTCCCCGGCGTCGCTCAGAGCTTCTCGACGGTGTAGCGGCAGCCCAGCTCCAGGGAGTCCCCGGGGGTCACCAGCAGGCGCCGCTCCCCGGTGCTCAGGGCCCCCCGCGGGCCGCTCCAGGGCTCCAGGCAGAGCATCGGCCGGGGCGGATCGCTCCACACCACCACCAGATCCATCGGCGCCGCGGGGTGCAGCGTCACAGCCCGGCCGCCCGCCGGATCCACCAGCCGCACCGGGCCCTGGCCGCTGCAGAGGAAATCGATGCCCTGCTCCAGCCGGGACAGCTGATCGGCGGTGACGGCCGGAGCCATGGTGAGGTGGTCGAAGCAGTCCGCCGGCAGGCCTTCGAGCCGGACGCCGGAGAGATCGGCGACGGATCGAGATGGGTGCAGGCCCAGGCTGAAGGGGAGGGGATCGGTGCCGGCCTCGCCCCGGTGGCGGATCCGGGCCGTGATCGCCAGGGCCGCGGGCTGCAGCCGCAGCTCCAGCTCCAGGGCGAAGGCGAAGGGGAAGTGGGGGCGGCTTTGGGGACCGTCCTCGAGGCGCAGGGCCACGCCGCAGCCGTCGGCCAGCCGGGCGATGGACCAGGGCAGGTCCCGGGCGAAGCCGTGCTGGGGCAGGGGGAAGCGCCCCTGGCTCAGCACGAGCTCGTCGCCGGGGAGGTTGCCGCAGATGGGGAAGAGCACCGGGATCCCGCCCCGCACCGACCTGGCGGGGTCAGCGAAGCGCTCCGCGTCGAAGTAGAGGATCTCCTCTCCACCGCAGCACCAGCCGGTGACCAGCCCGCCGCGCTCGGGGGCGAGCGTGAGCGCATCGCCGCTGCGCGGATCGGTGAAGTGCCAGCGGGGGGAGGACCCGGTGGGGGGCTGCAGGGTCATGGGGTGGGGGGCGATGGCGTGGGGGGCGGTGGG